>DATEPG010000567.1:0-42311 GCA_035273265.1 Polyangiaceae bacterium
GAGGTCGTTGTGTATTCGAGTCATTGCGGAGCTCCTGGCGTCAGTTGATCGTCAGCACCGACAGTTTGGTGATGCCTGCGCGGTCGATGGCGGACATGGTCTTGGCAACGATGCCGTAGTTGCTGGCTTCGTCAGCGCTCAGGTGAACGACTAGGTCGGGGGCTACCGCGCGGCGGCCCTTGAGCAGCGGCTCCAGGGTGGTCAGCGAGACCTCCGTCTTGTCCACGTAAACCTTGCCTTTTGCGTCGACGCTCACGGTCACGGCCGGCTTGGGTTCGGTCGGCGCGCGCGTGGAGGTCTGCGGCAGCTGTACCTTGATGGCGTTGGTCAAAAGGGGTGCTGTGACGATGAATACGACCAGCAGCACGAGCATGACGTCCACCAACGGTGTGACGTTGATCTCGCTGACTACCTCGTCACTGTCGCCCAAACTCATTGCCATCAGGCGCTCGCTTCCTGACCGATGGCCAAGCTCGGGTCACTCCGACGTCTCGATTCCGGTGCAACGCGGATGAAACTCCGCACCGCGTGACCGATGAAGGTGTTGCTGAAGTCCTCCAGATCCCCAACCAGGGATTTGAGGCGACGCAGAAAGAAGTTGTAGGCAATCAGCGCCGGGACGGCGACCGCGATGCCGACGGCAGTGGCCTCCAGCGCCTCGCCGATCGGACCTGCGACGACCTCGAGGCTCGCCGAGCCGGAGCTGCCGATGCGCTGCAGCGCGTGAATGATGCCGAGTACGGTGCCGAACAAGCCGACGAACGGGGAGGTCGAGCCGATGCTGGCGAGCACCGGTAGCCCGATTTCCACGCCCTTCTTCTCGCGTTGGAGTTGTTGAACCAGACGACGCTCGAGTAAATCCCGACGAATGGTCAGCTCGACGGAGGTGCCGTCCGTGTCCCTACCGCTGGTCTGCCACGAGTCGAGGCCCGCTTGCGCCAAGCGCGCCACGGGACCTGCGTACTTGGCGAGCTCGTCAGCGGCGGGCAGACCACTGGTCTTCTCGAATGAACGGTAGAAGCCCTGGGTTTGGCGGCTGAGGCGCCAATTCTGCAACGCCTTCACGATCACGATTGCCCAAGTGAGGGCGGACGCGGCGATCAGCAGGATGAACGTAGCTTTGACGATAGATAGGGTAACAGCATCTGACATGGTGAGGTTGGCTCCGCGGTTTATTGGAGTTTGAATTGAACGGGGAAGGTCACGGCTCCAGCGACCGGGTTGCCTCCCTGGGTTGCCGGTACGAAGGACCAGGTCTTCGCGGCGGACACTGCAGCGTCATCCAGCACCGAGTGACCCGAGCTCTTCTGAACCGAGACGGTGCCCACATGGCCATTCGGTAGGACTTGGGCGCGAAGGATGACGGTGCCCTCCCACTCCTCACGTCGGGCGAGGCGCGGGTACTCGAGTCCAGGTTTGCGCGCGAAGTCTGCCCCGACTTTCGCCTGAATGAGCGGTGCGGGGGGGGGAGGCGGCGGCGGAGGAGGTGGTGGTGGCGTGGGTGGCGGCGGTTCCTGAACAGGACCGGGTGTCCCGGTGCCAGGCGGCGTTGCCTCGAGCAGCCCTTCATCGCTCGAGGGAAGTCCGCTGTTGTCTGGCTGCGCGACTGCCGCCTGAGCGACGGGAGCTTGGCTTTGCACTCGAGGGATCGGCTTGTCTGCCGATGGCGGCGGCGCCGGCGGTGGCTCGGGCTCCTTGACCTTCGGCTCCTCGATCACGGGCGGCGGAGCGAGCTCGACGTCGACTTGCGAGGTCACGAAACGAGTCACCTGAGGTGTCATGTCGTTGTGAACTCTCAGGTACAGCGCGAAATGCAGCGCCAGCGAGCCCGCGAACACCAGCCACTCCAACTTGAGGCGGGAAGAACGCACTCCGGGATCGAGCGAGATCGCGATGAACGAAGGGTTCGTGCTGTCTCGCTCCGGTCTCTCCGAGCTTACTTGCCCGGAGAACTCGTCTACTTCAACTGCCTCCAATTCAGCCATGCTCGCTTCCTGTCGGTTTCCGCCGCTGGTCGCTCGATTCGAGCGCCGCGCATGATGTCGCAGCAAGAACTCGGGCGAGTATGCCGAGCGCTGCAATCCCGTGTCAAGGACGAATGTCTTGTTAAGTGGACGTAGTCCCGTGGGCTGGCTTGGAAGCCGCACTCTTGCACTAAGCCAAATTGCCGGTTGTCTATTTTAATAGACTCTGAGGCAGGCCGCGGGTAAACACAATCCAAGATGCGATTCGAGATACGCGCAGTTCTCTTGGCTCTCGTCCTGTCGCTGGAGTTGGCAGCTTGTGGCAAGCATAGCGGTGAGCTGAGCGCGCGGGAGTCCGCGGGTCCGCTGAAGAATCAACCGCAGGTCGCTGGGGAACTGGTGTTCGGCTTCGATGGCGCAGCGAACACGCAGTTCGCGCTCGACCCGCACAATTCTGCCTTCGCGCCGCACGCGCGCATCATTCGTTCGCTCTTCGACAGTCTCGTGGTGCTGTTGCCGGGGCATCAGTTCGGTCCCTGGCTGGCCAAGAGCTGGGAGATCTCAGCTGACGGTCTCAGCTATACGTTTCATCTGCGCGACGACGTAAAATTTCACGACGGGACCCGCTTCGACGCGGCTGCGGTCAAATACAATCTCGACCGCATCAAGGAGCCGAAGAACGCATTCTATGGGCGGTCCGATATCGGCAGCTACGAGTCAGCGAAGGTGATCGACGACTTCACCGTTCAGGTGCAGTTTTCTCGGCCATATTCTGCGTTTCTGGCGAATCTTTCCAAGCCCAGCTTAGGTATCGTATCGCCGACAGCGGCCGAGAAGTTGGGAGAGGGGTTTCGACTGCAGCCGGTCGGCAGCGGGCCCTTCAAATTCAAGTCAGTCACGCCGGGCACGGAAATCGCCCTCGAGCGAAACCCGGACTATCGCTGGGGGCCCGCCGGTGCGGAGCACGGGGGCGCCGCTTGGCTCGAGCGCTTGACGTTCAAGAACGTGCCCGCGGAAGCCACGCGCGTGGCCGTGCTGGAGAATGGTCAGGCGGGCGCAGTCGATCTGATCCCTCCGCAGAACTTGGTTCAGCTGCGTGCGTCGCAGAAGTTCCGCCTGGTCGAGCGCGAGCTGCTCAACCACAACTATTCCTTGTATCTGAACATCCTTCGTGCGCCTTGGCAGGACGCGCGCGTCCGTGAGGCGTTCAAGCTGTCCTTGGACATCGAAGCCGCGGTCAAAACCATCTACCTCGGTACTACCACGCGCGCTTGGGCTCCCTTGTCCCCCTCGATTCTCGGCTACGACAAGTCCCTGGAAGGCTCGTGGAAGCCAGACCGGGCGGCCGCGAATCGCACCCTCGACGAGCTGGGCTGGAAGGTTGGCGCCGACGGCATTCGAGTCAAGGATGGCAAGCGCCTCACGATTTCGTTCCTAGACACCCAAGGCAATCGGGAGAAGCGCCTCGATCTGATCACGATCTTCCGTCGTCAATTGCACGATACGGGCTTCGAGCTGCGCGTCGACAACGAACCGACCGGTTCATACTTGGAGAAGGCTGGCTCCGGAGACTTCGACCTGGTTGCCGGTAGTCTATTTGCCCCGGACCCGGATGTCCTCCGTCGCATCTACGCGCCGGACAAGCCGTCGCTGTTGGCTACCTTCAAGGGCGCGGACCCCGAGCTGAGTCGCCTGCTCGTGGCCGGGTCGGAGGCCTTGCGAACGGAGGACCGCGTGAAACTTTATGACCAAGCTCAGCGGCTGATCATCGAGAAGACCTACTCGATTCCGACCTATGTCTTGAGCTATTCGGTGGCTGCCGCAAACAGGGTGCAGGGGCTCAAGATCGACGTGCACGGGTTCCCCGTGTTCAACGATACCTGGCTTCAGTAGGCGTCGATTCAATCATGCTGCGTCGTATGGTGGAACGGTTTCTGGTCTCGTTGGGCGTCATCTTCGGGGCGGTGACATTGATCTTCCTGGTGCTCAATTGGTTGCCCGGGGACGCGGCGACGTTGATCGCCGGGGATGATGCCAGTCCAGACACCGTCCACCACCTGCGGGTGAAGCTCGGCACGGATCGTCCCCTGAGCGAGCAGTATCGTTCCTACTTGAACGGGGTGGTCCACGGCGACCTCGGCAGCTCTTTCGTGACGCGAGAGCCGGTGGTGCAGCGCCTGGCGGCTCAACTGCCTTCGACGCTGGCGCTGACCTTTTCGGCATGCTCAGTCGCTGTCTTGCTCGGCGTTGCGCTCGGCGTGCTGTCGGTCTTGTATCGCGGTCGCTGGCTGGATCAGGCGATTCAATCGTTGTCGCTGTTCGTGCATTCGATGCCCTCGTTTTGGCTTGGAATGCTGATGATTTTGCTGTTTTCCGTGCATCTCGGCTGGTTGCCCGTGATTGGCAATGGCGGAATTTTGCCATTGGTATTGCCCGTCGCTACCTTGGGGATCTGGCTCAGCGTGCCACTGCAGCGCATGGTGCGCGACGGCATGCTCGAGGGCCTGCACGAACCATACGTCACGACCCTGCGCGCCAAGGGCTTAGGTGAACGACGGATCTTCTACGTGCACGTTCTGCGGAACGCCATCACCCCGACGATTACCTTGCTGGGGGTGCTGGTTGGTGAGTCGCTGTCCAACGCGGTGATCGTCGAGACGCTGTTTGCACGCCAAGGGATCGGTCGTACCACGGTCGAGGCCATCGCTCAAAAGGACGTGCCGGTCGTGCAAGGTGCGATCTTGATCTCTTCGGTCGCGTATGTCGTGGTCAACCTACTCGTCGATCTTTCGTACACTTTGATCGATCCACGTACACGCCTCGTGACCTCGAAAGGAACGCGATGAAGTCTGCTGTCGATCAGCTCGTGGGCGCCTCGCCGCGCGCCGTGCCAGACATGATTTTCGAGAATCCCGTGCTCCAATCGTCCAGCGCCCCCTCGCTCAGCGGCTTTTCGGCCACTGAACGCACGCCGCGCCGCGTCCGCCGAGAGCCACTGATTCCGAACCGCCTGCGTCGACTACGCGTGGCGCACCTGCTGGTGCCAGTCTCACTGGGCCTACTCCTGTTCGTGGCCGCCTGCGCGGCGTTTCCGGCGCTCATCGCTCCCTATTTGCCGACCGACATGCATAACGATGCCATCCTGTCGGCGCCTCGCGGTGCGCATTGGTTTGGGACCGACCAGTTCGGCCGTGACGTGTTTTCGCTGGTGGTCTATGGCGCGCGTCAGTCGGTGTTGATCGGGATCTTTGCGGTATTGATCAGTTGCAGCATCGGGGTATCGATCGGACTGACGGCTGGTTACGCCGGTGGCTGGCTGGATACCGCATTGATGCGCTTCATCGACGTCTGGATGGCGATCCCGAACATCTTGCTGGCGATCGCGCTCTCGACCGTGCTCGGTCCGAGCTTGGTCAACACCATCTTTGCGATCAGCATCACGACCATTCCGCGCTATGCCCGTATTTTGCGCGGGCAGGCGCTGTCGGTGCGCAGTCGACCGTTCATCGAGGCGTCGCGGGCCGCGGGTGCCTCCCATTTTTCCATTCTACGCCGGCACGTCTTGCCGCATTGTTCGGTTCAAATCATGGTCCTGGCGACGCTCGGAGTGGGGAGCTCGATCTTGATCGGGTCGGGACTCAGCTTCCTCGGACTCGGTGTCAACGATGAGCGGCCGGACTGGGGCTTCTTGCTCACCCAGGGCCGCAGCTATTTGACCGTTGCCTGGTGGACCGTGACTTTCCCGGGGCTCGCCATCACCTCGTTGGTCGTGTCCGTGAACCTCCTGGGGGATGCCCTGCGACGCCGCTTCGATCCGCGTAGCGCGCCACGTTGAGTTGCTTGGAGTGGACATGAATTTGCCTACGATAGACCTGCCATCGGCGCGCCGGCTGTCACCGGGGCGGGTCGCGACCCCCCTTCTGCGCGTGAGCGGGCTGGCCATCGACTTCGGAGGGGTGAAGACCCCCATGGGCGCGGTCGACGACGCGACTTTCGACGTCGCGCGCGGTGAGACGGTGTGCTTGGTCGGCGAGTCCGGTTGCGGCAAAACCGTGACTGCGCTGTCGCTGTTACGACTCGAGGTGTTCCGACACGGCAGGATCGTGGCCGGAGACATCGTGTTCGACGGCCATGGCCTGGTCGACATGGATCGGCGCAAGCTCGATCAACTGCGAGGTCAGCGCATCGCGATGATTTTTCAAGAGCCGATGACGGCCTTCGATCCCGTTTTCAGCATCGGCGAGCAGATCGTCGAGACGATCTTGCGGCACGAGCAAGTCAGCCGCGCCGAAGCCTGGCAGCGGGCGGTGAAGCTGCTCGAGCGCGTCCATATCCCGGACGCCGACCTACGCATGAAGCAGATCCCCGAAGAGCTATCGGGCGGGATGCGACAGCGAGCGATGATCGCCATGGCGCTTGCGTGCAAGCCCGACTTGCTGATCGCGGATGAGCCCACCACGGCGCTCGATGTCACGATTCAGGCCCAGATATTGGCGCTGCTGAAGGAGCTGCAGCGCGAGGAGGGTATGGCCATCCTGCTCATCACCCACGATCTGGGCGTCGCGGCCGAGATGGCGGATCGCGTGGTCGTGATGTACGCGGGGCGGATCGCCGAGCAAGCGTCGGTGACTGAGCTCTTCGCGCGGCCCCTGCATCCGTACACCCGTGGCTTGCTGCGTTCGTCCGTATTGCCCACTGGTCAAGGGCGAGGCACGCGGCTCGCTGCCATCCCAGGCTCGATGCCTCGTTTGGACGAGATGCCGGACGGTTGCCGCTTCCACCCGCGCTGCTCGCTCGCCAGTGAGCGATGCCGCGAACAGGCGCCTACTCTGCAGCGCGTTGGCGGCCTCGAGCGCGATGTGTCGTGCTGGCACGCCTTCGACTCGGAGCCGAGCGAGCGGGTTCGGCTACCGATTGCGCCTGTGGTGCGCGACGAGCCAGGCGGCGGTTCGAACTCGCGAGTGTCGAATGGGCCGCTGGTCGAAGCGCTGCACGTGACGAAGACCTTCGACACCCGTCGAGGCTTGTTCGCGGGTCGCCGCCGCGTGCACGCCGTCGACGACTTTTCGCTCGCGATCCAACCGGGGGAGACGCTCGGCTTGGTGGGTGAATCCGGCTGCGGGAAGTCCACTTTGGGGCGATTGCTGCTCCAGCTGGCCACACCGACCAGCGGCGAAATTCGCTTCGAAGGGCGCAGCCTGCTCGGGCGCGGCCGGGCCGATCGACGGCGCGTGCGGCGCGAGATGCAAATGATCTTTCAGGACCCGTACGGCTCGATCGATCCGCGTTGGACGGTCGCTGACGTGATCGCGGAGCCGCTCTTGTCCTTCGATAGACCGGACCGAGCAGCGCTACGGGATCAGGTCGACGAACTCTTGGCGTTGGTTGGCTTGCAGCCTTCGTACCGCACTCGCTACGCGCACGAGTTCTCGGGCGGACAACGGCAACGCATCGGCATCGCGCGTGCGATCGCGCTACGCCCGAAGTTCATCTTGGCCGACGAGGCGGTGTCCGCGCTCGATCTGTCGGTTCAGGCGCAGATCATCAACCTGTTCGTCGAGCAGAGGGAGCGCCTCGGGCTCACTTGCCTGTTCATCGGCCACGGTTTGCACCTAGTGCGGCACGTCTCCGATCGCGTGGGGGTCATGTACCTCGGTCGCTTGGTAGAGGTGGCGCCCGCCGAGGCGCTGTTCGAGCATCCCGCGCATCACTACAGCTACGCGCTCTTGGCCTCGAGTCCGATTCCGGATCCGACTCGGCGGCGTGAGTTCGTCGCACCACTCGGTGAGCTGCCATCGCCCACGGCGCCGCCGTCGGGCTGCCACTTTCACCCGCGCTGCCCCGCCGCCAGCGAGCGCTGCCGCAAAGAGATCCCCGCGCTGCGGGAGCTCGAGCCGGGCCGTTCCGTTGCCTGTCATTTCCCTCGTTAGCCCACCAGAAAGGGTCCTTGATGACTGCCGCCGCCACTAGCATCGCACTGCCTTCACCCGTTCGCTCACCGGACGCCGCGGTCGACCCGCAATTCGTCGAACGTTGGTCGCGTCGCGCGCTCTCTGACCGGCCGCTTTCCGCGGCACAAATCCAGTCCTTGTTCGAGGCTGCTCGCTGGGCGCCGTCCGCCAATAACCAGCAGCCCTGGCTATTCGTGTACGCCAGTCGTCCGGAGTCGTTGGCGCGCGCGCGCGAACTGCTCTTGCCGACCAATGCACGGTGGGCCAATCGCGCCCCGCTCTTGGTCTTCGTGTTTGCGAGAAGGCGCCACCCCGAAACGCTCGCGCCACTCAGGACGGCCGCCTTCGATACGGGCGCGGCCTGGCAGTCGCTCGCCTTGCAGGCGCACAAGCTGGGTCTGTCCACGCGCGCGATGGGCGGCATACATCATGACCGAGTTCATGAAGCACTCGGTGTGCCCGCCGAGGACTTCGAATCGATGATCGGCATCGCCATCGGATATCCCGGAACTCGCGAAGTTTTGCCCAGCGATTTACACGAAAAGGAGCAACCCAACGCTCGCAAATCCAGCTCCGAGTTCGCCTTCGAAGGTCGCTACGCGTCGCTCTGAATGAGCTCGCAGCGCAACCACGGTTCTGATGACATCCGCCAGTTTGGGCATCGGTCTCGCGGCACCCAACGCCCCGCGTTCTGGTGTGAGCCTGTTGCTGAGTGCGCTCGGCGCCCAGTCTCGTCCGGCACTTTACGGGATCTCCGCTGGCGTCGCCTGGAGCTTGACCAAGCTGACCGCTCCGATCCTGGTTCGGCGCGGAATCGACCTCGGCATTCGGGGCCGTGACGGACGAGAATTGCTGACGGTGATCGCCGCGCTGTTGCTGATCGGCTTGCTGCAGGCCGCCTTCGCCGGATTTCGACGCTATTTCGCCATCTCACTCGCGGCGCGGGTGGAGGCTGACCTGCGCGCGCGCTTGTTCGTGCATGTTCTTCGGCTCGATCTCGGCTTCCACGCCCGCAGCCCCGCGGGTCAGCTGGTGTCGCGCTGTGCCTCGGATCTTCAGCAAATCCAACAGCCCTTCGCCAGCGTGCCGATGACCGTCTCGAACGCCGTCATGCTGCTTGGCTCGGCGTGCCTACTCGTACGTGTCGACCCCTGGCTGGCCTTCGCCGCGTTGACGCCGGCGCTGCTCGTATTCCTGGTCGCCCGCAAGTTCACGGTCCAGTTGACCCCGTGCGCGCAAGTCTTGCAACGCGCCGTGGGCGAGCTGGCCAGCATGATTCAAGAGGCAATCTCTGGGATCCGAGCGATCAAGGGGCTCGGACTCGAGCGCGTCGAACGCGAGCGAGTCCGTTCGCAAGCGGAGCACGCCTACCAGGCGGCCCTGCGCATGAACGAGACCCGCTCGAGCTTCATGCCATTGATCGAGTTCCTACCGGCTCTTGGGCTCGTGGCCGTACTGTGGTTCGGGGGCCAGCGTGTGGCGACAGGCAGCATGACGGTGGGCCAGTTGGTGCAGTTCAACTACTACCTATTGATGTTGGTCGGGCCGCTCCGCATCACGGGCACCACCGTGGCGCAGTTTCAACGCGCATCCGTGTCGGCGGAGTTGATTCAGTCCCTGTTGTCGACGAGAGCGACAATCGGTGACTCGCGACCGCGCCCGTCAGCGCCGCGCGCTGCTGTCGAGGAAAGTGCCGCCCGGGCACGCGCGCTGACGCCCCCGGGCGGTGGTGAAGTGCGGTTCGATTCGGTCGACTTCGCCTATGGCGAGGGCAACGCGCTCTTTCGCGGCCTCGATTTGCAGATTCGGGCCGGAGAAACCGTCGCGCTCGTCGGCGCGACCGGCTCCGGCAAAACCACGCTGACCGCGTTGATCGCTCGCTTCTACGACGTGAGCGGCGGTCGAGTGCTGCTCGACGGCGTGGACGTGCGAGAGCTACCGTTACGCGAGCTGCGAGCCAGCGTCGGGATGGTGTTCGAAGACGCCCTGCTGTTCAGCGGCTCGATTCGCGACAACATTGCCTTTGGCGTGCCTGCAGCTAACGATAGTGACGTCGAACGTGCTGCGCGCGCGGCGGGCGCCCACGACTTCATCGTCGAGCATCCAGAGGGCTACCGGGCGCTGGTCGGCGAGCGCGGCCTGAGCCTATCCGGCGGCCAGCGGCAACGAATTGCGCTGGCGCGCGCCTTGTTGACCAATCCTCGCGTGCTGGTGCTCGACGCCGCGACGAGCGCGGTCGACGCTGCCAAAGAGGACGAGATCCGTGGCGCGCTCGAACTCGTGTTGCACGAGCGTACGACCATCGTGATTGCCCACCGAGCCGCCAGCTTGCGCTTGGCAGACCGCGTGCTGGTCTTGGATGACGGGCGCATCGTCGCGTCCGGAAGCCACGCCGAACTTCTCGAACGAAGCGCCAGTTATCGAAAGATCTTGGCCTCCGCCCGTGATTCCAAGCTCGACCCTTTGCCTAGTACGCTCGGACTCGCTCACCCCGATGTTTGAAGCGACTAGCCAACCGATTCTGCTCCGTGCGCTCAAACTGCTGGGGCGCTCTTGGGCATCCGCCACGCTCGCGGCCTTGCTGCTGCTCGGTACCACGATCTGCGCGCTCTCCGGGCCATTGATCCTGCGCTATGCGGTGGATCACGGGCTCCGCGACGGGCAGCCGGATCTGCGGGTGATCGAGACGGCGAGCCTGGGCTTCTTGGGCCTCGCCCTGGCCTCCGGGCTGATGAGTCGAGGGCATACGCGGCTCACCGGCGTGGTCGGCGAACGTTTCGTGCGCGATCTGCGGCAAGAAGTGTTTTCGCACTTGCTGTCGATGTCGGTGCGCTATTTCGACCGCCACCAGCGTGGTCGGTTGGTGGCGCGCTTGACGTCCGACATCGATGCCCTTCAAGATCTGATTCAGTTGGGCCTCGCGCAGTTCGTGCAGAGCTTACTTACCTTGAGCGCCTTGTTGATCGCGCTCCTGCTCTTGTCCTGGAAGTTGAGCCTGTTGAGCCTGTTGCCCCTGCCCATCCTGATCGTGCGGACGCGCAGTTTTCAGCGTCGCTCGCGCGAGGCGTACCTGGAAGTGCGCGAGCGCGTCAGCGCCACCACGTCCACTCTGGTGGAAAACTTGGCTGGCGCGAAGGTGGTCCAGGCCTTTGGGCAAGAACAACCGCGCATCGATCGCTTCTTGGGGGAGAATCAAGCGCAGCTCGAGGCCAACTTGGCCGCGGTGAGAATTCAAGCTCGCTACTTGCCGGCCGTCGAGCTCACCACCGCCCTGTGCTCGGCGCTCGCCCTCGGTGGTGGCGGCTGGTTAGTCTTGCATGGGCAAACCAGCTTGGGGACGGTGAGCGCGTTCACGTTGTATCTTTTGATGGGGTTCGAGCCAGTGCAACAGCTGAGCTTCTTGTTCAACACGGTTCAATCGGCGGCCGCCGCGCTGCAAAAACTGTTCGCCCTACTCGATGAACCGATTGACCTGATCTGTGGCACGCTCGCCCTCGAGCGGAAGCAAACTCTGTCCATGCGCTCGGTCGGTTTTGGCTACGCGCCGGGCCTGGCCCCGGTATTGAGCCTAGTGGCGCTGGATCTGGCGCATGGCGAGCGGCTGGCGCTGGTCGGGCCTACGGGCGCGGGGAAATCGACGCTGGCGAAGCTGATTGCCCGCCTCTACGAGCCGAGCACAGGCACCGTCTGCTATGGCGGGGTCGATTTGAGGCATGCATCGCACGATTCACTGCGACACCGAATCGTGATGGTCTCGCAAGAAGAGCACCTGTTCCAAGGCAGCGTCGCGGACAACGTGCGCGCGGTGCGACCCGCAGCGAGCGACCAACAGGTTCTGCAGGCCCTCCGGCAGATCGGCGCCTACGAGCGATTTCGAGCCAAGCCGGGCGGATTGGCCGCGCCGGTCGGCGAACGTGGGGCGCTGCTCTCCGCGGGCGAACGACAACTGGTCGCTCTCGCGCGCGTCGCCCTCTTGTCCGCCGATGTTTTGATCCTCGATGAGCCCACATCGAGCCTCGACCCGGGCACCGAGCGGGAGGTAAACATCGCGCTCGAAAGCCTGATGCGAGAGCGCACCGTGGTCCTCATCGCACATCGCTTGTCCACGATGAAACAGGTCGATCGTATCGCTGTCGTAGCCGACGGTCGAATCGCCGAAATCGGTAGCCACTCCGAGCTGCTCGCGCGGCAAGGCCAGTATGCAGCCCTCTATCGAGGGTGGGAACGCGGTGGCGGACAGCTCGCGGCGGGAAGTTAGTTGGAATTGGCTTCACCCACTCCGGACGGGCTAGCCGTGTTAGTGCGACCAACGGTGGACCGTTCACAACTCCCGATACAGAACGAAAGCGTCGATCAAGCCGAGGGACGGGTGTCGGAATGCTTTGGGCAGCGTACCAACGACCTTGAAGCCGGCGCGTTGCCACAGCTTCAGGCGTCGCTCTTCGCTGCCGAGCACGAAGTTGAATTGCATGGCCAAGAATCCACGCGCGCGCGCGTGGCTCAGTGAGTGTTCGCACATTGCTTGGGCGATGCCGCGCCCCGTCGCCGACGGCGAGACGACGTACACCGAGTTGGCAACGTGCGCGCCGCCTCCGTCTTGATTTGCGCGCAGAAAATAAGTTCCGAGGATCGCACCCTCTTGCTCGGCGACGAACACCTCGTGCCGCGCCGAAAACCAATAGTCGAGAGCGGCCGCGCGGGTCAGGTCTCGGTCGAGGGCTACACTCTCGCCCGCGCGAATCGTCGGTTCGAGTGTTTGCCAGATGTTTTGCTGATCGGCGTAGACAGCGGGGCGGATCGAGAGCTCATGATCGGTCATCAGCTGTCCCCTATAGCAGACCGACGTGCTGGAGTAGAACCGGATCCACGGTATAGAGCTGCGTCGGCGTGTCCGAGCTCGCCTTCGCTCGGCAAGCCGTCGAATCGGGGCGTGCTCTCGTCGTCACGGAGCCCAGAATCCGCTTGGCGACTCCACAGTCGGTAGCTGACGAAGGTCGACTTCCCCGGAACCGGAGAAGCCAACTAGGCCAACGCATTGACCGGCGGGGATAGCCAGAGAGAAGTCGCGAAATACTCGCGCGCCATCGGCATACCCAAAGTCGACGCTGGAATCCTGACGGTTTCACTGTTGCTGGCTCGCCGCACGCAGCCACTGGCCGCGGCTGCATCGAACGCACGTAGCCACACCGTCGGCATGGCCGTCGATTCGGTGGCGAACCACGCCACTGGCGGGGGTGTCTATTTATGGTGGAATCTTGGCGTCGATACTTTTGCTTGATGCCGGATGTCTGGTTCAATGGGGGTAGAGGTTTGTCTTCTACGAGAGACTTCTGTGCAAGCGGGGTCATGGCGAACAGAGAAATCAAGCTTGGTTTCATTTTGCATGGTGTCGGTCCCGGTTGGGGAGATTGGCGTCACCCGGACGCGGACCCTAGCGCGAGCACCAATTTCGCGTTCTACAGACGCCAAGCCGAGACAGCAGAAGCGGGCAAGTTCGACTTCTTGTTCGTAGCGGATAGCGTCTTCGTGACGGCCAAGTCGAGTCCCCACTACCTCAACCGCTTCGAACCTCTGACCATCTTGTCCGCGCTGGGCTCCGTAACGCAGCGGATCGGGCTGGTGGGCACGCTCACCGTCAGCTACAGCGAGCCTTTCAACGTGGCTCGCCAGTTCGCTTCGCTCGACCACCTGAGTGGCGGACGAGCCGGCTGGAACGTGGTCACTTCCTGGCTGGAAGGCAGCGCCAGCAACTACAGCAAGCAGAACCATTTGGCGCACGACGTTCGTTATCGCTTGGCCAGCGAATATTTGAACGTTGTTCAGGGCCTTTGGGATTCATGGGAAGACGACGCCCTGGTCCACGACAAGACGACCGGTCAGTTCTTGGATCCAAGCAAACTGCACGCTCTCAATCACCAGGGAGAGTTCTTCTCTGTGAAAGGGCCGCTGAACATCGCCCGCTCGGCGCAAGGTCAACCGGTGATTTTCCAGGCAGGTGCGTCCGAAGACGGCAAGAATTTCGCCGCCGAGCGAGCGGATTGCATCTTCGTGTCACACGACGACCTAGAGGAAGCGAAAGCCTATTACAAGGACGTCAAGGCTCGCGCTGCAGGTTTTGGCCGCGACCCCAACAAGCTCTCGATCCTGCCTGGCATTCGCGTGGTCGTCGGCTCGAGCCCCGAGGATGCCGAAGCCAAGTATCAAGAACTCGCCAATTTGCTGTCGATTGACAACGCCCTAGCCATGCTCGGGCGCCCGTTCAACGACTACGACTTCAGCCAACATGACTTGGACGCGCCCTTTCCAGACGTAAGCCAGCAGGGCGCCAACAGCAATCAGAGCGCGTCGAATAGGATCTTGAAGCTCGCCCGCTCGGAAAATCTGACGTTGCGGCAGGTTGCCTTGCGCTTCGCGACGCCACGCAGCCACTTCGTCGGCACGGCTGAGCAGGTTGCTGATGCGCTTCAGCGTTGGTTCGAAGGGGCTGCAGCAGACGGCTTCGTTTCGTTCGAGTCACTGCCTGGCCAGCTAAAAGTGTTCGTCGATCAGGTCGTGCCGCTCTTGCAGCAGCGGGGGATCTACAAGCAGGACTATGCGGCGACGACCTTGCGCGGCAACCTTGGCTTGGAAGTGCCCAGAAACCGCTACACGCTTGCTCGTGAGCTGGGCCAGGCCGCCGAGTAATATCCCGAGAAGCGGCTGACGTCGCCGCACCGAATTGCGGTATGAGTCGTGGAATGGATCTGGCAGCTTACTTCCGACGTGTCGGGTACCGAGGTCGGTACCATCCGGACTTGGCACTTCTATCATCGCTCACCGCAGCACACACGCAATCGATACCGTTCGAGAACTTGGACGTGCTGCTCGGACGCCCGATTGCCCTCGAGCCAGATGCGCTGCTGCAGAAGCTGGTGATCGACGGTCGTGGCGGGTATTGCTTCGAGCAGAATGGCCTCTTTCTGGAGGTTTTGCGGGAACTCGGCTTTCAGGTGGCTCCGATCAGCGCGCGGGTGCGGCTGCAGCGGCCGCGTGAATTCACGCCGCCGCGCACGCATGTGTTCCTTCGTGTCGAGTTGGAGGGTGAGAGCTGGCTTACCGACGTCGGTGTAGGCGCGTTATCGTTGACGTCACCGCTGCGCCTGGCCGCTCGTGACGAGCAAACCACGTTACACGAGCCGCGGCGCATCGTTGAAGAAGACGGGCGCCTCTTTCATCAGGTGCGGTTCGGGGCGGAGTGGCAAGACGTGTGTGAGTTTACACTCGAAGAGATGCCGCCCGTCGATCGCGAAGTCGGCAACTGGTACACGAGCGCGCACGCCAAGTCGCACTTCAAGAATCGGCTCGTCGTGGCAAGAGCGGCCCCTCAAGGTCAACGCCTGTCCATCCTGAACGACCAATTCACGCTTCGTGACCGCCACGGAGTGGCGACGAACTTTCAGATCGCTTCAGCCCCGGAGCTACTGGATGTGCTGCTCAAACACTTTGGCTTGGACTTTCCGCCGGACACGCGCTTCGGCGGCGCCCAAGAGCCGTGGCCCTCTTAGGTGCCTGCTAGCGTTCGGCGGAAGCTGCTCGATGACGCTCGAGCGCCGCGATCAGGCTCAAATTGCCGTGGCGATGGCGCGCGACGCTCCGGCTTTGCTCCAGCGTGTAGCGCCGAAGCTCTACGTAACCCGCGTCGTGCACGGGCTCGGAATCGAGGTGCGGGCTGGCTTCGACCAGCGCTCGAGTGGCCTCGAAGGCGGGCCCCGTCGCCGGTCCGAGCACGCGGATCCGCTCGTAGCTCTGCCGCTGCACCAGCAGCGCCAAGGTCCGCGCGTCCGCAAAGCGCGGCGCCATCTCACCGACCAAGCGCATGAAGCGGCGGGATTCGTGGCGCTCCTCGGCCACGATGTCCAGCTCGGCCCGAACCAGACGAGAGGCGAGCAAGACCGAGATCAAGTCGAGCTCGCTCGCGGTCTTGGGAACCACGACCAGCACGCGCGCTGGGCGGTACGAGAATATGTCGCTGAATCCGAGCACCTCGGCCTGCGCGTGCTCGACCAGCAGCTCATCACGGGCCGCGGTCTCGTAGCTCTTCAATCGACGAGCGAGCCGCTCTTGCTCCGGTCGCGTGGCGTCGCGCAGCGTGTCGGCAACGATCTCGTCGAGGTCACCATAGTCGAATCGCTCGACAACGCCTCGTCGCGCGGGGGGCCGATCGAGCAAGCGCGGCCCGCGCGAGAGCGGCACGAGCGTGCGCACCGCGTGCTCACCGGTCACGCGCGCCAGGGCGAGCAGCGTGTTCGGCCCGCCTGCCTTGAAGCCGGGCCCGAAACTGGAGCGCTTTTGGCCGCCGAACGGTTGGCGTCCTACGACTGCACCGGTGATCGGACGATTGAGATACAGGTTGCCTGCCTGCGCGCGCTCTAGGAACGTCGCTTGCTCGCTCAAATCGAGGCTTTCGAGGCCAGCGGTGAGGCCGTACGGCGTGCCGTTCAATAGCTCGAGCGCGCCCTCGAAATCAGGTGCCTCGATCACACACAGCATCGGGCCGAAAAGTTCGGTCAGGTGGGCAAAGCTGCCGGGTTGAATGCCCCAGCGCACGCTCGGCCCCAAAAGGCGTGGGTTGTCCGCGCTCCGGACCGGCGGAACCAGCCAGCTTTCGCCAGCATCGAGCGTATCCAACGCGCGCGCCAGCGCACCGCTCGGGGGACGAATCAACGGGGTGACGGCGCTTTCGGCGTCCCAGGCCGAGCCGACCGGCAACGTGTGCGTCGCGTCGGCCAGCTTTTCGCGAAAGGACGCGCTCCGAAACACCTCGCGCTCGAGTACGAGCAGGCTGAGCGCACTGCACTTCTGGCCCGCGTGCCCGAACGCAGCGCGCACCGCGTGCTGGACGGCCTGCTCGCGATCGCTCATCGCGCTCACGATCAGCGAGTTCTTTCCCCCGGTCTCGGCGATCAGCTCGAGCCCGGGGCGCAAGCGACGAAAGAGCCGCGCGGTGTCCGTGCCGCCAGTGAGCATGACGGCATTCACACGGCGATCGACGATCAGCGGCTCGGCCGCTTCGTCCTCGACGATGACCAGTCCCAATGCCCAATCCGGTACACCTGCCGCGTGGCAGAGAGCCACCGCTCGTGCCGCGACGAGCGGCGTCTCTGGCGGCGGTTTGAGCAGCACGACGTTCCCGGTAACGAGCGCCGCCAAGGCCGAGCCGAGCGCGATCGAGAGGGGGAAATTCCAGGGCGGCGTGACCACCACCACCCCCTTGGGCTGAAGCGTGAATCGCTCGCGAAGTCGCGCATGTTGGCGTGCATAGTATTCGGCAAAGTCGATGGCTTCGGAGACTTCGGCGTCGGCTTCGGGCGCGCGCTTGCCAGCGTCCAGCAATAGCAAGCCCACGAACTCGCCGCGGGCCGCACGGAGTGCGCGGGCGACGCCGAGCAGCGCCGCCTCGCGCTCCTCGGCGGGCCATGCGGCAGTCCGTTCGCACGCAAGCTGGGCCTTCTCGAGTATCTCTTCGAGAGCCTTCGGTCCGAGCGGCCGCCACTGATAGGGAACCACTCCGGGTCGTGAAGGGTCGAAGCCGTCGCGCACGCTTTCTCCCGCGTAGCTCGTGCCGCAGTAGGTCGAGAGAACTGCTTCATGGCGGGCGGTTTGTGCGGCAACGAGGGCGGCGTCGAGCCAGCGTCGGTTCACGGCCTGAGTGAAGTCCGTGTCCGGCTCGTTCACGAAGCCCTCGTGAGGCTGATCGGGAGCTGCTTGCGTCCGGTCTTGGCGTCGGCGCGGCGTCGTATCGACCGAATCGGCGTGGGCCAATGCCGCCATGAAGTGATTCCGCTCGGCTTCGAAGTTTTGGTCACCGGCCTGCATCGCGAACGAGCGACGCAAAAAGTTGTCTTCGGCCGTGTTCTCGTCGAGTCGACGGACGAGGTAGGCCACGGCGCTGGCGAAATCACGCTGGTCCACGCTTGGTGCGTAGACCAAGACCTTGCCGGCGACCTGTTGTACGACGCGACGCAGGGGATCCGCCATGCCCTCGAGCATCTCGGGCTCGACCTCCGTCTCCACGCCACGGCTCGCGCGGAGGAGCAGAGTGAAGGCGATGTCGAACAGATTGTGGCTGCCCACCCCGAGGCGTACGGCCCGGGTGTTCTCCGGCTCCGCGCCCACCTTGAGCATGCGACGAAAGCTCGAATCCACCTCGGCCTTCGAGCCATAGAGGGGCAGTTCCCAGCCGCGCAGGCTCGCCTCGATGCGCTCGAGCATCAGATTTGCACCCTTGACGAGTCGCATTCGTATCGGCGCGCCGCCACGCCGAACGCGTTCACGGGCCCACTCGATGAGTCGCTGCTGGTAGCCGTGAGAATCGGGGACGTACGCCTGGAGCACGATGCCGGCCGTCAGCCGCTGAAACTCCGGCATATCGAGCACCCGAGTGAAGACCTCTACCGTGAGCTCCAGGTCGCGATAGGCCTCCATGTCCAGGTAGACGAGCTTCTGTTCCGGTCCGTCTGCGCCGGGCACCGCGTTCGCCAGGGCGGCGCGATAGATTTCAGTGAGCTTTCCCGCGAGTCGGTCGAGCGTTGGCAACCAGGCGGTAGCCTCGATGCGAGCGTCGATCGATGAAAGCTTCACGCTGATCGTCGAGACGGCTGGGCTCGCGAGCAGCTCCAGATAGCTCGCGAGAAAGCGCGCGGCATCACCGCCGCCCAGCACCTCTTCACCCAAGTGGTTCACGTTCACGCGCAGGCCCTGTAGCTTTCGTTCGGCGAGAAATGCCTCCAGGGCGCACGGTTCGGCCGGAGCCAAGTACGGCGCGGCATCCTCGTAAATCCGGCGCCGGACGGCTCGGGCCGTGAGCTCTGGCACCGCACTCCCGAACGCTTGCAGCGCTCGCAGCTGCAATCTGTCCCAGGCGGCCAACGATCGCGGCGCGCCGAGGCTGCGCACCAACACTTCGACTTCGGCCACCAGCCGCGCGCCGCTGCTGCTGCGGTGTGCACGGTCGGTCAGGGCGGAGACGAACGCCTGCCCGGTCGGATCGCGCAAGAGCGCCGCCAGCCGAGCAGCACGCTCCCGCTCGCTGGATTCGGCGCCTGCGTGGCTCGCCTCGAGCAGCGCGCTGGCGAGTTCGACGCTTGGCTCTGCGAGATTCTGTTCGCCGAGTTCGCGCGCGCTTCGTACGAGCGCCTGTGCGCGACTGATGCCGCGCTCGTAGGGAGTCGACATGCTGCTAAGCGTAGCGCGTTTGGCTGCCCGAGGAGCCGGACACGCGGGTCCGCCCTGCGCCCGTTCCGGACGGCCTAAGCTATTGATTGTTCGGAGCTATTTGTAGCCGACGAAGGTCCTGCTGCGCGCCCCGGGGCGGGTGTGTCATAGACCCGCACCCGCTGATGTCTCGCTTGCTTCGCGCGCTTCGTGCCCTGGGCACCACGCCAGGTCTGTTCGTGGTCATGCTGCTCTGCGCCTTGCTCGGCCTGGCGTATTCGTTCGTCGTCCCGTTCCTGTCCATGTTCGGGACTCGCGAAGTCGGTCTGAGCCACTTCGGCTTCGGAGTCTTCATGACGATCACCAGCGTGAGCGCGATCGTCATCTCGACCTGGCTCGCTCGCTACTCGGATACGCACTGGAGCCGAAAGAGCGTGCTCTTGCTTGGTTCTCTTTCCGGCGCTCTTGGCTACTTGGGCTACGCGTTCGTGCGAGATCCCGTGGCTCTCACGGCCATTGGCGCAATCCTGCTCGGAATCTATTCGATCTCGTTCGCGCAGGTCTTTGCCTGCGCTCGGGAGACCCTGGAGGCGAGCACGATCGAGAACAGCGAAATTCCTTTCTATATGAACTTCATCCGCTTGTTCTTCGCCTTGGCTTGGACAGTCGGCCCGGCGATCGCGGCCCAGCTGATGGCGCACTACTCGTTCCGAGTGACGTTCTCCGCTGCGGCACTCACTTTGCTGGTGTTTTCGGCGTTGGTCGCGCTGTTCGTGCCGCGACGCCCGCCGGCGGAGGTGAGTCGCAAGGCCGCGGCCGAGCTGCCGCTCTTGGTAGCGATCCAGAATCGCCACCTGTTCGTGCATTTGGTCGCCTTCGCGCTCTATTTTTGTTGCTCGACCATGGGCATGATGAATCTCCCGCTCTTGATCCTGGATGAGCTTGCCGGCAGCGAACGTGACGTGGGTTTTGCCTACAGCGTCGCGCCGCTGTTCGAGCTGCCATTGATGTTCTACGTTGGAGTGCTGGCCACGCGCGTCGAACACGCGAAATTGATCATGGGTGCGCTCGGGATCGGGGTCATCTACTACGCGGGCCTGGCGTTCACGAGTGCGCCCGAGCAGGTCTTCGTCCTGCAAGCGCTGAGCGCGGCGGTCGTCGCCGTGATGAGTGGAGTCGCGATCACGTTCTTTCAGAACTTCTTGCCCAACCAGGCGGGTAGCGCCACGAACCTGTATTCGACCTCGGCGCGGGTCGGGGCGACCGTTGGCTATCTCGGCTTCGGAGCCACCGCGGGCGCGCTCGGTCATCGCGCGGTGTTCGGCGTCGCGGTCGTGCTCTGTTCGCTCTCTTTGGCGATGCTGTGGAGCTCCAGGCGGCCCGCGGCGCTGAAGCTCGTGGTCTGATTTTGCTCGAAACCCACCATGACGCTTGAACTCAGTCGCCCTCGAAACGTGCGCTCCGACGGCGAGTTTGTCGCTCTGGTTGCGCTGACCACCTCATTGGTCGCGATGTCGATCGACACCATGCTTCCCGCGCTCGGCACCATGGCCACGGAGCTCGGGGCAGCTCACGCAAACGATCGGCAGCTGATCTTGAGCGTGTTCTTTGGCGGCCTGTCGGTGGGGCAATTGATCTATGGGCCCGTTTCAGACAGCACCGGACGCAAGCCGGCACTTTACCTAGGGATTGGCCTGTTCGTGCTCGGGGGCATCATCTGCGCGCTGACTCAGAGCTTTGCTTGGTTGTTGGTGGGACGCGCGCTTTCGGGCTTTGGAGCAGCAGGGCCACGCATCGTTTCGGTTGCGCTGGTGCGCGATGCGCACACGGGCTCGGGGATGGCACGGGTCATGTCCTTCGTGCAGACCGTGTTCATTCTGGTGCCCGTGCTGGCGCCCTCGTTTGGGCAGGCGGTGCTGCTCGTTACCAGCTGGCGCGCGATCTTCTGGGCTTTGGTGCTGGTCGCGGTGCTCAACGTGCTCTGGCTCGCGTTGCGCCAGCCGGAGACGCTCCCTCGCGCGCTCAGAGTGCCTTTTTCGCTGCGAACTATCGGTCGCGGCTGTGTCGAGACCTTTCGCAACCGGATTGCGCTCGGCTATACGATCGCCAGCGGTTTCGTGTTCGGTGGTTTCATCAGCTATCTCTCGATGTCACAACAGGTGTTCCAAGAGCAGTACGGCCTGGGGCCGAAATTCCCGGTGTTCTTTGGGCTACTGGCGAGCGCGATCGGTGTCGCCTCGTTCGTGAACGCAAAGCTGGTCATGCGCTTCGGCATGCGGCGTCTGTCCCGCACCGCACTGCTCTGTGACTGTGTGGTGTGCGTGTGCGCGTTGCTCGGCACTTTGGTGTTTGCGGGGCATCCGCCGCTGTTCGCATTCGTCGGCTTCATGCTGGTCTGTTTTTTCTGCAACGGACTGCTATTCGGCAATTTCAGCGCTCGCGCCATGGAACCCGTGGGTCACATCGCCGGCGTCGCTTCGGCCATGATCGGCTCAGTCTCTGGCCTGATTGGGCTTGCGCACGGCACGATCTTCGGGCGCGCTTACGACGGCACGGTGCTGCCCCTCGTGGCCGGATTCACAGCGGCAGGGCTACTGGCATTGACGGCCACGGAGATCGCAGAACGCGCCGGGCTGCAGCGCGTCGCGCCGCCGCGCGAGCTCGGTCCTGTCGCCTGAGGGGCCGGCGGGTAGCCCGAACAGCCGCTACGCTGAGCCTCAATCGGCTTCCAGCAAACGCCCTCGGCCCAAGGCTGCGAGTGCAAGCGCCGTGAACGCGAACAGCAGCAGCCCGGCGCTGCCGAACGTTGCGGCGTAACCTACCTGCTCGAGCAAAGCACCGAACCCGACGCTACCCAAAGCGCTACCCAAAAACAGCGAGAAGGCAAAGAGCGCGAGTGACGTACCACGCCCGCCTGGGAACGCCTCGGTTGCACGGGTCTGGATCGTGGAATGACAAAGACTGAAGCCTGTACCGATCAACATGCAGGCGAGTCCGACCCAGAGGTAGCTGGGAGCCCACGCGCTGAGCAAGTAGGCAAGCCCCATCAGGCCGCCACCGACGAGTAGCAGTTCTCGTTCCGACACGCTGCGGAGCAGGCGCGGCAGAAGTCGGGCGGACAGCAATTGCGAAGCTCCGGTCAACCCGAGCAGTAACCCAATCGGCAACGAGCCAAGCCGAAAGCGCTGCTCGAGCAGGCCGCTCAAGTAGGGGAAGCCGCCCAGGAACAAGCAGCCCTCGAGCGCCACGAGCAGCAAGATCGGCAGGAGCGGGCTTTGGAGCGCGTCTCGATAGCCGAGGCGGCGAACACCGAGTGAAAGCGGCGCCCGCAGCTCGTGTTTTGCACACGCCGCCAAGTACAAGGTGACGAGCGCCGATAAAGCCCCCAAAATCGGAAAAATCGCTCGCCACGAGAGCAGCTCTGCGATCGTACCGCCGACGCTCATACTCAGGGCCTGGGCGGCGCCAGAGCTCGCCATCAGCATCGCCAGAGCTGCCTGACGCTTGGCGTAGGGGACAGTATCGCCGATGTAGGCGATGGTCAGCGGAATCAATGCGGCCGCGGCGGCGCCCGTCAGCGCTCTTAGCAGCAAGAGCGCCGAAAATGAGGGGAACGCACCGCACAGCGCGGTTCCCAGGCTAAAAGCCGCCATCGCAAACACCGAAACGCGCACTTTGCCAAAACGATCAGCGAACGGTCCATACGCGAGTTGGAACAGTCCGTACGGCAGCAAATAGCCCGAGACCAAGTAGCCTGCGCGCGAAACCGTGGTCTGAAAATCGTGGGCAATGGCGGGCAATAGTGGAGCGACGACCCGCGCGTCCAAGCTGACCATGAACGTGGCAAGCCCGAGCGCGAGTAATAGCGGGCGCTGTTGCTCGGCTGTTCGTTCGGCTGTGCTCGAGCTCATCGGATCCAGGTTGCGGCACATTGGGCCAAGCGGCGGCAATCGCAAGGGCGAGGGCCAGCCGCCGGCGCCATTCGGCGCTAGCCCATCGGGTATTGGATCTCGCGCGAGATTTCGTCGACCTTGGCCAGCACTTCCGGAGCAAGCTTGACCTCGGTCGCTCGTAAGATTTCGCTCAGTTGTTCGACGCGCGTGGCGCCGATGATGGTCGATGCCACGAAGTCGTGCGCGAGACTCCAGGCGACTGCGAACGTGACGGGAGCGAGTTCGAGTTCGGCGGCCAGCTCGGCGATACGCTCGCTGGTGGCCAGCGTCTTTTCGTTCACGAAGCGTTTGGTCATGGTTTGACCGCGCGCGGGGTCATTGCGGTAGCTGCTGAAACGCGCGGGTTCCGGCCACTTGCCGCCGTTGTACTTGCCGCTGAGTACGCCACCTCCGATCGGGCTATACGGAATCAGGCTCACTTTCTCGCGGCGGCAGACGTTGGCCAGCTCGTCTTCGAAGCGACGATTGAGCAGCGAAAAATTGTTCTGAATCGTCTCGTACTTGGGGAGCCCCTCGTTCTTCGCCGTGTACAGCGCTTTGGTCAGACCGTACGCCGTTTCGTTGCTGGCTCCGATGTAGCGGACCTTGCCGGCGCGAATGAGGCGTTCGAGCGCTTCGAGCGTGACCTCGATGGGCAGCTCGGGATCTGGCCAGTGCGTCTGATAGAGGTCGATGTAGTCGGTCCCGAGTCGTTTCAGGCTACCTTCAACTGCGCGCTCGATGTGATGCGCGTCGAGCGAGGTCCGACCGCCGCGAACGGGTGGGACGAACCAGCCCCCGCCGGGACCCGCCACCTTGGTCGCGATCACCACGGAGTCACGCTGACGTGTCTTCAGCCACTTGCCGATCACGATTTCGCTTTGCCCGGCGTACTCCGGCTTGGGTGGCACGGGGTAAACCTCTGCCACATCCAAGAAGTCGATCCCCGACTCGAATGACTTGTCCAGGATCTCCAGACTCGTGGCCTCGTCGGCGTGCGAGGCAAAGGTCATGGTTCCGAGACAAATTTCCGAAACGGTCAGGCCGCTGGTTCCAAGTCTGCGTCGTTGCATCGCTCGATGTCTCCTTTAGTGGACGAAGTAGCAGGCGCCGCTGAGGAAACCAAGGAACTTCTGGAACATCAGGAGCTCACGGATTTTTAGCGAGCTTTTCAGTCGAATAGCGCCGCACCTGACGCCCAGTGCTGTGCCCCAATCGACGGAGGTCTTGTAAGAAAGAATTCGGGGCGCTGGCTGCGTCGTGGTAACCGGTCGCCCCGAGAAGCTTGCGGGCGTGGCTGACTCGGCCAGCCAAGACACGGTCGGCAATGCGGAACTGGTCAGAAGACCCATCTTGCGCCCGGGGAGGTGCTCGAGACCGTTCCCGGAGTGATCGTGACGCAGCATGCGAGCGGTGGCAAAGCGAACCAATACTTCCTGCGCGGTTTCAACCTGGATCACGGCGGGGACTTGGGACCGAAATCCCAGCCTGCCGCAACGCTGACCACCGAATCGGGGAGTCGCCAACTAGCGGCACCAGAAGGGTGGCCCATTCGGCAGCCTTGGTCTCCGCTATTTGGGTCCCAACGCTGATCGAAGACAACTCGCGCGCTTGTATGTCAGCGTGCTGGACTCAAGCGTGCGATGCGCTAGGCCGAGATGAGCTCGGCGCCACGACCACCTGCACGGAATCGGACATTTCCGCCAGTAGCGCGCGAAAACGAGATAGTCCCAAGCGGCGAGTCAGCAAGCACCTGCGGCCGAGCGTGCGCGCGAGGCGCCGCGTTCCGAGCACGGCACCATGGCTGTTGACGTCCGTCACGCAAATGACCAGGTCCGAGCGTTCCACCAAAGCCTCGAGTGAGCCCGAGCCTCGCCCAGCCATGTCTCCTCCGTGAAACTCGAACGAGTGTCCTTTGCTCGCTGCGGCTGCGGCATACCGTTGCTCGCCCCGTTCCACTCCGCCAACGATTCCAATATGCATCGAGATGGATCCCTTCGAGCTGGGCGCCCACGCAACACGTCAAGCGTGACTTTGCTGACCACGCGTGGCGGTTGGCAAGAAGCGGACGCGGATCAGGGGGTGGCTCTCGGTCAGCTTGAAGGTCAAGAGTTCCGCTAGTTCGAGCACCAAATGTTTGGCGGCAAGATTGTCGCCGAGTCGTGCCGTTAGTACGACTTCGTTGCAATGCGCCGAAGCGATCGCTTCGACCCAGTTCGAGCCAAAATTCTGCGGGCAAGTCCAGGCCCGGTTCGGGGCGAGCCCGGCGACCAGCTCGATCTCGGTCGGAGCAAGGCCAGGGGTGCCCGTGCCCTCGGACGAGGTCCAGGCGACGCTGACACGAGCGTTGATCGCGTCAGAACGCGACGGGATCCGCCTCTGCTTGGTTTCTGCGGCAGGGCGACGCGCCCGAGGTCTCCGGCTAGGGTGCGCGAGTTCTACTTGGTTCAAGGCGGTCTCCTTCACTTGTCCGGTCTGTCTGAGTTAATTCTAGAATACAAGACATGATGGCGCAAGGGGTCCCGACCTCCATGGTAAGTATCTAGGAATCCGTAAATCTGCAGTCTAGCTCAAGGACGGAGCCGCCATTTTACGAACATTACCGAGCAGGACGGCGTGGCGATGGTCAGCGAAACGCCAGCGATCCGGCCCACGGACGGCGCCCCGAGCGCGGTCGAAACGCTGCCTGGCCTGAGTCTGGCATTCTCGTTGCGACTGGGGCTAACCTGGTTAGGTGAAGATCCTATTCGTCGGTGGCACGGGAATCATCAGCAGGGCATGTGCGGAGCTGGCGCTCGCGCGCGGGATGGACGTAACCCTGTTGAATCGCGGCGGGCGCGAGCTGGTGGCCGGGGCGCGAGCGATCCAAGGAGACATTCACGATCCGTCGCTTGCGAGTGCTCTCCAAAGACAAACTTGGGACGCGGTGGTGGATTTCATCGCTTTCAAGCCGGATGAGGTCGCGCAGCGCCGCGCGCTGTTCGAGGGGCACACGCATCAGTATTTCTTCATCAGCTCTGCTAGCGTGTACCAAAAGCCGGCCAGTCACTACCTGATTACGGAAGCTACGCCGCTGGTCAATCCGTTTTGGGAATACTCGCGCGACAAGATCGCCTGCGAGGAAGCCTTCCTGAGCGCCTATCGCGAGTCGGGCTTCCCGATCACGATCGTTCGCCCTTCATACACCTATGACCGCACGCTGGTGCCGGTCGCGGTGAACGCTTGGGGCAAGACTTACACCGCTGTCGATCGCATGCGCCGTGGCTTACCCGTGATCGTGCCTGGCGACGGATTGACACTTTGGACCATGACACACAGCACTGATTTCGCCCGAGGGTTGGTCGGGCTACTCGGCCAGCGCGCCGCGCTTGGCCACGCCTTTCACATCACTTCCGACGAGGTACTGAGCTGGAATCAGATCTATCAAGCCGTTGCCGACGCCGCCTCCGTGGCCGCACCAAAGCTCGTGCACCTGGCTTCCGAGTTCATTGCCGCAGGCGTGCCCGAGGCGGCCGGGAGCTTGCTGGGGGACAAGGCCAATTGTGCCATATTCGACAACACGAAGATCAAGCGCTTCGTACCGGAGTTCGTGGCCAGCACGCGCTTCGCCGACGGCATTCGCGAGTCGATCGCCTGGTTCGACGCAGATCCGGCCCGGCGAATCATCGATGATCAGGCAAGCGCTCGTTGGGATGCGCTGCTCGCGGCGAACGAGCTCGGCCTCGAAGCCGCGAGACGAATGCGCACGGGCTGATTCAATCAGCGCGGTCGATCAAGCGAATGTCCGCGCCCATGTCGCGCAGCTTGGGCACGAGGCTGTCGTACTTGCGACGCAGCTCCTGAATGTTCGAGAGCTGAGTGACCCCTTCTGCGACCAACCCCGCTACCACCAAGCACATGCCGGCGCGGATGTCGGTGGGCAGGGCGAAGTTGCCGCCTCGAAGCGGGGTCGAGCCCTGAATCACCGCGGAATGGACGTGGTTCTTGAGCTTGAAGCGGCAGGCGGCTTCGCCCAAACAGGATGCGAACAAGGTGATGTTAGCGCCCATCTGATTCAGCAAACTGGTGTAGCCGAGGCGATCCTCGAAGATGGTTTCGTGTAGCACGCTCATGCCGGAGGCCTGCGTGAACAGCACCATGAACGGTTGCTGCCAATCGGTCATGAACCCCGGATGCACTTCGACTTCGACGTGGCTCGAGCGCAACCGCTTGCCCTGGGGGGCCCGCACGTAAACTCCCTCGGAGTTGACGCGGAATTCAGCCCCCATGCGTTGGATGAAGTTGAGGAAGCTGTAAACGGAATCGTGTCGCAAGCGATCGATCAGCACGTCTCCGCCGGTGGCCAGCGCGGCGACTGCGAACGACACGGCCTGATTGCGATCCGGCATGCAGCGCAGCTCACAGCCGTGCAGGCGCTCCACGCCCTGAATCACGTACGTGCGATGCGAGTTCATCATGATGTCGGCGCCCATTTTCTGGAGCATCTTCACCAATTCCATGATTTCTGGCTCGATCGCCGCGTTTTCGATGATGGTGCGGCCCCGGGCGAGGGCGGCGGCGATCAGCAAATTCTCGGTTGCCATCACGCTCGGGAACGGCAGCACGATGTGTGCCCCGTGCAGCCCTCCTGGCCCGACGGTCAAGTCGTAGCAAGTGCCGTCGAACGCTACCTCGGCGCCCATCTCCGAAAGACCCTTCAAGTGGAAGTCGACCGGGCGCTTGCCGATCTTGTCCCCGCCCAGCCCGCTGTACAATTTGGCACGCCGAAAGCGATGCAGCAGTGGCCCTGCGGCCAGAATGGCGATGCGATTGCGCAAGCAGATCTCGGCAGGTATTTCGAAGCGATCCACGTCCTTGGCGCACAGACGCACCGTGTGCTCGTCGAGCAGCTCTACCTGTCCGCCGATCGCCGAGAACATCTCTTCGACGATTGTCCGCTCGTTGACGTCAGGCGCTCCCTTGATCAGCACCGGTTCGTCGGTGAGCAGCGCGGCAATGATGCATTTGGTGACCTGGTTCGAGCTGCCGGCTATGGAAACGCGTCCGCCGCTGAGCTTGGTGCCGCCGCGGATTTCGATCAGTTGTTCGCTCACTGGGCGATTATGCACGAGCCAGCCATCGGGACGAAATCGGGCGTAAAACTTGGGAAATTTTCATGTCCGTCGCCTAGCGTAAGCTCTGCAGGAATGGCTTGACCGCGGCCAGACCGCGTTGATCGAGGATCCGCAGCGTTTCGCTGCCTACCACCGCGATGTCGGCCTTGCCGCGCAAGAAATCGACATCCGCCTGCTCTTGCACGCCGAAGCCGACGGCCAGCGGTAAATGCGTCGCTGCGCGGGCGCGCGCCAAGTACCCGCTGAGCTCGTCGGAGAACGCGGTGTGGCTGCCCGTGACGCCCTTGCGCGCCACGCAATACACGAAGCCCTTTGCGTAGCCGGCGAGTGACGCCAAACGCTCGGGCTTGGTGTTGGGGGAATAGATGAAGACCGGATCGAGCGAGGCTCCGGCCATTGCCGTCAGGTATTCCTGACCCTCCTCGGGCGGCAGATCGGGCACGATCGCGCCCTTCAAATTGGCCTCGGCCATGCGCGCGACGAACGACGCCGTGCCGTGCTTGAAGAGCACGTTGTAGTAGCTCATGAACAAGAAGGGGATCGGGAAGCGTCGCGCCACTTCGGTTGCGAATTCGAAGCAGCGTGCGACGGTCGAACCGCCGCTGAGCGCTAGCTGGTTCGCTCGCAAAATGACCGGTCCATCGGCGATCGGTTCGGAGAACGGGATTTGCAACTCCATCAGCTCGACGCCGCTCTCCACCATGATTTCGACCAAGCGCAGGCTGGTGTCGAAGTCCGGGTAGCCGAGCACGATGTGAGTCATGAGCAGGATTTCTTGCCGCTCACGCTTCTGTCGCAGGTAAGCCTCAAGCACGGTAGTTCTCCGCTTTCTTTTGGATGAAGGCCTTCCACTTCGGATCATCGAAGGCATCCGCGATGGTAAAGATGTCCTTGTCGCCACGGCCGGATTGATTGATCAAGATGACGTCTTCGGGGCTGAGCGTCGGCGCTTCGGCGAATGCCTGAGCAAATGCGTGGGACGACTCGAGCGCCGGGATCAAACCTTCCTTGCGAATGGTGAGCTTGAGGGCGGCGACGACCTCGGCGTCCGTTGCGGCGGCGAAGCGTGCGCGCCCCGTCTCGTGAAAGGCGGCCAAGATGGGCGAAACCCCGACGTAGTCGAGGCCAGCCGCCACGCTGTGTGTGTCGTTCATCTGGCCGTCGCCATTTTGCAAAAAGTACGTTTTGTAGCCCTGCGCGATGCCGATACTTGCGTCCGGACTCGAGAGCCGAGTCGCGTGCTGGTGCGTATCGAGCCCGCGCCCGGCGGCTTCGACACCGACCAGCTCGACTCCGGGATCGTCCAAGAAGCCGCTGAAAATTCCCATCGCATTCGAGCCGCCGCCGACGCAGGCGTACACCCGCTTGGGCAGCTGCCCAACGCGCTCGAGGATTTGCTTGCGCGCTTCCTGTCCAATCAAGGATTGGAAGTAGGTCACCATTTCCGGGAATGGATGGGGGCCGCAGGCGGTCCCGAGGACGTAGTGGGTATCGTCCATGTTCGACACCCAGTCACGGAACGCTTCGTTGATGGCATCCTTCAACGTGCGAGAGCCTTCCTTGACGGAGACGACTTTGGCCCCCAGTTGCTCCATCCAGAACACGTTGGGCCTCTGACGTTCGACGTCGATCTCGCCCATGTAGATGGTGCATTCGAAGCCGAACTTGGCGGCCATGGTCGCCGTGGCCACGCCGTGTTGGCCGGCGCCCGTCTCGGCGATCACCCGTCGCTTGCCGAGGCGCTTCACCAAAAGCCCTTGCCCCATCACGTTATTGGCCTTGTGCGCGCCGGTGTGGTTCAGATCCTCGCGCTTGATGTAGATGCGCGCGCCCCCAAAGTGTTTGGTCAGGTTCTCGGCGAAAGTGAGCGGAGTCGGCCGGCAGGAGTAGCTGCCCATCAGCTCCACGTATTCTGCCCAGAAGCTCGGGTCCTTCCGTGCGGCCTCGAAAGCGAGCGTCAGCTGCTCGAACGTGGCGTGCAAGATCTCTGGGATGTATGCGCCTCCAAAGCCCTGAAAATAGCCTCGTTCTGCGCGAATTGGCTCAACCATGGTGCGGCTCCGTGGATAGGGTTTGAGAAAAGACGAGCTCGTCCGTTCGACAATACATTTCGGAAAAAACAGCGCGCTCGGCGCGTGGAAAAAACAGGGTGCGCTTGACGAGCAGAACGGGTTCAGCTGGCGAAACCGCGAGCAACTTGCTGACCGCCGACGGCGCCCGCGCGACGCGAAAGCTTTGCTCGGCGTGTGTCGGCCTCAAGTAGTAACGCTCTTGCACGACCTGAGCGAGCGACACACCCGACAGCGGCACGCTCGGCAAGTCGGGGAAGACCAGCGGATCGAGGAACAGCTCCTCACACAGCACGGGCCGGCCCTTGACGCTGCTCAGCCGTTGAAAATGGTACGCATCGCGCCCAGAAAACGGATTCTCGGCATCCACAGCGACGCGACGCTTGCTGACTCGACGTGCCAGCTTGCTCTCGATCTCGATGCCGCCTTTTTGAAAGCTCGATAGCGTGCCTGCGAGGGAAAACAAATCGACACGCTGCTCGGCTCGGCGCACATACGTGCCTGAACCACGCCGGCGCTCGATCAGGCCCCGCTGAACCAAGAGCTCGGTCGCCTGGCGAACCGTGGGGCGACCGATGCCATGCTCGCGCGAGAGTTCCGGCTCCGAGGGCAGGCGTGCTCCGATCGAAAGCTCGCCGCTCGAAATGCGCCCGCTGAGCAGCGTAGCCAGCTGATGGTAGAGGGGCAGGGGCGAGGCCGGGTTCAACACGAGGTTTGCGTAACCTGCCGCCAACCAGTCAAGTTGTCAAGACAAGTTGGGAGGGTCACGGCAGCGGACCGGCGCTGGTTTTACGCAAAAAGCGCCAGACCAGCGAGAGCGCCGCTGCGGCCAAGCCGGCCGCGAGCCCGACCCACAGCCCCAGCGGCCCGAGACGCGTGCGGAATGCCAGCCAATAGCCGAGCGGTAGTGCGAGCAGCCAGTACGCGGCGAAGGTGAGCGCGGCAGGCACACGGACGTCGGTGAGGCCGCGCAGGGCGCCCACGCCAATGACTTGCGCGCCATCGAAGACTTGGAAGATCGCGGCGATGAGCAACAGTTGAGCCGCCAGTGCGGATACCTCCGGGGCCGAGCTCAGCGTGCTCGTGATCACTCCTCCAGCGAGCAGATAGATCGCCGCAAAGCTCAGCATGACCAGGAACCCCGCGAAGAGTGCACCGAGTCCGATGGCTCTGGCCGCCGCCGTTCGACCCTCACCGTGGGCGCGACTGATGCGCATACTTACGGCAAGTGAAAGTCCGAGCGGCACCATGAAGGTCAGCGCGGCGCAGCTCAAAGCCAGTTGATGCGCGGCGAGCGGCACGGCGCCGAGCCAGCCCATCATCAACGCCGAAGCGCCGAAGGCCCCCGTCTCGAACAGCAACATCACTCCGGCAGGCACACCCAAGCGCAGTAACGAGGCAAAACGCGCTCGTTCCCAGCCGCGCCAGGAAGCCTGGCGCAAGGCCGAAAAGTCGCACGAAAAGCGCAGCCAAATCACGATCGCGAGCAGCGCGACCAGGCGCGCCAAGAGCGTCGCGCAACCGGATCCAATCAGACCCAGCGCCGGCACGCCGAGGTGCCCAAACACGAGGACCCAGTTGCAAAATGCGTTCAATCCGACATCGACGACGATGATCAGCATCGGTCCCCAAGCGCGACCGACCGATTCGGCGAACTGTCGCTCTACTTGGAAGGCCAAGGCTGGAATGAGCGAGGCCGAGATCAACAGGAAGAACGGGCGCACGATGGCCATTACCTCAGGGGGCTGACCGAGTCGGTCGAACTGCGTCGACGCGAGCGCGAGAATTCCGAAGGCACTGAGCGCGACGACGAGCGAAAGCGCGCGACCGTGACGGAGCCACGACGCGCAGCCGGTCTCGTTCCCTGCGCCGTGATCTCGCGACGCGAACACGCCCGGCCCGGTCAGCAAGCCCACGCATACCACGTAGAACACACCGAACACGCCCTGCGTGAATGCCGCCGCCGCGAGGGGGATCGCACCCAAACGCGCAATGAACGCGGTGTCGGTGAACCCGATCAGCATCTGGCTGACCTGCCCGACCGTGATCGGCAGTGCCAGTGCGAGCGTCGGGCCGAGTTCGCGTCGAATGGTGGGGGCGGAGAACACCTAGCGCTTATGCCAGAAGCCCGCGTTGAGTGTTCAGCCTTGGCACACTGTCAGGTACCGGCGCGTGGCTTCCGCGATCCCGAACTCGAGCGCGTCGGCGATCAGTGCGTGCCCGATGGACACTTCATCGAGCCTGCCGGTGGCTTTCAGGAACGCAGCCAAATTCTGCAGGTTCAGGTCGTGGCCGGCATTGACTCCGAGGTCGCAGTCCCGGGCCGCGTGGGTGGCGCGCGCGTAGCGCTCGAGGACCTCCGAAGCTTTGCCGGTGACGGCTGCCGCCGCATAAGGCTCGGTGTACAGCTCAACTCGCTCCGCGCCCAGCTCACGGACGAGAGGCATCAGCTCCGGGATGGGATCGACGAATAGGCTGACGCGAATACCCTCACCATGCAGGACCCGAATGGCATTGCCGAGGGCGCGACGTGTTGCGGGGTCGAGCCGCAATAGATCCCAGCCGTGATTGCTGGTGAACGCCGTGTGTTCGTCCGGTACGAGCAGTGCTTGTACTGGGCGAACCCTGATACAATGCTCGATCAAGCCATGGAATGGATTGCCCTCGATGCAATACTCGGCCGTTGGGTAACTCTTCAGCAGCTCGGCCAGCGCATCGACGTCGCCCGGGCGGATGTGCCGTTGGTCGGGCCGCGGATGAACCGTAATGCCATGAGCCCCCGCGTCGAGCGCCAGCGCTGCCAGCCGCACGATGCTCGGGATCTCTGCGTAACGCGTGTTGCGCAGCGTTGCGATCTTGTTGACGTTTACGGACAACCTCGGCACGTGAACTCCCGCTCCTTGAGTCGTTGACGGCTCACTCTACTACACGAGACTGCCGTTGAAAAAGGTCGGAGCTTGCTGGCCTCCCGCGCGGCAGGCGTTTCGCGGTTGGCGGTGGTCTTGTAAAGGAGACGCTGGTTCTTGTTAGAATCGCTGAGGTTTGAGTCGCGTTACGTTCTTCGGTCTGCTCTGAACCACATCCTCTTTAGTGTGCCACTGTCTTGTGGGAAAGACTAAGGCCGGGCGGGCGGGGGAAGAGGCGAGTTCATGAGGTGAGCCGACCCTCTCGGCCGGGGCTACGCGCACGTAGCCCCGCTTGCCAGGCTTGCTCACTGTGCGGCGGTCGCTGTGATGCGGAACTCGACGCGTCGATTGTTCTGGCGTCCCTCGTCGGTGTCGTTGGTGTCGATCGGCCGGGTCTGACCGAGGCCGGCGGAACCAAGGCGCGAGGCTGCGACGCCGTGTGCAGTGAGCCAGCGCATCACCGAGGCTGCGCGGCGTTTGCTGAGGCCCAAATTGGCGGCCGCTCCGCCGCGACTGTCCGTGTGTCCGCGCACCTCGAGTTTCGTGATCTCGGGGTGTGCTTGTAGAACGTCCATCACCGAGGTGAGCACCGGTTCGCTCTCGGGTAGCAGGCGGTCGCTGTTGTTCGCAAACTTCACCGGTTCCAGGATGCGGATCTCGTTTTGCTCGAGCCGCGCGACCGGGCAACCGTTGGTCTTGGGATCCGCGGTCTTCGGTCCGGCCGCGGTCGGGCAGGCGTCCTCGGGGTCCATCACGCCGTCAGCATCCGTGTCCTTTGGCGGCGGGCAGCCGTTGGTCTTGGGATCACTCGTCGCGACGCCGGGCTCGTTCGGGCAGGCGTCCTCGATATCGGGAATGCGGTCTTGGTCTGCATCTGGGCAGCCATTGGTTTTGGGGTCCCCAGTCGCCACGCCAGCTTCGACGGGGCAGGCGTCGAGCTCGTCTGGGACTTGGTCGTGATCGCGATCCGACACGGGGCAGCCGTTCTTCTTCGGATCCGCGTGGGCAACCCCTGCTTCGTCCGGGCAGGCATCGACAGCGTTCGATACCCCGTCGCGATCGCGATCCGGGTCGACGACTGCGGGAGTCGGGGGTGCCTGCTTGGATTCGGGCTCCGGTGCCCACTCCAGGTTGCCCAGCACTCGTGCGTCGGGCGCACCAAAGCCGCGCGAAAGGCCCGTGCCCGCGCCCAAGCCGAAGCGCACGCCGCGCGTGAAGTAGTGCGCGCCGAAGAGCAACTCCGCAGGTGTCGTGGTTCGTTCGAACGCGTCGCTCTGGAGCACTGTAGAGGCCATGACCTCTGGGCCGAGCACGAGTCGTTTGATTCGCACACCCGCTGCCGCACCCAGGAACGCTGAAGTGCCGTTGTCCTTGTCACCAAAACTGCTGTCCTTGCGGATGATGACTTCGAAGCGCCCGCCGTACACGAACGGGCCGATCTCTCCGGCCACGAGCGCGCGCGGCACGAAGCGCGTCGAGCCGTCGCTCTGGAACGCATCCCGGCTGCCCGTGGGTAGGTACACCTGAGCACCGAGGGCGAAGGTGGCGGGGCCGCCGTAGGCCCCGAAGATGCGCACGTCGGCGCCCAGGCGAAGATCGCCGATGTGGCTGCCGCCGTCGGCTTTCAGTGTTTGGCCGCCGACTTCGAAGGCGTCCCCGCTCTGGTAAAAGAGCACGGGCATATTGAGAGCGAAGCGTAAGCGGTCCAGAACCACGAAGCTTGCGCCCAGGTGAGTGATGAACTGATGGCGAATGATCGCGCCTGCTTGATCGCCCGTGTCCGCGTCGTACACCGCGAGCGGATTGTGCGAGTAGTCGGCGACGGCACCCAGGGCCAAGCGATGCTTGCCGCGCAAATCCAAGGACTCCGCCACGAACCAATCGCTGCCTCGTTCCGAAGGATTGAAGCGATTGATGGCAAAGCCAGGTGTTGTCGATTGGGCGAGGGCGGAACCTTCCAACAGCAAGATCGAGAGGAAGAGCAGGGCGAAGGAAATGCGGGAGGTTGTCACGAGTTCATCTCCGATGGCTGAAGGATTCAGTTCTTGCGCGTCTGGCGCCGGCGAAGGCCCAGCCCGAGCAACGAGGCGAGCAAGGCCAATGCTTGAATCGGCTGACGATTCGACGCCTTCGGGATTGCGCAGGAGCAACCACCCCCTTCGGCGACCATCGCGTTGCCGCTTCCAGCTGCCGTGCCGCTTCCAGCCGCCGCGCCGCTACCAGCTGCCGTGCCGCTTCCAGCCACCGCGCCGCTTCCAGCCGCGGCCGAGCTCCCGCCAGCCTGGGTGTTGGTGTTGCCAGCGCTGCCGTTCTGGTCACCCGCATCACCGGCATCGGGAAGGCCAGCGCTGCCGCCCGCTTCATCACCAGCAATGCTTGCTCCCGCTTTGCCGGCGAGGTTCGAAATGCCGCCCGTGCCAGGGAGATTCGAGCCAGCCGTGCCACCGGAGCCAGCGTGGCTCAGACCGGCAGAGCCACCGCCGCCGGCTAGGTTGAGCAAACCACCGCTGCCGCCCAGGTTCAGTAGGCCGCCCAGGTTGAGCAAGCCGCCAGTGCCGGCGAGATTCAGCAAACCGCCCGTCCCACCACCGCCACCTGCTCCGCCGTTCCCGCTCGGCGGGCAATCGGCCGTGGTCTTCTGCACCGCAATCGTCGCGTCGACGAGGTGAAACGTACTGTTGCACGACACGTTGACGACGTTGGGGGAAGCGTCGCCTTCAACCTGGATTTGCGTGGGAGTGAGCAGGCCGTTGCACTTGGCGGCGCCACCGTATGCGAACCAGTTCAGTGGTAGTCCGCTGGCGAGCGCCGTCTGCAGGATCGCGATCTCGCCCCGACCATTGTGAATCCAGCCTTCGGGACTAGACCCGATGTTCACGTTGACGGTGGCCTGGTTCTGGCCGATTTCGATGTAGCCGTCCGCCGGGATGACGAGCGTCGCCAAGGCCGTGAGCGAATAAGGCACACACAGCAGGCTGGTGTCGTCGTACAGCGCGATCGCCCCCACCCCACAGTCGAGCAGTGTGGTCACGAGGCCTGGGTTCTTCTTCGTGACGTGGAGCTCGATGAAGTCGTTGGTATCGTTGCCCGGCTGGTCGTAGTCGATCTTCGTCAGCTCAACCGAGCAGTTCGCGTTGTCGAACAGCACGATCGGTTGACTGAGCTGGCCTACCTCTGTGGCTCCGTCGACAGACATGGACTCGCTTCCAGCCGAGCAAGCAAGCGCGAGCAGCGCACACAGAGACCAACCACTTCGGATTCGCAAAGACGACATTGACACTCCCATTGCCTAGGTCGGCGCGCTCCTGCGCAGACACGCGAATGACGATTGCAAGTCTCGGACCCACTCAAGTCGCTCAGTCGTTCACGGCACCGGAACGCTCAGTGGTACGCTGATGAACGACGTGGCCCCCGGCTGAATTGCAACGTTCACGCTACGCGGCTCGCCTCCAGCGATCGGCTTGAGCAGCAGCGAAACGGTGCCTGTCGGCAGATCCACGGTGAGCGGCGTGGTGCCTAGCAAGCGCGCGCCGAGATACACTTCGGCGCGACCGTTTCTGGTCATCAGCTGCACCGAACCAGTTTTTTCCATGGCTAGTGGTGGCGCGGCGCTGGGCGCACTCGCAACAGCTCGCCGTACCGCGGTTGCGACCAACGCCGGCGGTTTGCTCGAGGCAGTCTCGGTGCGGGGCGCACTCGAGCTTGGCGCAGCACCGGTAGCGCTAATGCTTGCGCGCGGAACCTCGACCACGCCGGGCACGTTCGACGCCGGGATCTCGACGGCGAGACTCGCGAATGAACGCTCAGCAACAGGTTGGGCTGCCGCTGCAGGTGGCGAGAAACGTGTGACGGACGCGCTCTGCCGGCGACTGGCGAACACGGCGACGCCCGCCACAGCGGCGAGCAACGCAGCGGTCAGCAGCAGCGCTCGACCCCACCGCAACTCGGAGGGCGCGGCCGTGGATAACACGGGTAAGTTGCTGGGGGTCGGCTGCCGTTCGGCGCGCATGGGCGCGGAACCGGAGCCTGGCCCTACGCCGGGCGGCACCGAGTGCTTGCCCAGCGGCCGCACCGAGCGGCGCTCGGGCGGGATGACCGCGTGTGCGAGCCGGACCAGACCGTCGCTGCGGCTGCCCGCGCCCGGAAACAGGTCTTCGACCCAATCGGCGACGTCCATCGTGGGAACGGTATCGCCGGCTGCTGCCAGGAACGCTTCCAGCGCGCGCGTCAAATCCCGAGCGGAGGAGTAACGAGTTTCGGGATCGCGCGAGAGTGCACGCTGCACGATCTCATCGAGCTTTCGCGGCACGCTGTCCGCGAAGCGCGAGGGCGGAGGAATGGGGCGCGTCAACACCGAGAGCACCGTCTCGCCTTCGCTGGAGGCACGGAACAATCGCCGCCCGGTGAGCAGCTCCCAGGCCACCACGCCCAAACCCCAGATATCGGAGCGCCGGTCGACCGGCTGCTGATTCAACTGCTCTGGCGACATATAGGCCAGCTTGCCCTTGATCCGTCCGCCTTGGGTCTGGTGACTGCGCACGCGGGCGCGTGCGATGCCGAAATCCGTCACGCGCACCGTGCCGTCGGACAGCACGAACAAATTCTGCGGAGTAATGTCGCGATGCACGACCTCCAGGCTGATACCCTGCGTGTCCTTCAAAATGTGCGCTGCGTGCAACCCCTCCGCCAAGTTCGCGATCACGCGAGCGATGATCATCGGATGACGTGGGTTGCAGACCCGCTCGGGCGTGAGTGACTTGAACACCCGTGATAGCGGTTCGCCACGCAAGAACTCCATGGCGATGTAGTAGCTATTGTCGGCCGTCTTACCGAAATCGAAGACGCGGCAGACGTACGGGTGATTGATGCGCGCCGCGATGTGCGCTTCGTCGGCGAACATGTCGACGAATTCTTTGTCTTTGGCCAAGTGCGGGTGGATGCGCTTCACCGCGACCGTATTCTGAAATCCCTCCAGCCCGTGCACCGCCAAATACACGGTGGCCATTCCGCCCGAGGCAATTTCGAGCGCTAAGTGATAGGGTCCGACCATGCCGCTACTCGCCACGGGGGGCGCGACCGGCAGGGCCACGCTCGCCTGAGCGAACTCGTCGCCGCTGTTCGGTCCAAAGTGAGGCGTCGCGTCATTGGAATGCGGCTCGACCAGACGCACTTTGGCGTCCGAAGCTAGGTCGAGCGCCGCCTTGAGCCGCGCGCCGGACGAACCAGAGTGCACCAGAGTCGTAGACTCTTCGGCGTCCTTCTCGTCTTGCGAATGGCGGTTTCCCATGGCTATCACAGCGTGCCCCTTCGGTGCGTCGAACACTGACTCAAATGATTCCCTCTCGGACGTAACGGCGGTTTTCCCCGTTTTCATAATAATTGAGTCTGGGATGGACGGCGGCGATTCGGTTTCTCGAGATTAGATATTTGGTGTTGCACATTGGTCGTCTGTCGGAATGCATCAGGCAAAAAAACTGCACCCGAGGAGTGCAAGTCTTTGCACCAGACGATGACGCCGTGCCGAAACCGGATAAGCTGGAACTTGCATGCAGGGGAACGACTCACACACGTTGCTCGTCGCTGACGCCGAGCAGACCGCGGCTCAACAGCTGGAACGGGCCTTCGGCCAGGGGTCCACCAGTGTCGAGCATTGTGCGACCTTGTCCGAGCTGCTGCGCGCGCTCGAAGAACGAGACGCGGACGCGGTATTTCTGGCAGAGTCGCTGGCCATCGGACAGCCGGATTTCGTACGCATGGTGGTGCAGCGCTTCCCGGACGTGCCGGTGGTGCTGATGGTCACTGCCGGCGCGTCGGTGGACGGACGCTGGGTGAGCGCTGGCGCGGCAGATTTCGTTCGCGTGCCGATCGACCGAGAGGAGGTGCTTTTTACGCTGCAAAAGCTGCGTTGCTTGGCCAATGTCGCGAACCCGGAGGAAGCCCCCTTGTTTACCGGTTCTTCGCAAATCGTCGTGCAATCGGAGGCCATGCGTGAGGTATTTGGCCTGGTCGACCGAGTGGCCGCGGGAATTTCCACGGTCATGATTCGCGGCGAGAGCGGCACCGGCAAGGAGGTGGTCGCGCGGCGCATTCACGAGCAAAGTCCGCGCGCTGCTGGCCCTTTCATCAAAGTGCATTGCGCGGCGCTCCCGGAGCAAATTCTGGAGAGCGAAGTATTTGGCTATGAACGCGGTGCGTTCACCGGCGCGTCGGCGCGAAAGCCCGGTCGGGTCGAGCTTGCCGAGGGCGGTACACTCTTCCTGGACGAAATAGGCGACATTTCGTCGTTGGTACAGGTGAAGCTGCTACGCCTGTTGCAAGACCGCGAGTATGAGCGGTTGGGTGGAACGAAGACGCTCAAGGCTGACGTTCGGTTCATCAGCGCCACCCATCGAAATCTGGAAAAGATGGTGCAGAGACGCGAATTTAGAGAAGATCTCTACTACCGCTTGAACGTCGTTCGGATCACGCTGCCAGCGCTGCGCAACCGGCGCGAGGAGGTCGCGCCCATGGTTCGCCACTTTTGCGCTCTCGCTGCAGCTGCGAATCAGCGCATGCGGCTCATCGAGGAGGATGCGCTCGCCCTGTTCGAAGCGGCGCCTTGGCGCGGCAACGTGCGGCAATTGCAGAATTTCGTGGAGCGTCTCGTGGTGCTCAGCGATCAGGCACGCATCACGCGTGCCGATGTTGCCCGTGAGCTGGCCCGTGAGGAGGGCTCGCTCGTCGAGGAGACGACCAACGACTTGAGCGTGATCGAACTCGACGCGGCGGTGCGCGTCGCCGAACGCCGCGCGCTCGAGCGCGCGCTGAAAAAAGCGGCGGGGAATCGTGTCTTGGCGGCGCGCCTGCTGGGCGTGAGTCGGCGCACCTTGTTCTACAAGCTGCGCGTTCACGACATCAGCTGAACGGTCAGGCCAGTGCGCGCGTCGCGTTGGCACCGGCCTTGCTACTCGAGAGGGATGAGCAGCCCGCTTCGCCAGGCATTCCCAACGACACTCGCCAGTATGGGCCTGGAGGAATCCACTCTTCACATCTCGCCTGAAACCGTATCTCGACTCAAGGCAGCGTGCGTCCGGGAGTCGAAGGTGACTCGGCCCATGCTGGCAGCGGTTCGAGTCACGGCTTGCCGCATCCGCCCGCCCGGACTCAATCGAGGCTTACTCGAAGTGGCGGATATCACTAGCCAATGGCGGCCCCATTTCGAAGACGCGGAGCTCGATAGCGCTGCGATCAGCGGCGCCTATTTGCCCGCCGCACAAGACGAGCCTGAGCAAACAACCCATGTCTTTGCCAGAGATTTGCAGAGCACCCTGCGTTCCGTGCAGCAGCAGGCGCTGCCTACGCTGCGCGAGACGGTTGACTCGCTGAAGGTGCCCGTCACCTTACGCCGTCCTCGGCGAAACGCGCGCATGCAGCTTTGGCGCTCCGCCGCCATTTCGTTCATGGCAACGGTGAGTCTCGGGCTCTTGGGCTTTGCTATGGTCCGGGCGTTGCTCCTGCGTCTGCACCGGACCCCGATGCAAGTCACCGATCTCGCAACCGCAAAAAATCTAGCCGAACCGGCACCGCATTCAGCCGTGCCGCCAGTCGCGGTGGCCAGCGGGGTGGGGGCGCAGTCGATCAGCGATCTGAGCTCGGATCCGCCGGTGCCAAAATTGGCCACGCTGCACGCCGCTTCCGGTCAAGCCGTCTCGGCGACCGACAGCCACAAGCCAACGATCGTCAAGGCGAGCGTCGTGGCTGCGGCGGCTCCGCCGAGCGGAGTTCCGAGTCGCGCGGCCATGCAAACCGGCCAAGTATTCCTTACGACCCCAGGTGGCGGTCAGGTGTTCGACAAAGGTCGCTTGCTCGGTCGAGCTCCGGGCAGCTTCGAGCTCAGCCCAGGCTGGCATACCCTCGTGATCAAAACGGGCAGTGAGGAGCGCAGCGCGACCGTTCAGGTTCGTGCCGATTCTTCGCTCATGGTGAGTGTACCGGCGTCCGCACTCCAGCCGTGAGTCAGCCGGCGCTGGGAACGCCGCGGTTTGGTCTCAGAGCCGACTCAAGAGCTCTGCTTTTTTGCTGCGAAATTCGTCTTCAGACAAAATCCCTTTTTGATGCAAGCCGCTCAAACGTTCGAGCGTCGCCAAGATTTCGTCGTGCGTCTGCGGAGCGCCGCCTGGGAAGTTCTGCTGCGGCTGGCTGTAGCTGGGGATCGGCGGCTGCCACTGCTGAGGTTGATTCTGGAACGGTGGGGGGTCCGGGATCTGGTCTTGGTTATTCGGCTGATCGGCAAGAGGCAGGCTGTCGACGGTAAAGGTGCCGAACTGGCTGCTGAACGAGAGCGAACCGGACGCTCCCCCTTGCTGCTGCTGCACGCCGCCGATGTGGTGGTCGAGCGTGTTGTAGACGGTGACTCGTCCGCCGCGATCGATCGCCAGTCGCTGTGCTTGCGGGAAGTACGCGTAGCGAGAATCATTCTGGCCGCCGCTGGAACTTGGGCTGCCAAGATTGCCTGGCCACCAGTTGTTACCGAAGCCGCTCGTCCCATGTGAAGACTGAGGGATCGGCTGAAAGACCTGCTGCGAGCTGAGTAGGGAAGACAGCTCCGAACAAAGGCCTGCCACGGTGGCTTGCAGGCCGCTGTTGAACATATCCCCGACCATGGTCATGCCACCGCGCATCCACTGCCCGCCGCCTCCCAGCTCCGAGTGGTAAAACTGCGCCATGCTGCCGCCGCCCGCGTTGACCGCGAACAGTAAGGTCTTGGCGGCATCCACGCTGACCCCGTAGCGCTGAGCCAAATTCTGTACGGCGGCCTCGCCGTTCGAGGTCAAAGGTTGCATGAGCGCACCGTAGCTCCATTCGTCATCCCTAGGTTCAGCTCGCAAACCGGCGCCCGGGAGGTGACGCGCGGGCGCGCAGTTTCCCCGGGGGCGTTGCTGGCGGGCATTTCCCGTCCGTTTCCAGCCCGCGGCGCCTGTGTTTATGGCAACGCATGGGAGCCTTACTGCTCGCTTTTGGGGGCGCTGCCCTCCCTAAATCGCACCCGCAGGACTCGCTAGGCAATTGCGGTCCGCTGCTTTTCACCTCATGCACAGCGCGAGTATTCACCGTGACCACTAAAGCTCCTCGGAAGCCCGGCAAGGCCCTCAAGATTTTGTTCGTGATCGTCGGCCTGCTCACCCTCGTGGGCACGCTCGGCT
>DATEPG010000568.1:0-3671 GCA_035273265.1 Polyangiaceae bacterium
CGGAGACCGAGCACCGCTCGCGCATGGAGGCACTCGCGGCGCAGCAAGCGCACGAGCAACAAATCGCTGCGCTCAACAGTGATCAGGGCAAAAAGCGCCTCAAGCTCGTGGTGGGCATCATCTCCGCCGTGCTCGTCATCGGCGGCATCGCGATCGCGGTCGTGATGTCCAACAACGCCAAAGCGCAAAGAGAGAAAGACGCCGCCGTCGCTGCGCAGCAGGCCGAAACGCAGAAGCAGCTCGAAGCGCTCAAGGGCCAATACGACAACGCGCAAAAGCATCAAGAAGAGCTGGAGAAGCAGCGGGACAGCGCGAAGGACGAAGCCACGCGGGCTCGCCTCGAGGCCGAGCTTTCGAAAGCCAAGCAAGACACCGCTAAGGCCGGCGCCGCGGTCCAGCAAAGAGGCTCTGCGCCGGCAGCCAGGCCACGTCCCGGCGGTGCGAGCAAACCCTGCAGTTGCCCGCCCGGCGATCCGTTGTGCTCGTGTCTGTGAGGCACGATCACGAGCGACATCCGGCGCGCGAAAAGCTCGCCTATGCTCTGGATTTTCCTTCCTTCGCGCAGGCGGAGGAAGGCGCCGCTCGGGTTGCGCACGCTGCCGGAGTGCTGAAGGTCGGATTGGAGCTTTTCGTCAGTGAGGGCCCCCGCGCGGTTACCCTCGGCCAAAAGCTGGGCTGTGACGTATTCCTCGATCTGAAGCTGCACGACATCCCAGAAACCGTGGAGCGCGCGGTGGCTGCCGCGGCCGCCCACGGCGTCCGCTACCTCACCCTGCACGCCTCCGGAGGCGCGAAAATGCTCGCCGCTGCCGCGCGCCGCGCGGAGCGGGAAAACACCGGCTTGGTGCTGCTCGCGATCACCGTACTCACCTCCCTCGACGCGGCGGATCTAACCGCCGTGGGTGTCGAAGCGAAGCCTGGCGAGCACGCGCTGCATCTGGCCAAGCTCGCTCACGAGCAAGGCATTCCGGGCATGGTGTGCTCGGCTGCCGAGGTTTCTGCGTTGCGTGCCGCTCTAGGCCCCGCCGCGGTGCTGGTCACGCCCGGCATTCGCCCGACCAGCAGCGCCGGAACGGACGATCAAAAGCGCACCGGTACCCCGGAAAGCGCGATCCGCGCCGGCTCGAGCCTGCTCGTGGTGGGCCGCCCGATCCGCGACGCGGCCGACCCCGCTGCCGCCGCTTCCGCCATTGGCGACGAGATCCAGCGTGCCTCGTCGTTGGCCTGAACGCGCCCCGCGCGGCGCGCCCACCGCTCCCGGAATGGAGGGCCTGCGGCTGATCGCCGGCCTGCAGCCCGTCCGCGAGGCAATTCGAGTCCGCCGCTTCGGTTTGACCCGCGTCGCGCTGGAGCAGAAAGAGAGCCCCACCCTCGACGCGCTCGCCCGCTTCGCGACCGATCAAGGGATCGGCGAGGTGATTCGAGTTCCGCGCAGCGAACTCGAGCGCTGGACCGAGGGCGGTCACCACCAGGGCGTCGTCGCCTGGGGACCCGATCTAACGCTGCTGCCCATCGAAACATTGCTCGCGGACCCACTGCTCTTGGCTCTGGCGCTGGACGGCATCCAAGACCCACAAAATTTCGGAGCGGTGATTCGCTCTGCGGTTGGAGTCGCGGACGCAGCGGTGATCTGGGGTGAGCACTCGTCGGCACCGCTCAGCCCGACGACCGGTCGTGCTTCGGCCGGCGCAATCGAACATGCTCGACTGTGCCGCGTGCCTTCTCTGGTCGGTGCGCTCACCGCAGCTCGAGAGCGCGGCATCTCGGTCGTTGGCCTGGATGCCCATGCACCCCAGCGAGTCGGCGAGCTCGATCTCTCGGGCCCCACGATCTTGGTCGTCGGCAACGAGCACGAAGGCATGGGCCGCGCGGTTCGTCGCGCTTGCAGCGTCGTCGGTCGGCTCACGGCCAGCGGTCGGATCGACTCGCTGAATGCTTCGGTGGCGGCCGCTCTCGCGCTCCATGAAGCGGCTACTTGCCGCTTAAAATCGAACACTTAGCTAACACAGCTCAAGTGTCACTCGAGCATGCGAGTGACCACTGAACGAGCGAGTAGCAGTGCTGCCTCCGGACTCCATTCAATGGAACCTGATTCGCGCCCGCGAGCAGTCAGCAATACGGAACCATCTTAAGCACTTACGTATCGGCGTGCAGTCCATGCGCGAACAATAGCGCGCCTGGATCATCCATCACTTCAAGGGTTGGCCGCGGTCAGCTGCAGGACACGTCGAAAGGCGGCTTTTGCAGCTTGGATCTCGCCATTCGTGGTCCCTTCCCCGAGGCTCACTCGGACCGCGGCCCGGGCTCGTTCGCGCCCGAGCATGGCGGTGATCACCGAAGAAGGTTCGGTGGTGCCAGCGCTGCACGCGCTACCGCTCGAGACGCACACCCCCATGAGATCCAGCGCGGCCACGATCTCGTCACCCGACACACCGACGAACGACAAGTTCGAGACGTGAGGCAAACGCGCCACTTGTCCGCCATTGAGTTCGGCTACCGAGGTAAAGGCGCTCTCGAAGTCGTCGCGCAGCAGGCGGAGTTCGGCATAGCGTGCTGGACCTTGCGCCGCTTGCTCGAGCGCGGCCAAGAAGCCGGCCGCGGCGATCGGATCGACTGTCCCTGGCCGCAAGCCGCGCTCTTGGCTGCCACCGAGGAGCACGGGCTTGGGCGCTTTGCTACCTCGAAAGGCCAACGCACCCAGGCCTTTCGGGCCGCGGATCTTGTGCGCCGCCAGGGCCAAGCTGTCAGCGAAGCGCCACGTCTCGGGCGCAAGCTTTCCGAGCGCCTGCACCGCATCCACATGCAAGGTGGCACCCAGCTCGTGCGCCATGAGCGCCACCTGCTCCAGCGGCTGAAGCACACCCGTTTCATGGTTGGCGGCCATCAGTACGGCCAACGAGCCGCGCGGCAAGCGGGTGAGCGCTTCTTGGTAGGCTTCGGCGGCGACCCGGCCGGTCGCTGGCACCTCCACCCAGACCACCGGGACTCCACGTTGCTCCAGCTGTTCGGCAACGCGCGTCACCGACGGATGCTCGAGCCGAGTCAAGGCGAGCCCCACCGCCCCAGCCAGGGCCAGGTTGTTGGCTTCGGTCCCGCCCGAGGTGAACAGCACGTCGCGCGCGTGAACCGCACAAATCTCGGCCAGCTTTTCGCGAGCGTCCTCGACTCGGGCGCGGGCTTGGCGACCCACGCGGTGAGTGCTGGAGGGGTTTCCCCAGCACTCCTCAGCGGCTCGCGTCATCGCCGCGAGCACCGCCGGGTGCGGGGGCGTGGTGGCGTTCCAATCCAGATAAATGCCGGCGTTGCTCATGCCGGGCGCGAGGGCGGCTCACTCATCGAGCGCCTGCCAGGCGGCAAGACGAAATAGAAGGCCGCTCCGTTCATCGGCACGCCGACGATTTCTTCGACGCCCGGCGGAGCCAGACGCACGTCGCCTCCGTGGCCCACTGCGACGCCGCGGACTACGGCCAAGCCCACACCCGTACCTCCGAAGGCGCGCGTGGGCGATCCGTCCACCTGATAGAACGGCTCGAACAAGCGGGAGGCCTTTTCAGTCGGCACGCCCGGGCCAGTATCGGCGATGCACAACTCCAGGTGCCCGGAGGTGAGCTGCCGCGCGCGTACCCCGACCGTGCCACCGGCGGGTGTAAACTTGGCGGCGTTATCCAGCA
>DATEPG010000569.1:0-13769 GCA_035273265.1 Polyangiaceae bacterium
CGCCGAGCGCATTCTGCGCCCCGCCCGCTGGGCCGCCGCCCGCGCTGATGGCGCCAGCCTTGCCAGCGGAGGCAAGCGCGCCAGAGCCGCTCGCTCCGCCCCCGCCCGCACTTTGCCCATTACTTCCGCAAGCACAGGCGAATAGCAGGAGACTCCACGCGAGAACTGGTTGATTACCCATCATCTCGCTTCGTTCAAGCACACCGGGTCGCAATCGTCCATCGGAGTAGCTAGATCGTGGCGGCTTCCTGCTGTAATTTTCCGCGCTCGGGGGCGCTCTCAGCGAGGGCCGGCGCCTCGATTCTATCGATTCCGCCTACGGTGACTAAAGCGGCTGCGCGCGGGGCCGCTCCCTCCGCCAGGTCCGTTATTTCGGGCCGAGATCGCGCCCGTGAGTTCACGATCCGCGCTGGCGCGTGTCGAGCACTTCACGCACCCGTCGGGCGAGCTGATCGACGGAGTAGGGCTTGGCTAGAAATTCGATATCCTCTTTCAAGACGCCGTGGTGCACGATCACGTTTTCGGTGTAGCCGGAGACGAACAGCACTTTCATCGCGGGGATCAACGATGCGACTCTTTCGGAGAGTGCGCGACCGTTCATGCCGGGCATCACCACGTCGGTCACCAGCAAGGCGGGCGATGGGCTCAGCTGGGGCACGGCAGCCAAAGCGTGTGCTGGCCCCGGGAAGGCATGCACCTGATATCCAAAGCGCTCGAGCACGGTCGTGGCAAAGGCCCGGACCCGCTCGTCGTCCTCGACCAGCAGGATTGCCTCCCCGCCACTGCGAGGGCGGGGCCGCTCAGGTGTCCGAACTTCCTGTTCTACGGAAGGGACTCGGGGCAGGTAGATCTTGAAGGTCGTGCCGTGCTCGGGCTCCGAGTAGACCTCGATGCGACCGCCGTTTTGCTGGACCGCGCCGTAGACCATTGCCAGTCCGAGTCCGGTGCCTTTGCCAGGCCCTTTGGTCGTGAAGAAGGGCTCGAATAGATGCGCACGAGCGTCCTCGCTCATCCCTGTTCCGCTGTCGGAGACGGCTAGTCGAACGTAGTCGCCGAGTTCGACGCCGGGATGCCCCTCAGCGTAGTGCTCGTCGAGGCGAACGTTGCGGGTCTCGATCGTCAGACTGCCGCCGGCTGGCATCGCATCCCGTGCATTCACGGCAAGATTGACGATGATCTGCTCGACCTGGCCTGGATCGAAGCGCACGAAACCGAGATCGGCTGCGCAAATGGTCCGCAGCACGACGTCTTCTCCCAACAATCGCTGCGCCATGCGTTCGACGCGAGCGACGACATCGTTCAGGTTCAGCACCTTGGGCGCGATGATCTGCTTCCGGGAAAAGGCGAGCAGTTGCTTCGTGAGCGTTCCCGCGGAGCACGCTGCATCTTCGGCCTCGGCTAAGTATTCGTGGGCCGGATGAGCGGCATCGAGCTGTAGTCGGGTGAGCTCTACGGCCCCCAGGATGACGGTCAAGAGGTTGTTGAAGTCGTGCGCCACGCCGCCAGCGAGGCGTCCAACGGACTCCATTTTCTGTGCGTGCAGGAGCTGTGCTTCGAGGCGCTTCTGCTCGGTCGCGTCGACGAAGGACGCCACCATGTTGACGAGCTGCCCGCTCGAGTCGGCAATCGAGTGCACGGATAGCCTCAGTTGCATGTCCGTGCCGTCCGTGCGCTTGCCTGACAATTCTCCGACCCAGGAGCCATGCGTGCGGACACTCTCCAGTATTTTTGGAGTGCGCTGCTCGTCCGTAAAATCCAACGGAGTGCGACCCAGCACCTCGTCTTCGTTCGAATACCCCCACAACCGGAGGAAAGCTGGGTTTACGTACACGATGTGCCCGCTCGGATCGCTCATGGCAATGGCCACCAGTGACGTCGCGATGGCCTGGTCCTTCATCCGCAGCGCTTGTTCGACGCGCTTGCTTGCGGTGATGTCGGTACAAGTGACGAGGACCTGGGCGAGTTGGCCCCGCCCGTCAGTCACTGCCTCGGCGACCAGTTCGACGTCGAAGGCTTCGCCGTTGTGGCGGTGCCCGACGGTTTCCGTGCGCCAGGTTCCCTTGAGAAAAATCGTAGCAATCGCTTCTCCGGGGCCTTCGGCGGGCTCCCAGAACTCGAACAGCGAGCGATCGAGTACGTCTTCGCCTCGCGCGTGGCCCCAAAAGCGCACGAACGCTTCGTTTGCGAATGTGAGCCGTCCGCTCGGATCGGCAATGGCAACGGCTCTGTTGCTGGATCGGATGACGGTGTCTAGGACTCGCAGTTGAGCGCTGGTATGGTGCCGATCAGTGACGTCTTGCACGGCACCAATGGTGCGAACCGGGCGCCGCGCGGGGCCGACACCTTCGAACAACGTCGTCGATCGGGTCAATAGCCAGCGCAGCTTGCCGGCGCGGTCGATGATTCGGTGTTCGATGTCGAAGGATCCATCGCCGTCCGGGCTGTGGGCTCGAATCGCGGCTTGCATGACGCGATCCGAGTCTTCCGGGAAGCATTGCCCCACGATTGCGCGGATCGTCACCGGCTCGTCGGCACCGAGGCCGTAGAACTGGCGCAACTCTAGCGACCAGTAGATGATATCGGTCGTGTGATCGTGGTCGAAAATGCCGATGCCGCCGGCCCTTACGGCTTGCAATAAACGTTCGTCATTCTCGCTCATTGGCTGTCACGTCCGGCAAATCCCGCTGAGCCGCGCGCGCGGATGCATCGGGGCGGCCCATGCTAACGGTCAAGGGACATGGGGTCCAGGCTTTCACGCGCTTGGGGGACAAGTGTGCCAGTGTCGTACAAACGGCCAGGCCGAAGCTGCTAGCGTGGGCGCGATGGCTACTGGCGGAACACGGCGTGTGATCGCGATCGGGGATCTGAACGGTGCGCACGACGTACTACTGGATATCTTGCGCGGTACTGGCCTGATCAATCGCAGGCTCGATTGGTCGGGGAAGCGCGACGAGCTGGTGCAGATGGGCGATTTGTTCAACCGTGGCGGAGGCGCCGCGCAGGCGCTGCGGGTGCTCCTCAGGTTGCAGCGTCAGGCACGAAAGGCCGGGGGCAAGGTGACGATTCTACTCGGCAATCACGAGGTGATGACTGCTCTCCGGCACGAGGGCTATTGCACCGAGGACGAATACCTGTCCTTCGCCAGCGCGGCCGAGCGACGCGCCTGGCCGGCCCGGGTGCGCCGAGCGATGTTGCGCCTGATTCGTCAGCGTTCGAAAGGGATCGTGACGCCGATCGAGCCGCGGCTCGGAGCTTGGAAGATGGAGCATGTTCCGGGGCGCACGGAGCTCCGCCGCGCGCTCGGTCCGCGCGGCACGCTCGGTCGCGCGCTGCGCGCTCTGCCCGTAGCCTACCTCACTTCGGAGACGTTGTTCGTGCACGGTGGTCTCCTGCCGGCGTGGGCGTGCGCGGGAGTCGATGGCTTGAATCAACAGGCGCGCGAGTGCTGGGCGGCTGCGCGGACCAACCTTTGGTCATTGCCCAAAAAGAGCCTTTTTAGAAATGCTGCCGGTCCACTTTGGGATCGCAGCTTGGCTCGTGGCGGGCCTCAGGCCAGGCGTGAGCTGCGGCAAACCCTGGAACTCCTGAGTGCCCGGCGCATGGTCGTCGGGCACTCGCAAACTGCGTCGCTACCGCACGGCCGTGAGGGCCGGATCCTCGTCACGGCCGCGGGGCGCCTGATCGCCGTCGACGTAGGCCTCAGCTCGCAGCGACCGACACTCAGCGCGGCGCTCATCATCGAGGGCGAGCGCGGCTACGAATGGAGCCCTGATGGCAGCCGCGTGCTGTGGGATCAGCGCGCTGGGCGTGCCGATCGCCGATGAACGGCGCCGCTTTCGCTGTCGACGCGCGTGGCACTCGGGCTCGAAGTCCTCGATTGGAAGTCGAAGGCCTATGTCGAGCGCTGGGCGCGTGTTGTGGAAGGATCACACTTCGCCGAGCCTGCCGCCTGGGCATACGACGAATTCCGTGGACCGAGCAAGCCGTTCGGCCATTTCTGGCACGCGACGACTCGACCGGCGATCTCTTGGTCGGTCGAGCCCGGAACCAATCACGCTGCCAGGCGAACGTCGCCGCATTCGGGGAATCGACCAGCACCGAGTGCGTCCTGCGCGCGCCGAGTCCGCTGGAGAACGAGCTTCTGCCGCTGGCCGTGACGCGCTTCGACTCCCGGGGCGTGCGCCAGGGCACTCGCATCTTGTGGCCAGCTCCGGATGCCGCGGAACAAGTGGCGTTCGCGCTCGCGCCCGGGACGGAGAGCTAGGCGTGGTGGGGGCGATCGTGCGCACGCTCCCTGACGGCAGCAAGAAGACGTATCCAGATCCCAGTGGCTATGTCGATTACGATGGCTACATCTCGGTTTCCGACGCCGAAGGCACGCAACTCCGCCACCATGACTACGACCTTGGTCGCGGTGAGGTGCTCTCTGGCATGCGCTGGCTTGCCGACGGCATCGTCGCAGTAGGCGCCGCGGGTTGGGATCGCTGGCAAGTGGGCATGAGCATCTCCCGCGGAGCGAGCCTATTTTTTGCTTGGCTGTCGCAAGGCGGTGAGGATACGCGCTCGAGGCTGATCCCGCTGAGTGACGGCTCGCGTCATTGGAACCTGTACGATGTCACCGAGCAGAACGGCCGCATCATCGGCTACGGTTTTTCAGATGCGCCGATGACTCACTCGGCGGACGGCGGCAACACCGCCGCACGAACCTTCGGCACGCTGCAGATCGAGCTCGATTGATTGGCAGCTTCGCGTAGCGTGAGGAACTCCTGGCATAGGTAGAAGCCCGCGATATGCAGCGCTTGTGAAAACGAGCCGTCCTGGATGCCCGCGCGAATAGCCGCTAGCTCGACCAGCTGGTGCTCGATCTCTTCGTAGTCGTCGAGATTCTGCTTGCCACTGTCAACGAGACCTTCGGCCAGAAAGATATGAAGGCGATTCGTTTGCCGTGCGGGGTTCGCGAATACCGTCACCACCTTCGTCCAGGTCGCGGCTTCGAAACCTGTTTCCTCCAGGAGCTCCCTGCGAGCCGCCACGAGCGGCGTTTCACCATCGTCGACGATACCGCCGGGCAGCTCCGTGCAGATCGCGTTCCCGGCATAACGGAACTGTTTTACTGTGAGCACGCGAGAGTCGGACGACAGCGCGAAGATCTGCACCCAGTCCTTCTCTTCCACTACGTAGTAGGGACTGAGTGTCCGGCCATTGGGCAGCTCGCACTCGTCCGCGCGCAAGGTCAACCAGCGGTCGCTCACTAAAGTTTCGCTCTTGATCCGAAGCCAAGGTTTCATCTCGCAACGAGTATGAGCCCGAACGCGCTCGATTGTCGGTGTCTAGTGCGAGATTTGTGTCCGGGGTGCGGGCTAGGGCGCGAGAGAGGCTAAAAACGGGATGCTGGGGGCGAAGAAGTATTCGCCCCCGCGTAGCGTGACCGCGGCTTCGACGTTGATGGTCTTCTTGGCGCGCTCGCCCCACTTCTTCGGCCAGCGCTGGGCCTCATCCGCGTCTTGACCGATCAGCGGATCGTCGCCGGTGTCGCGCTGGAGGAGTCCATTGGTGAGCACGGAAGTCGGAAAATGCTTGTTGTCGACCCAGGTGCGCTGAATGAACTCGAACTGATCTTCGATGTTTGCTTGAAAGCACAGGAACAGTAACCCTCGCGGGGTGGCTGGGTTGTCGTCGTTTGGAAGATTATCCGCGACGCCCGTCATGGGCGGTCCATAGGGGATCCCGCGGCGAGCGATGCGACGACGCTTCTCGCCCTCGAGCGAGGTGAGGGGTGTGGTCCCACGCGGATTGGTCTTGCGCGTGTGGGCGTGAAATGGGCAACGCGTCCCGGCTTCATCGGCCGAAAAATCGAAGTCGTTCTTCTTCGAGAATTCACCGGGCGCGGTCAGCTGCTTCGACAGAGTGACCGGCGTTCCGTCCTTGAAGCGCCCGACCGCGTAGGCGCCCGCAAGATCCTCGTCCGTACCGAGCTCTTGAGCGAGGCGCTTTACCCGGCGCTGGAACGAGGCCACGTCTTGCGCGAGCTTTCGGTATACGAGATAGCTCCCAAAGGCATCGACGGCAGGCGTCAGCGGGTCGTCGACCAACACCAGGCTCAAGCGCGCACCTGGGTTCCAGGCCTCGAAATTGGGATTTTGCGCCTGGGCCTTGTCCAGATCGGGCTTCGTGAAGAGCGGTTGGCTGATGCCGTCGAAGTACCCAAAATGCTCGACCGGTTCGGTCTTGCGGCGCAGCGTATTGCCATGCTCTTGCCCCACCACTCTCACGAAGTCGAGCGCGCTGGCTTCGAACAGGGCAACGTTCGATTCGACGACCGAAAGTTGGTCGTCCGCAAAGGTGATCAAGGCGTGGATTTCTTGCTGAAAGGCCGGTTCCCAGCTCAGAACGGGCGGATCTTCGTTGTCGAGATCCAAGAGCTTCGAAAATACCCCGTTCTCCTGATCCTGCATGCCCTTGCGGAAGCTATCGCTCGCGAAACCGGAGGTGTCGAGCCCTAGGAACTCGTAGCCGCGCGCGCTCAGAAAAAAGCCGCACACGACGCCGCCGTCCGCACCGGCCTGACCCGAAGTCGCAAACTGCTGCAGCGCAGTGGTGACTTGCGGCGTGATCTGCTGCTTGATCCAAGCCCTCATTTGACCGGGTGAGGCGCGGAAGGACAAAAATAAGTGCCGCGCGAAGTCGCGCCCGTGCGGCTTCAGAATATTGGCTTGCAGATTGCTCAACATGCTCGAAAGCTGCGGGTCATTGGGATCGACTCGATCGGCAAACGTGTTCAGTTTTACAGGCATTCTGGTTCCCCTTCTCTGGCGCACGCAGGGAGAGCGAGGTTCGCGACGCGCCAGGCGCGTGTGTGAGCACTCGCACGCGATTACGCGCCCGCGGTACGCGGACGAATATGGTCATTTTTACGGTGGAAGTGCTCAGACCTGAAGTAGCAGGCCAGTGGCCTTCTCGTTCGTCGCTCGCTGCAACGCTTCCACGTACAGTCGCAGCTGCTCCGCGTAGGGGCCGTCCGTCGCTACTATTTCGTCGGTCTTGAAGTCGAGTACGACCCACTCGTTCTCGGTGCGGTAGGCCAAGTCGATGACGCCCTCGGCGATGCTGCCGTCGCTGCGCTGCTCGGCCACGACCACTTCACGCCGAACATCGGTGGAGCGCGCGGCCGCGCGCAGCCGGGGATGCTCCAACGCCGCTACCACTGCATCCACGGCGAAGGCGGTTTCCGCTTCGACAGCCCCGATCAGGCGCGAGAGCGATGAGGAGAGCGCCGTCAATGTCGAGCGACCCGCGTCAAAGGGTGCGTGAGCGAGCAGGGCGTGTACCAGCGTGCCGAAGCGTGGCCCGCGCGGACGGCCCGCGCGCGAAATGTTGGTACTTTCAACGACGGCGGTGGCGGGCGTGCCAAACGTCTGCCGGGATAGCTCGGTCATGGTGCGAGCTACGACGCTGGGGCAGCTCCCCGCCTCTACCGTGGCGCGTCGACGTTCCAGCCACTCGCCGTACTGGACGATGCTCGCGGTCGAGCGCGCGGACTCGGCCAGTAATTTTTGCTGGCGGACTCCGCCCAAGGGCGGCGCGCGCAGCCGCAGCGTTGCCGGATCCCACCACACCACGGGGCTGCCCGAGATCGAGCGATGCAGGCCGGGAACGACGGCGTCTTCCGGCGTGGCTTGAGTCTGGGCCGAGCGGCTCAGCACGCTGTCGTTGCCGAACGGGGGGCAACCGGGCGCCGGGGAGGCCTCTTGGCGTTCCGAATCGCTGGGATAGAGCGCGGGTGCCAGCACGTCGCACCAGCCGATGTCGGCACTGCGCGGGGTCAGGTCGCCGATCGTCGGCACGACCAGGAGATCGCGTGCTCGAGTCGCGGCGACGTAGCTGAGTCGCACGAGCTCGGCGTCGTCGTGACGGCGCGCCAGTTCTTCGTTTTGGACGAGTTCGAAGGGGCGGCAACCGCAAATGGCGTGCGCGCTCAGTTTGAGTGTCGCGTCGCTGAAGCGGAACGCGGTCGCGGTTTTCGATGGCGCAGTCGGGTCACACAGGATGACGACCGGAAATTCGAGCCCCTTCGCCTTGTGCACGGTCATCAGACGCACGCCCTCGGTGCCCTCTTCCACGATCGGGGCTTCACCGCCCTGACCGCGCTCGGCCTGTTCCTCCAGCAGTTCGACGAAGGCGCGGAAGGATGCGCCACCGCGGCCGTCGAAATTGCGCGCCAAGTCGACGATTGCCAGGGCGTTGGCCAGCGCTTGCTCACCGCTCGGCCACATCGCGAGCGAGGCATGCGCGCGTGTTTGCGACAACAAGCGCTCCACCGTGTCGGCGACGGGACGTCGATTGCGTTGCAGGTTCAGATCCCGCAACAGCTCGAGCCCGTCGACGACGGCCGGATGCTTCGCGCGTTGTTGATCATCGAAGCGCCGCACGGGCATGAGGCGCGAAAAGTCAGCGCGGTAGCACAACAGTTCTTCGTCGCTCACGGCCAAGAGTGGGCCGCGCAGAAAGGCGTACACGCTGAGCTCGTCGTCGGGCCATTCGATCGCCTCCAGCGCGACTCGCAGCGCGACCACCTCTTCGCGGTCGTGAAAGGAGCGTCCACCCACCAAAATGTGCGGGATGCGGCGAGCCTCCAGGGATTGCACATAGGCGCGCGTCGTGTCGCCATAATAGGACTGAAAGCGTTTGAACAGGAGACAGACATGGCGCGGCTTGATTGGCACGAGCCCACCCTCGTCGCGCACTTGCCAGCCGCTGCTCTGTAGCAACCACTCTACGAATCCGCCAACCGCCTGAGGGTAGGAGTTGGACACGGCTGCTTTGGTGGGTTTCCACCAATTCCCGTAGGGCTCGGGCACGGGCAGCGCGATGACGCCTGGTTGCGACGGCAGCTCCGCTCGATGTTCGGCGAGCGCTACGTACTCGGCTTGGCTGCCATCGTCCGATCGAACCATGGCTTGCGAGAACGCGGTGTTGACTGCAGCCTGAATGGACGGCACCGAACGAAAGTTGGTGGTCAAGTGCAGCAGTTGTGCGCCTTGGGCCAGGAGCTCGGACTTGATTCGTTCATACAGCGTCACGTCGGCGCGGCGGAAGCGATAGATGGCTTGCTTCGGATCGCCGACCACGAACAGCTTGCCCGGCTTGCTGCGAACCTGACGATAGTCCGCCGTGTCGGCGGAATCGCTCGCCAGCAGCATCAAGATCTCGGCTTGAAGTGGATCGGTGTCTTGGAACTCGTCCACGAACAGGTGAGTGAAGCGGTTCTGTAGTTGCTCGCGTACACTGCGGCTGCCGGTGAGTAGATCGCGCGTGCGTGACAGGAGATCCACGAAGTCGAGCGCGCCGAGGCGCTGCTTGAGGCGCTCGCGTTCGTGCACGACGCCGAGCAGCTCTTGCCGCAGATGCGCAGCCAAATCGGCTTCAGCCAATGCCACGAAGCGCCGAAGGCTCTGAACCACTTCGTCCCGTTCGGCGACCACGGCGCTGCGATCCAGCGACTGACCGTACAGTCTCCCGGAACCGACTGCGCCAATCGTGCGCTCTTTGTTGCGCAAAAATTCCGACAGCTCCAGCTCGAGTGCGTCGTAGTAGTCCCGCTTCTGCACGTAGCCGCCCTTGCGCTTGTCCAGCTCTTCGACGAACGACCGAAATTCGGTCATCGCGCGGGCCAGCGGATCCGAGGCGCGCAGCGCTTGGCTCTGAAAGCTGGCCAGGGTCTGGAAGCGCAGCAAAAGTTCGTCGATCAGGGGCTCGCGCTCGAACTCCGGGAACGCCCAAGCCCGGTCGAAATCGCGATACTCCACCAGATCCCGACAAGCGCGCAGCAATTCCTCGCGTGGAGTGCTGCGTTCCGCGCGCCAGTTGCGCCGCCGGAGCATGCGGCGGAGTCCGGCGCCGGGATCCGAAAGCGCGCGCTCGAACCAATTTTGGAACGCTTCTCGGAGCAGCGCCTCGGAGGAGGTCTCATCGAGGACTGCAAATTGCGGATCGATGCCGGCATCGATCGGTCGCTCGCGCAGCAAGTCCGCGCAGAAGCCGTGGATGGTATTGATGTGAGCCACCTCGAGCGCCGCCAGCGCCTGCTCCAAGTGCGCGCGTTGGGCGGCCTCGTCGGCCTCCTGGCGCGCGCGGTCCAGCTCGGCACGCAGACGAAGCTTCATCTCGCCCGCCGCCTTCTCGGTAAAGGTCACCGCGACCACTCGGGTGAGGACGGTCGAACCGGAGCGGATCACGGCGACGATGCGCGAGATCAGCGCGGTCGTCTTGCCCGTGCCGGCGGCGGCTTCCACGACGAGCGTCTGATGCAGCTCGCTGCAGATGACCTGCCGGGCACGCGCGTCGACCAACTCGCTCATGGCAGGGACCGCAACTTGAGCAAAGAGTCGAGTTTTCCGGGGGCCTTGCGCTCGACTCGTTCGCGCTCGTACGGGCCGCACAGCCTGCGGAAATCACAAACGTCGCAAGCCTTGTCGGCGGGGGCGGCGGGGAAGAAGCCGTCTTGAAAGGCGCTTTCGATGGTGTGATGCACGGTTGCGGCGGCCGTACGCGCCGGCTCGGCGAGCGCGACCTCGTTGCGCGCGAATTGTCCCTTCGTGGTGCAATAGAAGGCATTGCCTCCGGTCACTTGGCGATCCGGAAAGAGCTGCTCGATCACCAGGGCGTAGAGTGTCGGCTGCAGGTGACGCCCGCCACCGATCACGAGCTGGGTCTCGGGCGGAGTCCCGGTTTTGTAGTCGGTTGCGCGTAAGCAGTCGCCGCTCTGCTCGATGGCATCGATCACTCCCTGAAGCGGCAAACCGAAGGGCAGCATCACCGGTCCGGCTTTTTCGCTCGTCGCCGCGTTGGCGCTGCGACCGAATTCGTACTCGAAGAGTATCGGCTCCCAACCGGTCTCGCGCGTTACCTGCAACCAGCGCACGAGATCGGCGCCGATGTCCGAAATCGCATCCTCCCAAACCCGCGGGATGGCTGGTGCTAGCTCGTCGCGATAGTTGGCGGCTGCCCGATTGACAGCGGCCATCAGTACGCGCTTGGCGTGCAAGAAATCAGTGTCGGGCGAGAACAAACCCTGTTCGTGGAGTTCGACGCTCACGCTACGCAGGAACTCGTGGATCAAGAGACCGCGCGTTGCCGCATCCATCTCCTCGATCGCGCCCGCGACCGGGCGCGGCCTGAGTCCAACCACGGTCGTCAGGTAGAAGCGGTAAGGACAGGCCGCAAACCTCTCCAGCGCCGTCACGGCGAAACCACGTTCAATCAGGCGCGCATGCCGAGCAACCAGAGCTTCGCGCGCGAGACTGCTCGGTTCCACCAGTCCGTCGACGAAGCGCCATTCAGGGCGCCAGCGCCGGGCCCGGAATTGCAGCGCGCGGCGCAGACGAGGGCTGGCGTTGAGTAGGTAGTGAGCTGCACCGTCCGCGTCTTTCGCGGCGCCGGTCAGCAATTCGCGCAGCTGAGCCAGATCGTACTCGGCGTCGTCGATGGCTTGCGCCGGATCGTTTGGGGCGGGCCAGCCCATGCGCGTTTGGCTGGCTTCGTCGGCTCGGCGTGCCAGCTCGGCGAAACCGGGAAGCCGGCCTTCCGCGGCCCGGATCGCCTCCAGCGCGTAGAAAGACGGCACGCGCGGCCTTGCCTTGTCGCTCTCGAAGCGGGGGTAGGAGAGCACGACGCGCTTTCGCGCGGCGCCTACGGCGAGAGCAAGCGCTGCGCGTTCACTGGCCACGCGGCGACTCTGCGTATCCAGCTCCGAACTCATCAGCTCGCGTTGTTCGTCGGACAAGAGCGGGTCTTCCACCACCCGTTGCGGGAACAGCTTTTCCGCCAGGGCCGGTACGAACACCACGTCGAACACTCGGCCCCGCGCCTCGTCGACCGATGCCACCAAGACTTTGCCACCCGGATTTGCAGAAGGACGTGGGCTGACCTCGCCCAGGCGTTCCCGAAGTAGACCGAGCACGTCCTTGAGATTCACCGGGCCGACATCGCGCACGATGGCGAGCTCCGCGAGCACGCTCAAAATTGCTTCTGGGCTATCGATCGTGCGCTCGGTGAGCTCGCTCAGCGCAGAGAGCCAGGTTCCCCAGCTTGCGGCCTCGGGAAACTTTCCGAGTAAGTCGATGATCGGCAACGCAAACTGACGCAGCCCCTGCAAAGTGCCGCGCTCGCGCTCGAGGGCGAGCCGTTCGGCCTCGCTGGCGCGCTCGCTGCGCTTCTCCAGCGAGCGATCGAGAGCATCGAGCCGGCGATGCCAACGCGCGGCCCCGCCGATCACGGCCGCATCCACCAGCAGCGATTCCCAACGCCGTGGCAACGTCAGGTTCTTGGTCGGCTGGGGTGCGGGTAAGGGACCGTTGGGCGCCGAGGCGCTCAGCAGGCGAGCAGTCTCGTCGTCGCTCGGCGCCTGGGGCACATCGTGACTGGCGGGCGTAGTCGCGAGGTCAGGCGTGAGGTCTGGCAGCACGCCGAGCGATAGGTATTCGGCAAAGCGTGTCGCGCTCAGGCCTTCGGCGGCGCACTCGAGCAGCGCCAGAAGCGCTCTGCCGCCGGGCTCCGGGCGTGCCGCTCCACGCGTGAAGTGCGCTGGAACTCCTGCTCGACGGAGTGACTCGAGCAAATGCGTCCGGTAATGAAAGGGCGAGCGCAACAAGATGGCCATGCGGTCGAACGGTACGCCGCGCTCCGCCTCCGCCAGGATGCGCCGAGCGATCTCGACCGATTCGCGCGACTCGCCTGGAGCGCTGAGGATCGAAACGCTCTCGTCCGCCTCGCCGAGCACTTGGTTGGCCGAAAACAGCTGCGCTTGCAATCTGCGCAAGGCGGCGGGAAGTGCCTGCAGTTCCAGCGCGTCGTGATCCGAAGCCCGCGCATGGTCCGCGTCGAGCATGGCGGCCACCGCGGCCGCAGCGACGTCATTCGAAGAAACCGTCGCGAACGCGAGCGGCGAGCGCTGCACGAGCAGCTCGAGTAGCTGGCGTTCGAGCCGCGTTCTTGGCGACAAATCGTAGGCGCACAGCGATACGCCCAGGGCAGGCATGGTCGCTACGCGAGCCGTTTCGATCGCGGCGTGGAGCATGTTCGAACGATCGGCCAAGCCGAGGCTCGCGAGGATGGTTCGGTACCGTCGATACAGTTCGGCCAAATCGGCAGGTGCTGCTTCGGGCTCGACCCCGGCTTGACCCAGCTCGGAGAAGGTGCGCAGCAGGGCGCGCGGCAGACCGGGGCGTTCGCTGATCGGGGCCAAGCGGCCGAGCTTGCCCTGTGCCTTCAGCTCGGAGACTACTCGCACGCACACGGCCTCGAGCGCCAGCGGCGGAGCCAACGTGAGCCCCCGCGCCGCGAGCGCGAGCGCCGAGAGCCGCACCGCGAGGGTGCCGAGCGAGTCCATCGCCCAACCGAACACAGCGCCCTTTTGCTTCGTAGCCGCGCGAAGCAGGTCGTTTCCGGCGTCCAGCGTCGGCGCCAGCAGCAGCAAGGGGCAAGCGGCCGGCTGAGCGGAAAGCCAGGCCAATGCTCGGCGAAACCGCACTTCACCGTGCGGAGACTCAACCAACGTCGCCATTCGTGGCGGGAGTATGTGCCGCCGAGCGTTTTACGGTCCAGCCGAAAGGAGCAAACTGCCAGACCTTGACTTCTTGACACGCCGGCGGGTGTCGCGTCTGCTGGAACTAGGCCGGCTTGGCCGCATCTTCCTGGAGCTAACGAGTCGCAGCGCGTCCGTTGAGATAGCCCTGCACGGCGAGTACGAGCGCGCGGTCGGTGGTCCGTTT
>DATEPG010000570.1:0-11582 GCA_035273265.1 Polyangiaceae bacterium
CCACCGTGGGCCAAGAAATATGGATACGAGGGGGTGAGTGAGCAGCTCTCGTCGCGCCGACAGCGAGCGTCAGCCACGCGCCATCCGAACGTGTCCAGGAACGACCCGGCTGGCACTTCGCCCCCGCCGCTCACAGGCTCGGCGTCTCCGGGAGGTCGACCACCAGGCCTGTCGCACTGACCCACACCGCTGGGCGGCAGCGCGCAGACGTCGCTCTCATCGCACACGAGCGGGGCCTGGCAACTGGCCGGATAGGCACACGCTTCGCCCAGCTGCAGATCGCGAAGGCAGGTAGGGTGAGCCTCTTCACCGACGTACACGAGACGGCAGGACTCATCGCTCGGACATGAGCCGGGATCACTCACATGCCAGCCGGGGAGGCATGCCTCGCCTGAAGCGGAAAGGGGCGCGCAGTAGTCAGCCCTGAGATTGTCGACATTCTTTCCCACGCAAGCGGACCCGGGTGGGCAGACATAGCTCGGGTCTGCGCACAGATCGCCGAGCGCGACGACCTCCGGCCGAACACACCTGCCGTGATCCGACGTGCCATCGGCCGCAACGCCCATACGACACTCGAGGGAGCCCGTACAACCAATCCCCTCGCACCCTGCCTCCCCCTCCGTCCGAAGGCGGATGCAGACGGCCGGCACGACGCTGGGATTTTCGGAATTAAAGGGGCAAACGGTTCCCCGCGTGCAGGGCCGGTTCCACGAGGCGCACGGAGCGCCTTCCCCGCTGCGTGGAGTGCATACGCCGTAGCAGCCATCTGTCTGGCAAAACGCGTCTCCGGCACATTCGAGGTCGATCTTGCAACGGCGACCGAGCTGCACCCTGCCGTCGAGCCCACCCGGGCATTCCAAGACGGCTCGATCGCATCTGAATCTTGGCTCCGCGTCCTTAATCCTCCCACCGAGGCATTCGAGATCTGCGGGGAGCCCTGTTCCGCAGTCCTCGCTGGCCCAGCGCTCCAGGCACTTGGCCAGCTCGTTCGCATCGTAGTGAATCGTTCCTGCAGCAACGCCCGCACGAACCTGCACCTCAACGGTGTTCTCGAGCTTCGGCCCGAGGACTCCCATGCAGCCGCCGGAAAATCTACTGTACTTAGGACGGGGCGAACACCGTTCCTCGTAGCGACATTGGGCCTCGGCGAAGGTGTGCCCCAAATCCTCCACCACTGACGAAGACGGCTCACCCGCTGCTCCCGGAGACTCGCCACCCTCCCCGGCGGCGCTGGAAGCGCCTGCGCGGCTTCCTGCCATGCCACCAGTCGCAGCCTGACTGCTTTGACCGCCATGCGCGTCGGCGAGGCCACCATACCCACCGGGCGCGTCGGCGGCTCCGTTCGATTGCCCCCCGCAAGCGACCAAAAGAGCAAGCCCCCCGACCAACCCCAAACGCCCACCATGCATTCTGCAATCATAGCTTGGAACGGTCTTTTCGCAAACTCGACCAGCTCGAAATTGCCGCCCGCGACGCACAGCAACTGCGCCAAGATCTAAAGACCGGTGACTGTGCGCGAATCGCACGCCTCCATGCCTTCGAATCGAGACATCGCGCGCGAGGATCAACCCGCACGCACGCCGGGGAATGATACCCAGCACCGGACGGATACTTCGCGCGCGCCCCACGAGCTGCGCTACCTGGGCTAGAAGACCGTCCCGAACGTTTGCCAAACCCCGGAACTCGTGCCGTCGAAGATGTCCAGTCTTTGCTTCGTCGTCCCCCACCGCACTGCAGTGTCCACTCCGGTCGCCCCATCGGGCCCATTCAGAACGACGTTCTCGAGACGCATTCGACCAAGGTTGTCCAAAAACCAGCCGCCCGAACTAAACTCGGCGTAGAACTTGGTTGTTTGGGAATGAGTTCCCGGAATGGTGCCATGAACCATGAGGTCGAGTTTGCCGCTGCCTTTCGAGGTCAGCGCGAGATCGTCGGGCGTTATCCTTTCCTGCTGGGAAAAGTGATACGGCAAGAAGGCCCTGCGGTTCCGTGCGTTGCTCGGCCCCCAGCCACCGTTATCGCGGTCGTACCAGTGCTGGTGCAGCTTGCCGTCCGAACCACCCACGAACATGATATCGATTCTGCCGGAACCCCACGAAACGGCCTCCAAGGACGCAGCCGAGTTGCCGCCGAAGGCGGACAAGGGCTGCAGGTAGTTGGTGCCAGCGGTGTCACCCGTTTCGGTTCCCGTCAAGGCGTTGTTGGTGAACCACGAATGACCGAGGTTTCCGTTCGGCGTCGCCCAGAATAGATCGAGCCGCCCCGGTGCCCAGGACGTCAGGGCGATGTTCGTGGAGCTCCGCGTCGCGGGTATATTGAGCTGCACAGCGCTGCTGAATGAACCGAGGGACGTGGAAAACGTCCAAAAGATCTGATTGCCCGCCCACAGCATCACATCTTGCCTGGAGCCATTCGCGACGGCGGCGACGTTCTTGATCGTCCTGTTGGTCAAGCCGAGCTGGCCCAAGTTCTGCCAGCTGCCACTCGCGAAGTGCCAAACGTCTACCTTGCCGTTCCGTGCAACGAACATGTCGAGGGTATTGCTCGCAGCCGAGATCACGGCCACGTCCGTCACTCCGGACTGAGACAGGAGCATCCCGGCGGAGCTCATGGTGAGCGCTTCCGCTACCTGCCCGACCGCTCCCGCTTCTCCAGCGTACTGGTCGTCCGCGCTTGCACACCCGCCCATAAGTAGCGCGCTTCCCAACAGAACGGCACTCGCTAGCATGTACGATTGATTCAACATGGCCTCTCTCCTTTTTGAGCCGCTCAGCTACTCGAGCGATGCCCTTTGGTAGTACGAAGCGCGCGACGACTCCGGGCCGCTATTTCTCTGCGGCTCGTCGCAGCAGCCGTCCCGGCAAATATCTCGCCGTGCACTGGGCGTTGGTCCGGCCGGGTCGGTAGGTCGTCGCGCCGGGAATCACGTCAGTCGTCCACCAGCGGCGCCTTTCGCCAGTGGGAATGCAGATGCAATGACTGGGTCGGTGAGTTCCTGCCCACCGACGTCAGCTGGACCGATTGCTACCGCGACGGCTGACTGCGCCAAAGAGCCGGGCCCAGCCTAGAACTGGGCGGAGATCCAACACGGCTTCCGGACGCGCCGGGGTGCGCGGTCCCCGGCCCGCGACGCCGAAGGCTGAGACGAGCCACGCGAGGCTGCGTGACCATCGAAATTCCCGACGAGCAGGATCCCGCGAACACGCTCTGCCGCAAACTCGGCCCGGGCGCGCGGCTTCTGGCAAGCCGGAACCAGCATGCGTCGCCGGACGGTATTGGCTGTCTTAGAAGCGCAAATTCCGGCCGCGTCTGGCCGTGCTAGTTCTTCGGTACGAGCTTCAGCAGCTTCCCGTTCGCATCATCCGTCAGTAGGTACAGCGCGCCCTCGGGACCCTGCACGACCTCGCGGATGCGTGCACCGCGATCCTTCAGCAGGCGTTCTTCGCCCACCACTTTGTCATTACGCACCATCAGGCGAATCAGGTTCTTGCTGGACAGACCACCGATGAAAAAGTCGCCACGCCACTCCGGGAACAAGCTGCCTGAGTAGACCGTCATGCCGCTGGGCGAGACCACGGGATCCCAGTAATACACGGGCTGCTCCATGCCGCTCATCTGAGTATTCTGGTGGAGGACGGCGCCCGAATACTCTTCGCCGTAGCCGATCGTGGGCCAGCCATAGTCCTTGGCGCGCTGAACTAGGTTCAGCTCGTCGCCACCCTTGGGGCCCATCTCCACCTCCCACAAACGACCCGAGCGATCGAGTGTGGCGGCGAGCACGTTGCGATGCCCGATGGACCAGATCTCGGGCTTGGCGTTCGCCATGCCGACGTACGGATTGTCGCTGGGCACGCTGCCATCCTGTTCGATGCGCACGATCTTGCCGAAGTGGCTGTCGAGCTTCTGCGCCTGCATGCGTCCCTCGAGGATGGAGCGCTCACCCAATGTGACGAACAGCTTGCCATCGGGGGCGAACACCAGACGTCCACCCGCGTGCATCGTGGACTCCAGCGTGGGCATCATGTGAAAGATGATCTGCATGTCGCTCACGCTGGGGTTCGCACCGTCATTGAGCTTGGCGCGAGCCACCGCGAGGCCGTTCCCCCCCTGACGCGGTTCGTAGTATGTCCAGTAGATGAGGCCGCTGGTGGCGTAGTCGGGGCCAACCTCGACATCCAACAGGCCGCCCTGACCGCGCGCGTCGACCTCGGGTAGGCCGGTGACTGCGGGCGACTTCACGCCCTGCGCGGTCACTAGGTACAGCTTGCCCGTCGCCTTCTCGGTCACCAGCATTCGTGCGTCTGGCAAGAACGCGATCGCCCACGGCAAGTTGAAACCCGACGCCACCTCGACCACGTCCAACGGGGTTTCGGTGGTCATGCCTGGCGCGCGCGTCTGCTCCGGGAACGCGGGCTGGAATTCAGGAACGTTGGCCGTGCCGGTGCTGGCCGGTGGGCCCGAGGGAAGGGGCCGAGTGTCGACGTCGGAGGCCGAACCGGCCGCACCCGTTGTACCACTGCCGCCCATTGATGATTCACCGGCGGCGCCAGCACGGTCACTCGACCCACCCGCCGCACCAGCGACATTGCGACCTCCGCCTGCCCCGCCGCTAGCGGGGTTCGACCCACCCGCGGCACCGCCGCTTGGAGTGCCTGGGCCCACGGGGTCTTTGCTGCCACCACCACACGCAGCGAACGACACGGCGAGCGATAGCGCGACAAGGGGATGCTTGAAGATGCGGGACATCTGCCATTTTTACCACTCGCGCGGGCTCGGGGCGAATCCGGAAGCAGTATCTGCTCAGAACGTCCAGCACTGGGGCAAGAATACGCGCACGCAGCTAGGGGAGAGGTACGTCCTGGTGGAAATACTCTGGCTCCGCGCGAGTTCGGCGCCTCCTCCTTGCAAGCTACGAGGTGTGGGGCTCGAAGACCTTCATCGAGAACAATTACTTGTTACTCGGAGCAGTTCGCTCGGGTGGCAACTTGATGCCTGGTGGGAGTTTGAGACCCGGCGGGAGCTTGCTGCCGGGTGGCAATCCTGCTCCGGGGAGACCACCCAACATCGAACCGATCATCTGGTCCAGGCCCAGCACCGCAAAGCCCGCGGGGAGCTCGAACGAGCTCGCTGGCAGCGACTTCTGTTGAATCCGAATGACCTCGATCCGGCCTCGTTCGACGTCCTTCTCCGTCGCCACGAAGCGCAGCGGAAAGTGCTTACCATCCGCGAGCGCCGAGACCCAGGAGAGCTCTGCCGGGGCTTGACCTGCGGGGTCGATCGGAAACTGAAGCCAGGGTGTGGCTCGCTCGGCGATGCATGCATCCCCAGCACTGTTGCCCTGGTTGTAATGCCAGATCTCGCACTTGGTGTCCGCGACCGTATCGAACTTTCCGGTCCGTTCCAGCCGGGGCGGCGGGGGCGCCGACTTTCCAGCAGCAGGGCGAGCGCGAGCACCCAGGACCTTGGCCTGTTCAGCGAGCTGGTCGAACTCGAGCAGGACGGCTTGTTTCTTCGACTCGAGGACGGCGTATGCTTTCTTGTCCTGTGCTTGAACGAGCAGATACGCAGGACCCAAGCCGCGCGCGTTCGTGAGTGAGTCGGGCAACTCGACTCGGAGCTTGCCGGCTTTGATCTGAAGTTTTAGTTCGAGAGGTTTCCCTTCACTTTGCGCGAATTTACCCTTTGCGAGCAGCGCGATCTCCCCCTCGAAATCGCTCGCGGACGGCGCGGAGCTGTCTACTGGCGGCAGCACCGGCGCACTTGCCAGCGGCGTCGCGACGGACGCCGAGTGCGCCAACGGCGGCGCCTTGTCCTCGTGTTTGCAAGCCAATGATGTCAGTAGCCAACCGATCGAGAGCAGCGGCGCGATTCGCTTCATTCGCGTCATCCTAGCCGACAATCCGAGCGCGCTTCAAACCCCGCTCATTTTCCGAGCGTTGGCCCCCGTCGCTGCTCGCTCGCTCCGCTCGCTGCGCGCCGCCAACCTCGCCCTCGCCAGCGCCGCAGTTCTACCGATGCTGGTCGACGCCCGTGCTCAGGTCTCCGGAGATGCCGATCTCCAGCACCGAGATGAATCGATCGTACCAGATGTTGTAGTAGTCCTGACCTTGATAGTACGAAGCGTAGAGCCCGACATCGATCGCTGGCGGCCGGACTGCGTATTTGACCGCGATGGGGAAGCGCGCAAAGACCGTGCTGGCGTTGGTCGGCTTTTGCATCTCGCCGAGGACGGCCGTCAAGCCCAGGGAAAGATCGGAAGAGTAGTCTCCGAGCTTGGAATAGATCGTCGTCGCGAGGCGCAGCCGCAGGTTGCCGTACGTCGAGCGTAGTTCGGCGTTTTCGAGCCAGCGTGGGTGCCACTCGACCACGATCGAGCTCCAACCGAAGGAAGTGCTGTTCCAGAGGTTGGGGTACGCGGCGAATTCGAAGTAGTTCGTGCCGAAGCTGCCGGTTTCGTGGTTGTGCGTGCCGTCCTCGTTGTAGAACGCACCCGCTTGACCGTTGGAATGATGCAGGAAAGCGGCCGAATAATAAGCCGTCGGTCCCTTCGCCGACTCGTCGAACCAGAAGAACGTCGTCAGGCGCGGCATGTAGCTGGGCGTACTTACCGGCGCCGACTTTGCGGCAAACATCCTGACGATGATCTTCGGAGTCAGAAACAGCGCAACGTGCCACGATCGCGGCAGCACCGAGAAGTTCGGTACCAGGTCCGCTTCGAAGATGAGCGGCTCGAGACCGGTGATTCCGACCGGAAAAGCCACATAGCTCCGCTCCAAGTTCGCGCGCACGATGTCGCCGAGCGTTAGAGTGTACCTCTCGGGCGCGGGCACTCCCGGCGCGGGCACTCCCGGCGCGGGCACTCCCGGCGTCGGCACGCCCGGCACCGGGTCCGCGCGGCATGGCCGCACCGAGGCGATCATCGCGATCAGCAGCACGCTCAGGAAACGATGCATTCGAGCGGACACGCTACCACGCGATAGGCACGCTAGGTCACCCCTCGAACAGCGGGCGCGCTTCGGGGCCTCGAGCCACGAGCGTGCTGAGCAGCGTCAGGGACAGATCCGGGATCCATCGGCAAAGGCGTCGCCGCGGCGCGCCTCCTCGGCGTTCCCTTTGCGCCGACGCCACTCGCGATCGGTGGGCACATAGCGCTCGGGTGATTACCTCCGTTGCGCTGGAGCGGACATGGCCGATGGCTTCATCGGGCCCGCGCGCCGACGAGCACGCGATCAACACAACCATTGATGTCGCGAGGAGCCGCGGTATGGTGATACGCATGCTGGGATTCGTAAGCGCGGTCGCTCCGTCGAGGCGTCAAATGTTCGTCCGATCAGCGATCGCACTTGCGCTGCTTTGCGCAAACGGGAAATCCTTGGCGTGCACATGCCTGCCAGCAGGCGATCGGGCAAATGCCGCGGACCTCGTGCTGGTCGGCGACGTCACGTCCGTGTCACGTCAGCAAGGGCAACTCCGCGCGACGCTCCACGTGCAACGCTACTGGAAAGGCGCTGTCGGCACCCAGGTAGAGATTCTCACGCCAGAAGTTCAAGGTCTGTGCGGCCTGCCGCTGGTAGAGCACCAACGCTGGCTGATCTTGGCGAAAGGGTCACGCGACGGCGGCTTTGCGGACGCCTGCAGCGGCAGCGCTCCTTTCGAGCTTGACGGCCCGAAACTTGCGTCGCTCGAGCTACTCGGGAGGATCGGACTAACACCCACCGCACAGCCGCCCTCCGGTGCGCATCGCGAAGGCGGGTGCGCGGCATGCACTTACGCGATCGGCGTTCAACCGCCGGTGCCGTTCGTGCTTGCATTCGGTCTAGTCGGCTTCGGCGTGCTGAAGTACCGCAGATTGCTCGAGCGTCGCCGCACGCTTCGCTCGTAACCGCCAGCGGAGCCCACTGTCAAACGACTACGCAGGGGCGGCCGCTGCACCGTTGCAACAGCGTGCGATCTGGAAACCGCGCACTCGCGCGCCGCTGATACTGCGGTCACCCGCAGGGCTCGCAGGAACAACCTATTGCGCCGCGAGCGCTTCCTTCAAGATGCTGTCGTCGATGAACGTTGCCAGCTGCGCTCGGCTCCGCCGCGCGCGGTTGTCCACGGTCGCTCGCCACGCTTCCTCTTCATCCATGACCTCGAGCAAATCGGAAACCAGCGTTCCAGCAAAACGCTCATAGGTCAGCGACTGCTCGAGTGTGGTTCGACTCTCCCCGGTAGGTCCCTCGAGCACGGCAACGGCAAGCGCTGGCTCTTGGCGAATACGCTTCGACGCTTCGATCAGCGCCCGTACGAACTCCACGATCGCGCGCCGCTTCACGGGGTCGCTCAAGATGGCGGCTGTGCTGTGCAGGTTGAACAGCTCGCGATAGACCTCCTTCCCCTGACTATCGAAGCGAAATTCGGTCGCGTCATCGCCGATCGCGACCTTGGCCTGCTGGATACCAGGCTCCCAGATGGTGGCCGCATCGGGCGCATTCGCGCCGCTGAAGGTGCTCCCGTTCGGACTGCCACTGACCAGCTGCACCTGGCGGGCGCCGCTACCAAGCGCCAGGCCCTCGAGCGCCAACATCTTGACCAGGAAGTAATGGGAGGACGTGGTTGACGGCGCCATCACGCGTTTACCTGCCAGGTCGGAGAGCTTGGTGATGCCTCGTGATTTCCGGGCAATGATCCGATACAGGCCTTCGCAAACGGTGAAGATGACGCGCACACCGGAGCAATTCGCGTTCGCAGAGGCCCGTAGCAGCTGTGTTTCAGCGTTCGTCGCAAGATCGACGCTCGCAGTGGAGCCGCACAGTTGATCGACGCCTCCGCTGCCGATGGTTACTGCGCCGGGATAAATACCAGCGGCGGCCAAGCGCACCGGCGCGAGCTCGACCGCATTCGCGAGACCCACGAAACGAAGCGCCGGGAAGTTCCGATCCGGTTTGCCTCCGGCGCCAGCTGAGGGTCCGCCGCCCTCAGGCCCGCTTCCGCCTGGATTGCCGCCCTGGCCTGCACCAGGTTGATTGCCGGAGCCGCCATGGTCGCCTCCCGCTCCCGCGGTGCCCGCCATCATGCCAGCCGAGCCCGCCTCGACAGGGCCGCCGCCCGCCCCTACTGCGCCACCTGTGCCGCCGAGGCTCGTCCCACCGCCAAGGCTCATCCCACCCCCGAAGCCGCCAGGGTTCATCCCACCGCCGAGGTTCATCCTGCCGCCGAGGTTCATCCCACCGCCCAACGACGAACTGCCGGCGCCGGAGGTGCTGCCTCCTGTCATGCCAGCGTGCATGCCGCCGCCGTTCGGCGTGCCTCCGCTCTGTTCGCCGTCACTGCAGCCCCAAGCAAGCGCCAGCAGAAGCACGCCCGCCGTCGCGAGCGAGCGGCGCGCAGCTCGCGATTCGATTCGCGTGTATCCGCCCATGTCGAGCGAATAACTTGGCGCTGGCAGTCGGTATTGTACGTTCGTGCAAATATCTAGTTTGACAGCCACCATCTGCGCAACGCGATGACTCCAGCCCCAGATCATCTCGCGGCTTCAGGGTCGGTAATCGACTCGAAGGCCACTGAGGTCGCGCGCTCGCGGTGCTCGTAATTTTCCGGCTGCACGCGCGATCCTTCTCACCTTGGCGTTCACCACGTCGCGGTGCTCGCGAAAGTGGCAGACACCAGGCGTTCACGATCGCCGACCACGGCAGACGCCGTGTAGCGACCGGCCCGCCCCTCGGCGGGAACATCCTCGCTCGTTCGAGGTGCGTAGCAGGACAACGATCGCCAACCACTCGCCGCTAATCGCGCGACCAGCGCGGGTCGTCTGCCACGACCCAGTCGAACTGCTCGCTGAGCCTGGCTTCCATCAATGGTCCGTAGCTGTGCCCTGCCCCCAGCGCATGAGCAACGCGCGTGTCGACGTCAGCGCGCCCCAGGTACGCAGCGCAGCGATCGGCAGTGCGTACGCAGTAGTTGGAGCCGCAGCCGAATAGGACCCGCTTACCTCCGCCGCGGGCGTACTTGCGAGCCGCAAAGGGTGACCATTCATCGAAGAAGCCGTTGCCACCCTCGATCAGGACTGCGCGAGGAAACATTGGGGCATGCAGCACGAGCACCAATGCACCCTGGATAGCTCCCTGAGAGAAGCCGGCCCAAACAGCGGCGCTGGGATCGACCTGATCGGCATAGCGAGCAGCAAGCGCGTCAACGGCTGCTATGGCCTCTCGGGCCAGGGCGAAGTGGTCAGGATAGTAGTAGGCCGCGTGAGAGTGCGGCACGTGACGATTCGTCCGTCGCCCCCGCGGACACAAAACGAAGGCGCGATCGCCGACCACGCGTCGCCAGAGCCGACAGTGCGGCTCTGGTCGATCCCAAGCGCCGTGCGCCGCGACGAGCAAGGGCCGCCGCGTCGCCGCCCGAGGAACTGAAACGACCGCGGGCTCATATCCGGGCACCGGTAGGTCGACCAAGGATTCCTCGAGCTGGCCCGAGTGTCCCGCCACCACTACCGCACTCATCCTGCTCGTGGCGGGAGCGCAGCCGTTGCCTGGAGCCGATAGCAGGAGCAAAAAGAACGCGCGGACGAGAAGGCGCACCGATATTGACTAGCACTTCCGCCGGGGCATCCAACAACTCTCACGGAACAGACTCATGCTGTTGGTCGCGCGTGTGGCAAATTGGCTGGCCCAGCGAGGACATCAGACTCCTGGCTCGCTGAGTCGGCGTCGAGCGCGTTGCTTAGCACGTCCGTAATACGGCCGGACGCCATTGTCGGGGCGATTTGCGCTTGACCGATGGCGCGGTACGTCTGGCTGCAAGCGCCGCCGACGTCCTGCCGCGACCCCCGCGGATGTCTGCGCGTTCCGAGCACACGCTTCGACGTCACCCTCGAACGCGGGACAGCCTGACCTTCGCTGATCGGGCCTATTTTCCGGCTCGTCAAGGGCGGCGCGGGTCTTGCTTTCGACGCCCCGTCTGCGTTGTCCATTGTCGTGGGAGAGGATGATCATGCCTGAAGGAATGCCGCTCGAGCGGCCATCGCTAGCCGCGTTGGCTCGGTGCACGCGCGGCGCCACCGCGGTGTCATATATCGCGGTGGTCGGTCTCGTCGCGCTGGTTGGCAGCATCGCGTTCGCGCAACTCAACGACAACCTGAGACGCGCCGTGCAAGCGGAAACGATCGCCGTTGCCGAATCGAGCGGCGCCGACGTCGACGGTCCGACCGGGTCACTAGCCGCAGAGGTGGCCGAGGCAAGCGGCAAACAGCTGCTCGTACAGGGTTCGTGGGCACTCGCTGCGAAGGCGGGCACCCACGGCCTGGCAAGCGCGCGGCGCAAACAACGGGGACGTGGTACGGCGAATTTTAACGATGATCGGCCAGGGGGCAGCGAAACCGCTCGCGACCCAGACTCGACGCTGACTCGCGATCCCTCGACGGATCGCGGTCCCTCGACGGATCGCGGTCCCACGCCAGATCGCGGTCCCACGCCAGATCGCAGTCCCACGCCAGATCGCAGTCCCACGCCAGATCGCAGTCCCACGCCAGATCGCAGTCCCACGCCAGATCGCAGTCCCACGCCAAATCGCAGTCCCACTCCCGATCGCAGTCCCAC
>DATEPG010000571.1:0-12490 GCA_035273265.1 Polyangiaceae bacterium
GCTGGCCTTTCCCGAGTAGAAGCTCTCTGCGGCGACGAGCACCGGCGTAAACTCGATCGACTCGGTGTCGCTCGTAATCTTGAGCGCGGGCAGAGGCGCAGGCGCGCCGCCAGCGCCGGCAGCGGCGGCCGCACCGGCAGCGCCGCCGCTGCTACCGGCCACGCCGCTGATGCCGCCGATTCCCCCGCCTGAACCAGCGCTGCCCGGCGCGCCGGAGGCTCCACTTGCGGCTTCGCCGCCGGCGGATATCCCGGCAGTTCCACTGCTCGCGGAGGTTCCGCCGAGCGAGCTGCTGCCAGCACTCGTTCCACTCATTCCACTCGCCGCACTGGCGCCCGCGGATCCTCCCGCACTCGCGATGGGCCCGGAACCAGCGCCGCCCAGCGCGCTGTTGGCTGCACCACTAGCGCTGCCGGAGCTGCCACCTGCGCCGCCGGGTGTGTTGGATGATCCGCCGCAGGCAACGAGACCGACCGCACATGCCAACAGCAACGCTGGTGAGTTTTTCATGGTTCCCTCAAGCCGCAGTAGCTGAGCAGACTCGCGCCGTCACTCGAGAGAAGCGAGTCCGGTGATCGATTTCACTAGTGAAATTAATCACACCTGGACAGGCGGCTAACAATCGGCGGCACACTCAGCGAGCGCAAAAGCGCGACCGGGCTCAGTTCAAATCAGCTAGAAAAACCGTGGTTTGCAGTCGTGCGGTCGCTTTGCACCTCAGCGTCTGAATCTCAGTGACCTCGATTTGCGCACCCGATTCCATATGTTAAACGAAGCGCGAGGTTATCAATCATGCTCGTACGTCGCTTGCCCATACTCGCTTTGCTCGCTGGTCTGCCCATCGTCCTCGCCAACTGCAGCTCGGATAGCAGTCCCGGGGCCACTGCTGGCGCTCCGTCGTCCAGTGCCGGTTCGAGCGCCGCTGGCTCGAACGCCGCTGGCCAGCCGAGTGCTGGTGCCCCGGCGGCTGGTTCACCGTCGTCCGGTGGTGGTGGCAGCGCGAACGTGGCTGGTGGCGGCGCAGGTGGCGCGGCTGCGGGTAGCGCCAATGGCGGTTCGAGCACGGGCGGCGCTGCCGTCGCGGGCGGCAGCAGTGCGGGCGCGGCGGGCAAGGCCGGCGGCGGTAGTGGTGGCAGCGGTGGCGGAACTACGGGCGGGACGTTTACGCTCACCAGCGCGGAGGTCACCGCGGGGATGACCATTCCCGAGGTTCACACTTGTGACGGTGGTGGCGGGACAATGATGTTTGGCGTTTCGCCATCGTTCAAGTGGGCCAATCCGCCCGCAGGCACGATGAGCTACGCATTCTTCATGATTGATTGGACCCTCACGATGGGCGCGACTTCCAACATCCTTGGCTACCACTCCATGGCCGTGAATATCCCCACCACGATCACAGAGGTTGCCAAAGGTTGGACGACCGTCACGGGCGCCAAGGTAATCAACGGAGGCTACCTTGGCCCTTGCCCGGCCAAAGACACTTCTGACCCGAGCAAAAACGCTACCGACCAGTACCACATGATCGTCATGGCGATGCCCATGGCGAGCTACACGACTACCGGGTCGGCCAGCGCAGGCGTGAAAGCCGCCTATGAGCAGCTCAAGCCGCTAGCGCTCGCCACGGCCGAAATCATCGCCCCGTACAAGCGGAAGTAGCAGTTACCCCGGCCCGGGCGCTCTCTGCGGCGCCAGGCACAACAGAACCGCGGAGTCGGCAAGCTAGCTGGCTCCGCGTTTTTCGTTTGTTCGCGCCTCGTGCCTAGCCGGCCCGTGCTTTTCGTTGTTGCACTTGCCGTGTGTGACGCGGCCTCCGACCGGTCGCGCTCCAAGAGGCTGCTACGGTATCCGAGCGCAACGAACCCCAAATGGCTCCTGGTTCGCCTCGGCCCAGTAGGTTGCCCGATCCGAGGCCCCTAATACGCCGACCGAGGAAAAAAAGTCACCGCCCCGTAGCACCGGAACCGAATTGAGGCGATCAAGAGAGGCACAATTGTCGCAGGTTGCAGTGTTCTCGGCCCACCAATCTGCGGTCCATTCCGAAACATTTCCCACCAAATCCGCTTGCCCGAAGGCACCGTTTCCTAGTGGGACCGACCCGACCGGCGCAATGCTCGTGATGCCGGAACAAATCCCAGAGCCGTTCAAGTAGCAGTCGTACACCGCCAGGTTTGCATTCATGCCAGGCGCTGTGGAGCCCCAGGGGTACTCTCGCTGAGCGCTTCCACCAACTGCCGCATAGCTCCACTCCGCTTCGCTTGGCAGAAAGCCGCCGTCCCAGATACAGAACGCCGCCGCCCTGAACCAGCTCACACAGTTGATGGGCCGAGTCTCATTGCCGCCGTTCTCCGAGGTCCAGGTATGGAACGTACCATTGCCGCAGCCGAGGGCATTGGGGCCGTCCCAGGTCGCTTTGTTCGTGGGCAAATGGTCCACGCTCCACTGCGCATCCCAACCCGTCTCATATCCAGCGCCAGCGCTGTTCTTTAGCCCTGCCCCGCCGTTCAGATGGGCATGCTTGCCCGCGCCCGCCGCAGGCGCCCAGCCGCCAACGACTGCGCTCACGAACTTGCGGAACCGTCCGACCGTTACCTCGAACTTATCGAGCCGAAAAGTGCTGACGGTGGCCGGATAATTGGCGTCGTTGTCGCGCTTGAAGGAGCCACCGGTCACGAGCGGGCTGGTGCAACAGCTCTCGTTCGGTGTACCGCAGCTCGCGGCTAGTCCGCTGCAACTCGGCGGCGCTTGGCAGGTATTGGAGGTGCAAATCGGCGTGGCTGCAGCGCAGGCCATTGCCGCGCTCCAGGCGCCGTTTGCGCCGCAGGACTGAAGGCTGTTGCCTGAACATTGAGTTTGCGCGGGCTCGCAGCTGCCCACGCAGCTGGCGGTGGTGCCTGAAGCGACGCACGTCTTGTTCGTGCACTTGCTGACCGCTCCGTATTGCCCGCTGGCATCGCAGGTGCGCACGCCGTTGCTCGAGCAGTCTTGCTGACCCGGCGCGCACACACCCTTGCACTCGGCGGCACCGCCGGCGGCCACGCACGTTTGATTCGTGCACGTCTTGGCGATGCTCGAGCTCAAGCCGTTGGCCGAGCAGATTTTAACGTCTTGGCCCTGGCAGAAGCTCTGGTTCGGCGTGCAGACTTGCGCTTTGCACAGGCCCGTATCGCAGGTCTCGTTGGCCTTGCACACGGTACCGCCCGCGAGATAACCGTCGCCGTTCGCGCTGCACCGGGTTGCTCGCGTGCCGTCGCATGCGGGTTGATTTGCTGCGCAAACTCCCGCTTTGCAGGCAGCGCTCGCGATATCGCAGTACTGATTACTGCTACAGAGCAGCACTTCCGCCGAAGAGAGCCCGTTGTCCGCGCACTTGCGCAGGCTATTACCCGAACAAAAGCTGGCGTTCGGCGAGCATTCCTGGTCTTCGCAGGCGCCGGCCTGGCAGGTTTGCTTCGACGAGCATTTGAGGCCATCGGCCAGATAGCCCGAGCCGTTCGCGTTGCAAGTCGTCGCGCGGTTGCCATCGCACGCGGGCTGATTGGGAGCACACACGGTTCCGGGACTTTCGCCTCCGTCACCAGCGGCGCCTCCATCAGCGGCGCCGCCGCTATTCCCGTCGCCGCCGTCGCCCCCACTGCCGTTGGGGCCGGCGCCGCCATGGGGATTGGCGCCGCCCTTTCCGGCGCTGGTGCTCTCGTCAACCCCGGCTTCGCCGCCAGCACCGGCTTCTGAGACGCCTGAGCCACCCCCCGGGGGGCAGTTGCGCCGCGATTCGCAGGAGCTGAACCGAGAAGTACAGGCGAACAGCTGTGTCGCGCCCAGCGCGAACGACCCAAACAAGAGCCAATACTTGGGGGACATGAGTGCGATCCTCGTAATTTCGGCGTCAGGATTTTACGGTGACCAGGCTGGCCCCGTGTTCCGCTACCTGTCGGTTGGTCGTCCCTGACGGTTGCTAGTTTTTTTGCGTGCGCACGTTTTTGCCCGCGTTACCGGCAAAGTCGCTCCCTCGCGACAAGTAGAAGCTGAGCCGCGTCGCGGACACGTGTCAATCGGCACGAACGCGGGCACTAGGCCCGCTTCCGCTGACACTGAAGGGCGCACCGGGCCGCCTGGGCGATATGACCCGAGCTTGCTCTTTGACTCGCGAGCGTCTCAACTCGCCCGATGCCTTGGCAGCGCGTCGCACTCTTGCTCTTCGCTGTCGGCTGGGGCGCCAACCACTTTGCGTCTTTGCTCCAAGTGTACCGCGAACGGCTCGCTCTCGACGCCGCCGCGCCCGCCATGTTGTTCGCGATGTACGCGCTCGGGCTCGCGCCCGGTCTGCTGCTCGCTGGGCCGAGCTCGGATCGCTATGGCAGGCGCGCCGTGGTGCTGCCTTCCGCGTTCATCGCGCTCGCAGCCAGCGCGTTGCTCGGTGCAGCGGGCGCGAGCTTCGCGCTGCTGCTCGTTGGGCGGCTGCTCTATGGGATCGGCGCAGGGGGCGTGATGAGTGCGGGCGCGGCGTGGCTGATCGAGCTCAGCGGCGACTCAGCGGGTGCGGGGCCTCGCCGCGCGACTATCGCGCTTTCTTCGGGGTTTGGGCTCGGACCGCTCGCGACGGGTGTGCTCGCTCAGTATGCGCCGGCGGCCACTCGTTCGCCGTTCTTGCTGCACGTTGGCGTGCTCGGCTGTGCGCTGTTGGTCGCGTGGCGCGCTCCCGATACCGGCACGAGCGCGAACGCAGGCGCTGCCAAACGGTCGCTGATGCGGATCGAGCTCGAGCCGGAGGCTTGGCCCCGCTTCCTGCGCAATGTGGCTCCGATGGCGCCGTTCGTGTTCGGCTTTCCGGTGATCGCCTTTGCGGCCCTGCCGAGCCTACTCGGCGGCACGCTCGGTCCGGCTCCGCTCGTCTACACGGGCGCGCTGTGCGCGCTCACCTTGCTGGCCGGAGTACTCGCTCAGCCGGCCACACGGCGCTTGGCGCCGGTCGTCGCGTCGAGGCTCGGTCTGCTGACGGGTACGGTCGGAGTTTTGCTTGGCGCGCTGACAGTGAGCGCTCGCGCGCCTGCGGCGTTGCTGGTCGTGGCGCCGCTGCTTGGTGCCGCGTACGGTATTTGTATGACGGCGGGCATTCAGTCCGTGCAGCGCCTCGCGCGGCCCGAGGCGCGTGGTGGCGTACTGGGCCTCTTTTATCTGCTCACCTATCTCGGCTTTTTGGCGCCCTATTTGCTTGCGCTGGCGACGCGAGCCGTTGCTCCTGCAAGCGCGTTGGGGGCCATCGCTCTCGCGAGCCTGATTACCGCGCTGGTCATTCGCTGAGTGGCTCGGTAAGCCTGGCGAGTTTCCGCGTGGCCGCGTTTCGCTCAGTTGCTCAAGCCGAGCAGGGACTCCAAGTCATCGCGCGTGAGCTTGCCGGCGAAGGCGCCTTCCTCGCCCATCACGGCGGCGATCAGCTGGCGCTTCTGGTCTTGCAGTTGCGCCACGCGCTCCTCGACCGTGTTGCGGGCGAGCAAGCGGTAGGCAATCACCGGCCGGGATTGACCGATGCGGTGCGCGCGATCGATGGCTTGCGCCTCGACCGCAGGATTCCACCACGGGTCGAGGATGAAGACGTAGTCGGCTGCGGTCAGATTCAAGCCGACACCGCCGGCTTTGAGGCTGATCAAGAACACCGGTAGCGAGGGATCGCTCTGAAAGCGCGTCACGCACGCAGCACGGTCCTTGGTCTTTCCGTCTAGGTATTCGAAGGCAATTTTTTCTTCATTCAGACGCTCGCGCAAAATGCCGAGCAGGGCAGTGAACTGCGAGAAAACTAGGGCCTTGTGGCCTTCCTGCAGCACGCCGCGTAGCTGTTCGAGCAAGAGCTCGATTTTGGAGCTGCGCTCGGTCGTGCGTTTGCGATCGAGTAGGCCGGGGTGGCACGCCGCCTGACGCAAGCGTAGCAGCGCCTCCAGCACTTGCGGCGTGCTGCGCGTTGGGTCGGTGACTCCCTGCTTCTTGATGCTCGCTCGATAGAAGCGCAATAGCTCGTCGTAGCGCGCGCGTTCCTCCGGCTCGAGCTCGACGAACAGCGTTTGCTCGCTTCGCTCGGGTAGATCCTTGGCCACCTCCTGCTTCGTGCGCCGGAGCACGAACGGACGCAGAACACGTTGGATCAGCTTCAGTGTTTCGGGGCTGGCTTGACCTTTGTCGAGTGCTCGGCCGAGCTCGGGAAGCTCACTCACCATGCCAGGATTCAGGAACTCGAACAGCGACCAGAGTTCGCCCAGGTGATTTTCGATCGGTGTGCCGCTGAGCGCGATGCGGTGCTCTGCGCGCAGGCGTCGGGCGCACTTGGCGGTCGTGCTGGCGTCGTTCTTGATTGCTTGGGCTTCGTCCAGCACCACGGTCGAGAGCTCGAGCTGGGCCAACTCCGCGATATCGAGCCGCAGGGTGCCGTAGGTCGTGAGCACGACATCTACGTCGCGAAACGCCTGCTCGACGTCCGCGCGATCCGGTCCCCAGTGCGTGTGCAGGCGCAGTTTGGGCGCGAAACGCTCGGCCTCGGCCCGCCAATTGGCCAGCAATGAGCGCGGCATGACGACCAGTGACGGCGCCGTGCCGGGCTTTTCGTGCTGGCGCGCAAGATGTGCCAAGACCTGAATCGTCTTCCCGAGCCCCATGTCGTCCGCCAGGCAAGCTCCGACCTTCAACTCCGAGAGCGCACCCAACCAGGAGTAGCCGTGAGCCTGATAGGAGCGCAGCGAACCCAAGAAGCCTGCGCTCGGAGCGAGTGGAGTGACTCGTTGGAAAGTCGTGACCCGTTCGCGAAGTTCCGCGAGCCCTGGAACCAAAGCGTCTGGCTCGAGTGCCTCCAGCATCGCTTCGGCCACGCCGATCTGCCGTGTCGAGAAGCGCAAGGAGGCGTTGCGCTCGGGCGTCAGTGCTGCAAACCCTCCCCAGCGCGCCAGCCATTCTGTGGGGAGCACGCCGTGGCTGCCGTCGCCGAGTTCGATGATGTGACCGCCGCGAGCTCCCTTGAGCAGCACAGGCAGTGGCACCCGTGTGGCGCCGAATTGCGCGCTGCCCTGCAGCTCGAACCAGTCCAGCCCGGATTCGACTCGGATCTCGAATTGGGTCAGCGAGCGATAGCGCTTGCCCTCGGCAAAGACCAGAAACCCCGCTTCGAGTAGCTCTCGCACGGCCCGCAGCAACGCGGCAGTGCCGATCTTGACGTCGTGCCCGGCGCTATTCCTGCCGTTTCGAGCCAGGAACTCGAAGCCCGCTTCGCGCAGGGCGAGCAGGGCACTTTCCTCGAGCGTGCGATCACGCTCGAGCACTTTCCGTGGTTCGAGCAGCAGCAAGCGCGCTTCTCGGCGAAGGGGCACGCGCTCGGCGTCGTACTCGAAAAACACCCGGCCGCCCGTCGAGCGCCCGCGGGGTGCATCGAGCTCGATCACTGCGCGCGCGGGCTCGAGGCTCGTGACTCGCTCGAAATCAGGCGGTAAAATCAGGCGCGAGACGCCGCTTCGACCAAAGCTGAGCTCCAGGAAATCCGGCAAATGAGCCTCGGGCACGAGCACGCATTGGCCGTGTCCCAGGTTTCGCAAAGAGCGCAGCCAGCGCGCGTCATTGGGCGCGCACGCAGCCAGTTGGCCATCGGCGAACAGCAGTGAGCCGCCGTCTTGGGCCAGCCGCACGTCTTCCAAGGGACGGATTCGTGCGCCGCGCACGAACTGCGCGCGCGCTTCATACTCGAGCGCCCTGCGCCGAGGGCCGCGCGCCTCCGGCTCGCTGAGCTTGAGCTCGAGCTCCCAGGGGCCGCCCTCATCCAACGTCAACCTGGGGAGCTCGAGCAGCGGTGCGTATCCGTCCGAAAGATCGCACGCGGCCGCGGACCTGGGCCCAACCCCATCGCAAAACAAGAGCCATTCCGGCGATTGCCCGCTGCCGCGTGAACCCACGAGGTGACAGCGCCCGGTCGCGACCAGGCGCGGAAGCAGCACTGCCAGGGCTGCCATGCTCAGATCTCCGCGCTGCACTGCGTGATAGGAATGCCGCTCGCGGAAGCCGCGCACCAAGCTGGTCAACTCTCGGTCCAAGGGGTCAGTCGCAAGCGAATGCGCAGACTCACCTGCGGGGACCAGGGGCCCGAGTTCGACGCCGAGTTTACGCTTGCCGATCACCAGCCGCCAGTCGCGGCCAAACGTCTCGGCGATGAAATAGCGCAGTTCTGTGGCTATCTCCGGTTCCGGACGAAGTTGGACGCCAGACAAGGATTGCCAGCTCACTCCGGGTGCCCGACTCGGCATATCGAGCACAGAAGAGCGCATGGTCAGCGGCTCGTGATCGTCAGTGTCGTCGTCGTCGTCGTCGTCTTGATCGATCGGCTCGTCGTCCCAAGTCAGGCGGGGGTCGGCGATCAGTCGTCGGCTTTGTGGCACCGAGTTTCGCACCATGGCGCTGCCTGCGCCCTCCAGCGCGGTGGCCCAGAGGTGCTTACAGCCCGACGCTTCGCGTTCGAAATGGGGACACGTGCACGAATAGTGAACCTGCGAGTCGCTGCGCTTGAACAGGGTCACGTAGCGCTGGGCCGTGCCCGCCACTTTTGCCGCCAGCACGTCCGCCGTGCGCTCGAGTACCGACACGCGCCCCGCTTCGAAGTACTCCAGCCCGCGCTTTCGACTGAGGGCGGAGAACAGCACGGCCAATCGCTTCAGCCCGACATTCTCGGAATCGTCATCCAACACGGCGAAGCCCTCGCTCGACCACCATCCGAGCGCAACACAGCACGCTCTAGGGATCCAGCACAGCGATCACGGGCACGGACTGAAAATGTCCGAGCCAGGCGGCGGCCGCAGGCGGCGCTCATTCAGCCGGGTCGCGCTGGCGCGTGGCCCTTACGGCCGTGACGACCCCGCTCCCGAGCATGACTAAGACGGCGACGACTATCCAGTGCGCGGGGGCACTGAGGATCACCGCGGCATAGACCAAGCCGGCGATGACCAAGATAATTCCGACGAGATAGATTCCGAAAGACATGGCAGCCACACCCCTGCACGAATGGTTCCATTGCATGAAGGCCAAAAATTCAAACGGACCGTGGGGCAACTTGGCACGGAGTGCCGCTATGCCTCATCCCGCGGCAGACCCGCGCGTGCTAAGTGCTCGATGAAGCATGCAATCGACGAGTCACTTCTGGGTCCGCCGCTCGTTCTTGGCAGCTACGGCTGGGTTGGCGCTGGCGCTGGCTTGCGCCAAGCCCAAACCGCCCACGATTACTCCCAAGAGCGCGCAAGTGCTGGCGGTCTCCGGTACGGGCGTGACTTTGGCTGTCACTTTCGACGTGGCCAATCCCAATCGCTTTCCGCTGATCGTGCACGCGGTAGATGGCCGATTCTCGCTCGGCGCTGGCGCGGGGGTCGAACTCGGAAAAGCACATGCTGAACCCGCCTCGAGCATTCCGGCGCAGGGCGCGAGCACGGTGACCAGCCAAATTGCCATCGGCTGGACGAACCTGGCCGCGCTCACGCCGTTCCTGCTCTCGCCGGCGGCGGTGCCCTACCGCTTCGACGGCAGCGCGACGCTGGGCGGGGAGAGCCTGAATTTGAACCTGCCCTTCACCCTCACTGGCGAGCTGACGCGTGCGCAGCTGATTAACGCGGGGCTGAGCGGTCTATCGCAGCCGGCGGGCCGTTGAAGCGGGTCAACTGCTCAGCGTGATTGGCTCGATCACTCGCGCGTCGTCGTTCTTGGCGGAATTCACCAAGCTCGAAACCGGCACGAGCTCCAGCGCATCGCTGTCCGGCACGAGCAACTCCTTATAGCGCGCGTTCGGGTCGAGCCAGCGGTTCTGGAATTCAGCCGGCAAAATGACCGGCATGCGGTCGTGCACTTGGGCGGCGACGCCGCGTGGGGCCGTCGTGAGGATCGCCGCGGACGGTAGGAGCTCACCGCTCGCGAGCGCCTGCTCGGCCCAAATCCCTGCGAACGCGAAGGGCTGCCGATCGCTGCGCTGAAGCAAGAAGGGTTGCTTGCGCTTTCCCTCGGCACGCCATTCATAGAATCCGTCTGCCAAGATCAAGCATCGCCGCTGCCGAATGGCTTCGCGGTAGATCGGTGCCGCCAAACTTTCGACGCGTACGTTGAAGCCGCCCGCCTTCGGATTCGTGAGCGGGAGGCCCCAACGTATCAGCTCCAGGGTATGTGGTGAGCGGACGACCGCGATCTGCTGAGTAGGCGCGATATTGAAGCGCGGAACGAGGGGCAACTGCTCGCCATGCAGATCGAAGTGCTCCCACAGCTCGTCGCCGGGCGTGCTCAACTTGTAGCGACCGCACATGAAAGCGCCGTCTTCACCGGTCAGTCGTTCAGTGCCCGACCGTTTTTACGAAAGCGTCGAGTGCGGCCTTGAGCGCTTCGACGTCTTTGTCGGTTTGTGCCTTCAACGTATCCCAGGCCGTGCCGCTCGCCTGGTTGAGTGCTTCCAAATCGCGCTCGGCGGTGGTGCGTCGTTTGTCGTATTCGGCAGAGGCGGCTTCGGCATTCGCTTTCGCCTTGCCCTTCAATTTGGCCAGGCGTTCCTTCAGATCCATCGCCGTGCGGTCGCCGGCGCTCACGCTCTTCTGAATGGCGGCGCGCGCTTCCGCTCTTGCGGGTGCGGCCTTTGCGTCGGCAATGCGCAGCTGGCGACCTGCTTCGGCCTTCAAGTCATCAGCAGCCTTCTCGGCGGCGGCTGCCTGAACGGCAGCTTCAGCTTTGGCTTTCGCCGCCAGCTCTTCACTGTCGTCGCAGGCCACTGCCGTGACGCTGATCAACACCAGAGCCCAAAACGCACGCGCTATGTTCATGATTCCCTCAGCCTATCAAGAACCGGTGAGGGTTGCGCCAGCAGTTCCAACCAGCGAATTACAGCCCGTAACGCGCGCCAGCACTCACCGGGCCGGCCTTGCGCGGGGCGACCGGCCATTTGCGAACGGCTGGAGGCGACGGATCAGGCTTCGCGGCTGACGCCGCTTGCGCTGCACTCGCTGCGCTCGCGGCGGGGAGCACGACCATTGGCGGCTCCACGGCGGGCCGGGGCGGCTCCGCAGCGGGCACCGCCGGGCGCACCGTGGCGGCTGACGCGCCTTGCGGACTTGCGGGCGGTTGCGCTTGGCCCCCGATCTGCAGCTGCCAAAAGGCGACTGAAGCAGCCGCCAGCACGGTCGCTGTCGCGAACAGGCCGAGCTTTACCGGCAGTGACACTCCGGGCGGGCGAACTCGGCCATCGCCAATCAGTGTCACGCCAGACTCCAAACGCTCGCGTCGAACCTCAGCGGGCCGCATCAAGCCGCGCAGCGCGCTGGCGAGCTCCTGCACCGTCTGAAAGCGATCGTCGGCATCTTTTTGCAGGCAAAGCCGAATGATGGTGTTGAGTTCGCTGGGCGCGTCAGGGATGAAGTCGAGCAAAGACGGCGCGTCTTCGGTCAGCACCTTCTGATACATCAGGGCGACCGTCTCGGCCTCGAAGGGGCAGCGGCCCGTCAACAGTTCGAACAAGATCGTGCCCAAAGACCAGATATCGGCGCGTGCGTCGAGATTGGGGGCCGCGCGAATTTGTTCAGGCGCCATGTACGAGGGCGAGCCGACGGCTGCTCCCCCCTTGGTCAGCGTCGTGCGCTTGCCTTCCCGAATCGTGGTTCCGATGTCTTTCGAGATCCCGAAATCGAGGATCTTGAGCACAATGCCTTCGGGGGTGGCGGCCAGAAACATGTTTTCTGGTTTCAAATCGCGGTGAACGATGCCGACGCCGTGAGCCTCGACCAAGCCTTCACAGGCTTGCAGCAGATAGCCCACTGCTTCCGCCACTGGGATGGTCTTCCGCTCCTCGAGCAGGGCAGCCAGATCAGCACCCCGCAACTTTTCCATGACGATGTACGGAGCGCCGTTGGCCAAGCGCGCGACGTCCAGAACCCGCACGACGTGCACACTTTGCATTCGTGCCACAGCGCGCGCCTCGAACAGCAAGCGCGACACGATCGCCTCGTTCGCTGCAAACTCGTCACGCACGACCTTGATTGCGACGGGCGCGTCCAATTCCAAATGGATGGCGCTAAACACCACTCCCATGCCGCCAGCCCCGAGAAAACCGTCGATGCGGTACTTTCCGCCCACGATTTTGCCCGGACCGAGCGCAAGAGGGTCGGGTTGCGTCGGTGTGGCGGGTGAAGAAGGCATGTCGGCGTCGATACGGGGCAAGCTCTATTGCCTCTTTAAGCAAGAGCGATGCCTAACGGCAATCTGCCACCGACGCTCGCTGGGCGCCCCGGTAGGCCTGCCGAGCCACCATGGGATCACTCGAAATTGCGACTTGACCGCTAAAATCGCGTCCTAGCGACGTCCACGCGCGAGCTGTACGGGAACTGCAGGGACGACGCGCGACGCTTGACGCACTGGTTCAACGCGGAGTCGGTGGGGCGCGAGCTCACGCTGGCCCCGACCACGTGGCCCTCTCGGATAGCGACGCAAACGTCGAGCGTGGTCTGCTCGG
>DATEPG010000572.1:0-3130 GCA_035273265.1 Polyangiaceae bacterium
TGCAATGGAAAGGCCAAGACCTGTCCCGTGACTGTTGCCCTCGCGGCGCTTCACGAAGGGTTCGAACAGCTCTTCGGGCGATTGGTGCTTCAAGCCTCCGCCTTCATCCTCGACTTCGATCAGCGCGTGGCCATCCGAAGCGCGCGCGCGCAGGTACACCCTGCCTTCGACCGGTGAGAACTTCACGGCGTTGTGAAGCAGGTTGCCTACCGCGGAGGTAAGCAGCATTTCGTCCGCTGCGATGAACAGCGATTCGTCGAGCTGGAGAGAGATGGCCACCCCGCGATCGGGGATCGAAGACGCCTCCAAGTCTCTCAGCACCGAGGCGACGTGCACGGGTTTCAAGTCGAGAGAAACGCCCACCTCGAGCTGCACGCTACCCAAGCACTGAGCGACGAGCGCTTCCATACGGATCAAGTTTCGCCCCAGCACTTCAGCGGTGTGGCCATTGACGTCGAGAGCGCCTGCACGCAGCAACTTGTAGGCCAGATTGGCGTTGCCCAGAGCGTTTCGGAGCTCATGAGCCATGAACCCGAAGCGCTCGGTAATGAGGCGATTTTCGCGTTCCTTGTCACGGCGCCAGAAGTTTTCGATCGACGTGGCGATGCCTGCGTCCAAACAACGATGGAGCAGCTTGTATTCTTCAGCCGAAATGCTGAGCTCGTACTTTTCGCCCGTGTTGCCCAATGCTTGAGAGATGGCCGCAAAAATTACCGGGATTTCGGTCACTGGCAAGCCCGCACGTTGGCTATCGGCACCGAAGCGTGCAGCGGTTTCGCTGGAGTCCGGTAGTGAGGAGGGCGAGTCCGGGATGCCAGAATCTCGACGAATTGCCCGCAACATTTCATCGAAAAATTCATCTACATAGTTCGCGAAGCGCTCGTTTCGCTCAGCCTCGCCGAGTTCGGCATAGCAGGCCGCGAGGATTTCGTGGCGACAGCGGGACATGAACTCGTGAAGATGCATTGATCTTTGGCTCATCGACGTTATGTCAGTCCAATGAGCGCCAGTATGTCCGTAGAAGGTGCCCGATGTCCGGGAAACCCCTGACAAGCACTCTCGCTTTCGAAAGCATTCCACACTAGAGTCGACGGCTCACCGGGCGAGTTCTAGTTGCAGTCAGGTCATGAAGCACACTGAACACGAATCGACAAAGGCGAACTGTCTCAGGCTCATGCTGGCGGACGACCACCCAGTTGTCCGTGCGGGGCTCAAGACGCTGCTCTCGACAGAAGCGGATTTTAGGATTATCGCCGAAGCAGAGACCGGGCTGGCGGCAGTGGAGCTCGCGGAAACACTCGAGCCAGACTTGATCTTGATGGACGTTTCCCTACCCGGTTTGAGTGGGGCCGAGGCGACTCGAAAGATCAGGAGCCTACGTCCAGACATTCAGATCCTGGCGCTGTCCGTCCACGAGGAGGTGTCGTTCGCGCGGTTGCTTCTCGACGCGGGTGCAACCGGCTACGCGCTCAAGCGCTCGGCCTGCGAGGAATTGGTGCGCGCGGTGCGCTTCGTGGCGGCCGGCAGAACCTACATCGACCCGGCGCTCGCCGGGCATCTGATGCGCGCAGGTCAACGCCGGCCATCGCCAACCGGGATGCCCTCGGTGGGTCTGAGCGATCGCGAAGCCGAAGTCGTTCTGCTGCTCGCCAAGGGTCTGACGATGAAGGAAATGGCCAACCAGCTCGGGCTGAGCCCGCGCACCTTGGAGACTTACCGCGCACGGGCACTCGACAAGCTGGAGCTCAAAACGCGGGCGGATCTCGTTCGTTACGCGCTGCGCTGCGGGTGGCTCGCGTTGCAGTAGAGAGGCTAGCGGGGGCTGCGCACGACGGAGGCGGAGCTGGGAGCCAGGTGGGAGCCGAGCACCTCAATCACCTCGCCCATCTCGAAGGGCTTGCGCACCCAGGCAGTGACCCGGTCAATTACTTCTTCCGGAACGCCACTCGCGACGCCGCTGATCAAGATCACCGGGATCCCCGGACAGACGTCTTGCAGACGGTCGAACGCTTCGGACACTTCACCGGCCAGCGGCGATAGGTCGATCAGCGCGGCATCGAAGGGGCCTGCGTTGGCCAGCGCGGAGTGGAACTCAGCCTGTGAGCCGGCGAGCACGACTTCGGCCCCGCGGGCGCCCAGTGCGAGCTCCACCAGCGAGCAGACGGCGGCATCGTCTTCGACCACCAGCACGCGCGCACCGCGCACGAGAGATTTGGTTTGGTGCGACGGACGAACGCTGGAGCGCGCTTCGGCGATCGGCCAGCGCAACTCGAATGCAGCACCGGGATTGGCGCGAGCGACTCGCAGCTCTCCCCCACGACTGCGCGCGAGGGTCGCGGAGTGGCGAAGACCGACGCCCGCACCGCCTCGGCGAGTAGACTGCGGCGCGCTGAGCAGTGTCGCCACGCGCTCAGGATCGATGCCCGGGCCTTCATCAGCGACGCAGAACAGGACGCTGCTGCCGACATCACGCACGCTCAGGATGACCTCTCCGCCTTCGGGCGAGAAGTCGATCGCGTTCAACAGTAAGTTCGTCAAGATCTGCAGTGCGGGGCTGGCGTGCCGAACGAGCGCATGCCCCGGATCTTGCGAGTCAATCAAAACGCGCACCGATCGACGCTCCGCTTGCGGCGCTACACCGAGCGCAGCGGCGGAAAGCACCGAACGCGCAGAGCGCTGCTCGCTCTCACGCTCGGGGACTTCCGCGCCGATCGCAGAGCGAGAAATCTGATGGCCCAACCTGGCATGTAGGCGCGCCACTTCAACGGCTTCATGAATCGCGTGCGGGTCTTGACGATTGCACGCGACATCGAGCCAACCGAGTACGACGGTCAGCGCGTTCGACACTTCATGCAACGCGCCAGCCAAATCGGTATCGCGAATTGGCCCACTTGGAGGCGGGAGGCTGACTGGTGCACCCGAACGCATCACGCGAAAACCTTATTATGTGCGGGGAATGAGCGCCAGTTCTTTCCCACGACAAAACTGGCTTGATTGTGATTACAGTACAAGCGCACCCTTGAGAGTGAGTGAGACCAAGATGCAACTCATTGCGGGCCCGGATTCAGCGCAGCTGGAATGAGAAGGTCGAACACGCCCTGTTTGTTGGCGCGTGTTTCAGCAACTTGCA
>DATEPG010000573.1:0-6165 GCA_035273265.1 Polyangiaceae bacterium
CCGGCTCCGACTCCGGTGGTGGCCGCAGCTCCGGTTGCCGAGGCTCCGCGCACGCCTGCGCCGCCCCCCCGTGCTCCGACACCGCCGCCGGTGCAGGCGGCTCCGGCCGTCGTCAGCTCGGCTGCACCTTCGGTGCCGCCCGCGCGCGTGATCAGCGCGCCCAAGACGGGCATCGACGTTTGGGAGGGCCGTCCAGGCGTGCCCATGCCAGTCCAAGTGCCGCGCGGCCCGATGCCGCGGCGCGTGCAATACGACGCCAAGGCCCCGGGCGCGATCCAAGGACGCCCACCAGCGGGTGGCGGCGGTGGACGGCCACAAATGGGCGGCAACCGCGGTCCGCAGGGTCGCGGTGGCATGCGCCCGCGTGGCATCGGCTCGATGCCCAAGGGCAAAATCAGCGGCTCGGTAGTTACGCAAGAGCGCTCCGCGCACAAGAAGATCGTGCGCATCGAGGAGTCGATCGGGCTGCAAGGCCTGGCCGCGAAGATCGGCGCCAAGGCGACCGAGGTGTTGATGAAGTTGATGCGCCTCGGCATGACCGGCGTGAACATCAACAGCACGCTCGACGCCGAGACCGCCAAGATCGTCGCCAACGAGTTCGGCTGGGAAGTCGAAGACATCGCCGTCAGCGAAGAAGCCGCACTCGTCGCCGCGCAGGGCACCGAGTTGGATGATTCGGCCGACCGCATCACCCGTCCTCCGGTCGTGACCATCATGGGTCACGTCGATCACGGTAAGACGAGCTTGCTCGATCAAATCCGCAAGACGAACGTCGTGTCGGGCGAAGCCGGCGGCATCACCCAACACATCGGCGCCTACTCGGTGATCACCGCGCACGGTCCGGTAACCTTCCTCGACACGCCTGGTCACGAAGCATTCACTGCGATGCGCATGCGCGGCGCACAAACCACGGATCTCGTGGTGCTCGTCGTCGCTGCAGACGACGGCGTGATGCCGCAGACCCGCGAGGCGGTGAACCACGCCAAAGCGGCCAAGGTGCCGATCGTCGTCGCCATCAACAAGAGCGACAAACCCGACGCGAACCCGGAACGCGTCAAGCGACAGCTCAGCGAGCTCGGGCTCGTGGCCGAGGAATGGGGTGGTGACACCCTGTACCAGAGCGTCTCGGCGCTCACGCGCGCGGGTGTCGATCAGCTGCTCGAGACCATTGCGCTGCAGGCGGAAGTGCTCGATCTGCGAGCCAATCCGAACAAGCCGATGACCGGCACCGTGATCGAGGCAGAGCTGGACCGCGGTCGGGGCCCGGTTGCTACCGTGCTGATCACGGACGGCACGCTGAATCGCGGTGACGTGATTTTGGCGGGCGGTGCCTACGGTAAAGTCCGCGCCATGCACGACTCGGCGGGGCGTTTGCTCGAGACGGCGGGTCCCTCGACGCCGGTCTTGATCATCGGCCTCAATGACGTGCCGAGCGCCGGTGATCCGGTTCACGTCGTCAAGGACATGAAGAAGGCGCAGGAGATCGCCGACACGCGCAAGACCAAGGAGCGCCGCAGTCTGGCGCCTTCGACGGGCCAACGCGCCATGTCCTTGGAAGAACTCGCCAAGGCGATGCAGGAAGACGATCAGCTGGAGCTGAAGCTGATCATCAAGGCGGACGTTCAAGGCTCGGTCGAGGCCGTGGAGGACGCTCTGGTACGCTTGAGCACCGAGAAGGTCAAAGTGAGCGTGGTGCACGCAGGTGCCGGCGCGATCACCGAGGGCGACGTCAACCTGGCCGTCGCGGCAGGAGCGATCATCATCGGCTTCAACGTACGCCCCGCTGGAAAGTCCGCGTCTCTCGCTCAAAAAGAGAACGTGGAGATCCGCCAGTACAGCATCATCTACAACGTGGTGGATGAAGTGAAGGCGGCCATGGAGGGCTTGCTCAAGCCCACCCAGGTCGAGCGCAACATCGGCAAAGCCGAGGTTCGCCAGGTCTTCAAGCTCAGCAAGGCGGGCACCGTCGCCGGTTGCATGGTGATCGACGGCTTGGTCAAGCGCGCTGGCGGCGTCAGGCTCCTGCGCGAGGGTGCAACCATCTGGCAGGGCAAGATGAGCAGCCTCAAACGCTTCAAGGACGACGTCCGCGACGTCAAAGAGGGCTTCGATTGCGGTATCGCGCTCGAAGGCTTCAACGAAATCGTGGTCGGCGACATCATCGAGGCGTTCGAGATCGAACAGGTCAAGCAAACCCTGTGAGGTCAGGCGCGAGCCTGGCAACCCCAGAAATGTTCGTTGGCGTGGCTCGGATTGTCCTGCAGATACCCGGCGCGCGATCGCTCAAAGATCGGCGTCGGGTGGTCAAGGGCCTGAAGGATCGGACCCGCGCGAAGCTGCCCGTCTCGATTGCCGAGATTGGTGACCTTTCGCGCTGGCAGGTCGCAACGCTGGGCGTGAGCGTGGTCTCGAATGACTCCGCACGCTGCTCGGAAGTGTTGTCACACGTGGCTTCACTTGCGGGCAGCGCGCACGACGCCCTGGTCGCGGACGTGGCCACCGAGATTGTCTCGTTCGGCGAAGGCGGTACTGGTATCCGCGGCGGTATCGAGCAAGCGCTGGATCGCGGCGCTTTTACCGACGGCGGTTTCGATTTTCCGGCTGGAGACGATGAATGATCACGGACGGACGCCGAGGAAAACGTGTCGCTGAATTGCTGCGGGCCTACCTGGCCGAGTTGATGCGACGCGAGGTGGACGACCCGCGGCTGGCAGCGGTGGTCATTACCACCGTCGAAGTGACGGACGACCTGATGTCGGCGCGGATTGGCGTTCGTTTGCTGGTCGGCGACGAAGATCCCAAAATTCGCGCCGTGGTCCTGAAGAGCCTAGCCAAGGGAGCCGGGCGCTTGCGACGCTTGATCGCCCCGCGACTGGAGTTGCGTCGCTCGCCGGAACTGCGCTTTCACTATGACGCGGGACACGACGCTTCCCGCCGCGTCGAAGAGCTGCTGCACGAGATCGAGACCGACAAGGCCGAACGCGTGGCCCAGAATCCAGACGCGGCAGACGCGGCAGACGCGGCAGACGCGGCAGACGCGCCGCCAGCACAAACGCCTAAGCAATAGCAGTCGAAGCGAGGCGTGGTTGAATCGAGCGCGCGGGCGAAGTACCTTGGGCGATCGTGAACATCAGTCGTTTCACAGTCTTGGCGCTGTGCTTGGCTCCGGCGGCCTGTGGTGAGCAGTTCGTAGCCCATGCCGGGTCGGCCGCTAGCGGAGGCGTTTCGGGCGCGGGCAGCGGCGCGGGCGCCAAAACCGTGGACGAAGCGGGGGCCGGCGGTGGGGCGGGAAGTGACGACAGCTCGGACGCAGGCCAAGCCGGGAGCGAGATGGGTGGGAGCGGAGGCGCGCCTGCCAGTGCCGGCGCGACGGGCCTGAGTGGTGCTGGTGGCGCGCTGATCGAGCCGCTGCTGCCGCCTTTGGGATTGGCCCTGTGGTTGCGCGCTGATCGCGGCATTCAGCAGACCGATGGCCATGTCCAAGTCTGGCAAGATCAGTCGGGTAACCAAACGAACGCCACGCAGCTCACGGCGAACGTGCGCCCGACGTACCTAGCCACCGGCTTCAATGGGCGACCCACCCTGGAGTTCGATGGTCAGGGGCAGTTCCTGAAGTTTGCCGTGGGCTTCGGCGACTTCAGCAAAGGCAGCGCGGCCTTCGTCGTGGCCAAACCAACCAAGGCCGACTGCGCTTCGATGCTCGAGTTCTCGAACGGCAGCGAGATCGAAGACGTTTCGTTCGGCACTTGGGAGAGCAAATGGACGTACGAGGTGGGGGCCGCCTACATCCAAACCGCCAGCGTCGATCAGGCCAGGTTCTCCCTCTACTCGGTCAATCATCGCCTGACTGGTCGGGCGGACTTGCGGATCGGCGGTAGTGCTGTGGGGCACGCTCGAAATGCCGCTGCCCGTCGTTCCGAGCTCCGGACTTCGTGAGAACAATTTCGTTGGCCACACGTTGTACGGTAGCGGCTGCGAGTACTTCACAGGGCAAATCTCCGAGATCATCCTGTACTCGCGCGCTCTAACTCCAATTGAGCTGACCACGATCGAGGCGTACTTGGATACGCACTGGGCGTTGGCCGAGCAAGGCGTGCCAACTCCGGCGCCCTAAGAAAGCGGTCCGGGGTGGGCCGACGTCGACGCACCCCGGCGGGTCACTCGCTACTTGCTGCCCTGTTCGGTGATCATCACCTGCACGCGGCGATTCCTGGCGCGGTTCGGTTCGGTGGTATTGGGGACCAGCGGCTTTTCTTGTCCGTAGCCCTTGGCTGTCATGCGCGAGGAATCGACGCCGTGTGAGGAGATGGCATCTACGACCGCCTGGGCGCGCGCTTGGCTCAGCCGGAGGTTGTAGGGCGCTGCGCCGGTGTCGTCCGTGTGGCCTTGAACCTCGACGTTCTTGATGTCGGGGCGCTTGCTCATGAGCTCCGCGAGCTCTTCGACGATGCCTTGTGAGTCAGGCAAGATCTCCGCGGAATCGTGCTGGAAGTGGACCTGCTTCTTCAGCTTGATCTCTTTACCAGCGACGACCACGTTGGGCTGCGTGGGCCGCTTGTTGAGCAGCATACGCGCTTGCGCTTCTTCACGCGCGCGTACGTTGACCTCGGCCACGGCGGTGAAATAGCCGGGGGCGTCGACCGCGAACTTGAGCGGACCGGGCGGGACGTTCTCGAAGCGGAACGCGCCGTTCGCGTCGGCTTTGAGGTCGAGCTTGCGATTCAGTCGATCGGTGACTTCGATATGCGCGCCGTTTACCGGCTGATTGGTCTCCGGATCGGTGATCGAACCGACCACCGAGCCAACCTTGGGTAGCGCTTCGAGTTCGCACTGCAGCTTGACTACGCTCGAGCCAGTCGTGGAGCTTGCGGGCGGCGGCGCTCCGCCGGCAGGGACTTGAACCGCGACCGAGCCCGGCTCGCCTGGAGCGATCACCGTGCCGGCGGCCGGCTTGGGTGCCTCGGCGGCGGGTGCCTCGATCGTGGCCATGCATTGGCCGTCGCGGTAGCCGTTCGCGCTCACGTTGAACGTGTACGTGCCAGGATCGAGGTTGGCGCTGCGGAACGTGCCGTCGGGCCCGGCGATCATGCCGGTCAGGGGGCGGCCGTCGTACTTGATGAGCGCGTCGGGAATGGCGTTGGTGGTGTTCTTTTCGACCACCAAGCCTTCGATCACGCTCTCGCGCGGGGCGACGGCCACGGGCGCGGGAGCCGGCACTTGCTGGATGATCGGCTTGGGCGTCACCGTGTCGACGGCGTAGCTCAGCGCGAAGTAGAAATTCCAAGGCAATTCCGGAGCGATCTCTTCTACGAATTTGGAGGTTGCGCCGGTGCCTACGTCGAATGCTGCGAGCACCGACAGCCCGTGATCTTGCCAGGGGAAGACCCGCGCGCCGACCGTAAAGCGCGATGGAGTGGTGGACATGCCCTGGTTCAAGCCCAGGCACAGATCTCCGTTGGCCTGGGCCTTGCTCACGACGCAGGTGTAGTCCTGGCGATTGACCGGTACGTCCACTGACCACTCGAGGAAGGGCCGCACGAATTCATGCACGTACTCGGCGGCGAACCCCATCTTGAAAAAATCCACGCGATTGATGTTCAGACCGAAGCGCTCGATGCGTGAAATCGGTCCACCGCGACCTTGCGGCGGGGCCGTGTTTTCCACCGTGCTCACGATCTTGGCGGAGTTGTCGAACATGTAGCCGATGTTTGCGTGGAACCGGAGAGGGATGCGATCATCCACCCGCGAGCGGTTGTTCAGATCTGCAGTAGCCAAACCGCGCAGGGCGAAGCTGGTGCTGGCGCTGTCCAAGCCGACGCCACCCGTGCCGTTGAGCAGCCAGAGCTGTGCCTCGCCGCCGAACGAGAAGATGCCGTCCGGTGTGTGCGGGGTGAAGCCTTTTACGCCGAGATTCGTGTCGCCGAGGACTTGAAGCAGCTGCGGGCGGCCTCGCGTATTGCTGGTCGCATGGTTGTGAAAGCCGGCAAACGCTTCCAAGAACGGCAGCACGGTGACGGAGAGCGCCACGTGCGCCCCGGCACGTGTCACGTCATCTTCAGTCGTGCGGCTCGCCGGATCGTTGACCTGGAACGTGGGACAGGGAGTGCTGCCGTTGCACAAGAAACCCGAGCCAGCGAAATAGGAGCCAGTGGTCGAGAAGCGGAA
>DATEPG010000574.1:0-5847 GCA_035273265.1 Polyangiaceae bacterium
GGCAATGCGGACCGCATTCATCTCGCCACCGCTGCCTGCGCCCGCGTCGAGGTTGCCGGCGCCCCCTGCGCCTGGGCCAGTGGCGTCGGCAGAACTGCCGCATGCCGCGGAAAATGCAGCACAGGCTAGCAAAAGCCCGGCTGCGCTGCCGAGTTCGAAGGTTCGGTTCCGAAAGCAAATCCAAGACAAAGCGAGTATCTGCAAAGCCTAGGCCCTCCCGAAGCTTTCGCAAGCGAAAGCACAGTCTCCGTGGGACGCCGAAAATGTTAGGGTTTTTCCTCGTGGCTTCGCTAGTCCCCCCCTCAGTCAAGCTCCTGATCGTCGAAGACGAGCCCGGGCTGCGTCAGATGCTGGAGATCCTGTTTCGGCGCGAGGGCTACTCGGTGGTCTCTGCACCCGGCTGCCGCGCCGCGCTGGAAGCGATCAGCCAACACCCGCAGCCCTTTCCAGTGGTGCTGTCCGACCTGGCCATGCCGGATGGCTCGGGCATGGAGGTGCTGGCCGCGGCCAAGGCGCGCAATCAAGCCACCGAGGTGATCCTGATTACGGCTCACTCCACGGTCGAGAACGCGATCGGCGCGATGCGCAGCGGTGCGTACGACTTCGTGGCCAAGCCCTTCGACGCGGCCGAGCTTGCCATGCTGGTCAGCAAGGCGCTCGAGAAGCAGGAGCTTTCGCTCGAGAATCGCCGCTTGCGAGCGCGCGTCTCGGAGCTCAAAGATACGGACTTGCTCGGGCGCAGCAGCGCCATGCGCGCGGTGCTGGATCTCGTGCAGCGTATCGCCAACATGCGGACGACCGTGCTCATCACCGGCGAGAGTGGAAGCGGCAAAGAGCGCGTCGCGCGTGCCGTTCACGACGCCTCCGAGCGCCGCGAAAAGCCGTTCTTGGTCGTCAACTGCGGGGCTTTGCCCGAGGCGTTGATGGAGAGCGAGCTGTTCGGTCACGAGAAAGGCGCGTTCACCGGCGCGCAGAGCAAACACCTGGGCCTGTTCCGCGAGGCCAACGGTGGCACCGTCTTGCTCGATGAAGTCGGTGAATTACCCTCGAATCTCCAGGTCAAATTGCTGCGCGTGCTGCAAGAGCGCAGCGTGCGAGCGGTGGGAGCGACGCAGGAGACGCCGATCGACGTGCGCGTTTTGGCTGCCACCAACCGCGATGTCGAGTCGGACGTCAGCCTCGGCAAGTTTCGGCAGGATTTGTATTACCGACTGAACGTGATCCGGATCTCTCTGCCGCCCTTACGGGATCGGCGTGAAGACATTCCGATGCTCGCCGAGCGTTTCGTGCGCCGCTTCGCGGATGAGATGGGCAAAGAGGTGGCTGGCTTCACGCCGGACGCCATTCGTGGGCTGCAGGCGTACGCGTTTCCCGGCAACGTTCGCGAGCTCGAGAACATGATCGAGCGCGCCGTGGCTTTGGCCGGCTCCAGCATCATTGGTCTCGGGGATTTCCCTCAGGAACTCAGTGGCTCGGCGGGCGCGCCCGGCGGCACGCTGCTGGAGCTGCCAGACAGCGGATGCAATCTGGACGAAGTCGTCAACGAGGTCGAGCGCCGCTTGCTCACCGCGGCTCTGGAACGGACTGGCGGGGTCCGCACTGCCGCAGCCAAGCTGCTCGGAATCAGCTTTCGTTCGATGCGTTACCGACTCGCCAAGCTCGGCCTCGGTGAGGACGATTCAGAGGATCGCGAATCGCAGGGGTGAGCGGGCCGCGCGAGCTGCGCGCGCTCATTCACCTTCGTTTTCGACGACCAGTTCGCTGTTGAGGCTGCTGGCCGCATACGTGGCGGAGATGCCATTGCCATTCACGTCACCGCGGGCTTGAATCGTGTACCAGCCGAGCACCATGGGCGAAGCAAACGTGGGCGGCGTCTGCAGCTGCAGAGCGGGAACGTTCGTGCCTGCTTCGCCGGCATTGACCAGGTAGCCGAAGATCACCGTGCGATTCACCGGGGGGGCGAGCGCTCGCCAACGCAGGTAGTCGGGGTGACCGTCTTGCACCCACGCATAACGCGTCGTGTTTGGCGCGGGATTGGGGTACCAAGCGCGTCCGGAGTTGTCGGTCGACACGTTCAGGTAGACGCGGTTCTCCGCCAAATAGGCTTCTTGCGCGGAGCGAATGGCTTGGATGACGCTCACGGCTTCGCTGCCCTTGGACGCCAGGACCTGCTTTCGAAAGAGCGCAACGCCTGCCACCGACAGGATCCCGACAATCACCACGACTGCCATCAGCTCAATCAGCGTGAAGCCGCGACGCGAGTAGCGAGCGATCCGAGAGAGAGCCAGCGAGCGGGTGTTTGATTTGACGGGCATCGGACTGAACAGCCAGCGAGGTCTTTTCACGTCAGAGGTGGGTGTTCCAACGCAAAACGCCCGCACGGGTCCGTGCGGGCGTTTTCTGCGGTTTCAACGGAGCCGGTCGATCACTCGTCCGCGTCAACTTCGACGATCGAGGGCGAGAGCACGATTTGGCCATTTCGGACGATGCCATCGCGCTTGAAGTTCGACAAGGTGCCGTCGCCATTCAAGTCACCTTCGGCGATCGACGCGAACTTGTTGTTGTCGGGGACGGCGGCGTCGACCGTCGCGGTGTAGTTGTACATGTAGTACTGCGGCGCGTCCAAGGCGAAGCCGAGGCACTTCCAACCGATGGTTGAGGAACCCACGTTGAAGTCCTTGGTTTTATCCGAGCTGGATTGGTACTTGAGGCCTTTGATCGAGTCCTTGCTTGCTGGAACCGTCAGCGTCGCGCTGAGGCACAACTGGTGAGTGGTGCCGACGGTCGCGCTGTCAGCGAGGATGGCGCCTGCCATCTTCTCGCCCGACCAAACCTGGGACGCGAGGCCAGACATCGTGCCGAGCGAGTTGCGGGCTTCGGCCGACTTGGCGCTCGTCATGTACTTCTTGACGCCGACGATCGCCAGCGCAGCCAAGATACCGATGATGGCGACCACGATCATCAACTCGACGAGGGTGAAACCGCGTGCACTACGTTTCTTCAAAAGAGTCATCTGTGTAATATCCTTTTCCATGGGTTCAGAGGCCGGCGCGCATCGGGTCAACGGACCTGCGCGCACCTGTATCGAGGCCCGCTGATACCCGCGGAGCCCTGTTCAGGGTTCGAAACGGCTAGCGATTGATTTTGCTAACCTTTCGAGTCACTGAATCTACGAATCAGAGACTAAGCAGGTCGCGTGCCAGGTTCCACATCAGGGCCGGAAATGCGATTTTCTGCTGAATTTCGCGGCTTCGAGCCAAAAGTGACGCTGCGAGCGCTCGCTCGGGTGCCTAAAATTGTCAGTGCTGCGGCCTGAACTGACGAAATCACGCTAAGGAGCGTGGTTATCGAACTGTCCGGGGGCGTTGCCGGATGCACGTGTCGTACCTTGTGGCTGTTCGTTTGCCGCTGCCCAGGCTCGCCAAGAGGTGCTGCATTTCGCCGCTCCCGCACAGGCCGCAGGATCCCAACGCGGACCGATCGCGAGTGCGGCGCCGCGCGAAACGAACGGTAGATCCGCGGTCCACGCGCGCTTGAATTGCTCGCGGCGCTCGTGCAACTGCTCGCGTTCTGCGGCCCCCACCTTCTGCTCGAGTAGCGCGCCCATGAACCTTCGCACTTCCGGGTCGTCGTTCACGTCCAGCATGCGCTCGATGAACTGTCGCGCAGCCGCGGCTTCGCCCGCTTTGTCGAGCAAGCCGGCGGCCATGATGCACTGTTTGGGCGGCGGCTCCTTGCTGCCCGCAAGCTCGCACGAGCGAGCGAGCGCTCGCCCGCCCGCCAGTTTCCAATCGGCCAACTCGTCGCCTTCGATGTTGCCCGTGGGCCCCAGGTAGGCGAGGAACATTCCCGCCGAAGTCCACATCCCTTGGCTATATGGAAACTCGGCCATGCCGCGCTCGAGGATGCGCCGCGCCTGGCGATAAGCATCGATGCTCACCGGCTTTGCTTGCAGCGTGATCAGCCCGTCGGCCATGCGATAGGGGAGCTCGAACTTGGGATCGAGGGCGTTGACGGCCTCGATGTACTTGCCGACGAACTCGAACGCGCGCTTTTCCTGGAAGTGAATGCCCGACGAGACCAGCACGTGAGCAAAGATCATGTCCGCGAGCGCGGAGCGGTAGCCAATGCTCAGCGCGGTCAGTTGCCCAGTTGGCGGCAAGGTGTATACGTCGACCTGGTTCTTGGTGCCCAGGAACGCGGCGTTCAACGGCGGGCGCAGCCGACTCACCGTAAGCGCGGCCAAGGCGATTAAGGCGAACGCGACGACATTGGTGCGCCAAGCGTGCATGACTCGCAACGCGCGCAGACTAGTCGTTGGCCGCGAAGATTTCACCCGCAAAGCTGCCCGTGATGAACACGGTGTTCACGCCGTCACCGTCGAGATCCGCCCGCGCTTTGACGATGTACCAAGGCTTGCCCAAGGCAGCGCTCGGCCAATTGGCCACGGTGATGTCGCTGCCGGTGGCTGTCGGCTTGGCGCTGGCGATGCCCGCGGTGGAAGCATAGACGAACAACACCGGCGCATCCGCGTGGACGCCGAGGGTTGCCCAGTTCGCTTGCCCGGTCCCACTTCCCGCGAAGTTCATTTTCTTCTGCCCAGGCGAGGGATTGTTCGGGTAAAAATCGGAGGTCGCGCTGATCCCGGGGGAGACGTTCATATAGTTGAACGTCTCGTCCTTGTACGACTCTTGTGCGGCCTTGATCGTGCCAATCATCTGAATCGCCTCGCTCGTCTTGGAAGAAGCGATGTACTTCTTGACGCTGACGGAGGCGATGGTCGCCAGGATGCCGATGATGGCGATGACGATCATCAACTCGACGAGCGTCAAGCCGCGTTGAAGGGTCCGTCGAGCTTGCACGAGTGATAGCGAGTGATGCATCTTACGTACTTCGACCTAGTATACGGGTACTCGAGTCGAAGTGGCAAAGGTGCGGACAGCGCGGGCTCGAGGCTTCCGCCCCAACGCTTGCAATGTAGGGAGCCCGCACACTCGCGGCGTCACTCCAAGCAGCTCCCTGAATGCGCGCGCGAACGCGCGCGGCGTTCGGCGCTGCCGCTCACTCGACTTCGCGATTGATCTCGAGGGGCTGGAGTTTGGGCTCGGCGCCGCGCTCGACGGAGCCGGAAATCGCGAAGCTACTGGTCACACCGTCACCGTCTAGATCACCACGGGCGCGCGCGATGAAGGTCGACCGAGAGTCGTTATTGCTGCTCTCGAAGGCGAAGGAGTAAGCGTGCGGCGCGTCGAATGAGAAGTCCAGCGTGCGCCAAGTGGGGGTGTCCCAGGTGCCCGGCGCATCGAGCACGAGCTCGCCACGCGGCGTGATGGCAGGCGTGAACGGCGCGCTCTCCGGGTAGGCGCTCACGGGCGGTAGACCCGCGGCTCGCAACGTTGCATGTGCGGCGATCCGTTTTAGGCCCTCGACCGGCTCGGAGAGCCGCGAGGCGTGCACGTTGCGCAGGAATGTCGGGACCATCGTCGCCGCCACGGTGCCGGTCAGTGACACCGCAACGGCGAGCTCGAGTGGTGTCAGTGCCCGCATGGGAGCTCCCGGGCAGGATCGCTGACGCGCTCAGGGGAAGCGAACGACGACAGTGGCTGTCTTGCCCGCTTCGACGTTGATCGTCTTGGCTTTGCGGCCGTGCTCCGCGTTCACGAACACCACCGTGTGCGGACCTGGCGGAACGCTGACGCCCATGCGCGGCGTCTGCCCCATCGGTCGGCCGTCGAGCAAGACGTTGGAGGGGGGGATGGCGTTTAGGTTGACCGTGCCGTTTCCGGTTGCCGTTCCGCGGGGAGTGGGAGCGGGGCCCGGAGCGGGCGCAGGGGCCGGGGCGGGCGC
>DATEPG010000575.1:0-27842 GCA_035273265.1 Polyangiaceae bacterium
CTGAAAGTGTCAGCGCCTTTATCGTCGCGGATCTTGTGGCACACGATGCCGGGGGCGGTGACGCACCACATCTGCCACGGCTTCTCGTCCTTGCCCTCGAGCTTCGGCCAGCCTGTTTGATCGAGGCCGATCACCGAGTGCGTCAACGCGTGTTGGAACAACGCCTCCGCTGTGGATGCTAGGCGTTTGCCTAGTGCGAACACCTGATCCCAAAGGGTCTGCGGCGTGACGACCACGCCATGGCGAGCAAGGATGCGCTGTTGTCGAGCAAGCGGAATGTGATCGAGATACTTGTCGAGCGCCACCTTGATCGCGAAGGCGAGCGAGTAGCGCCCGCCCTTGATCGCACGCTCGGGACCGAGCGCTGTTTCCACGCAGCCACCGCAGCGGCAAACGTATTTTTGCTGTTTGACGTGTACGAGGCGGTAGCTGATCTCGACGAAGTCGACCATCTCGGACGACTCGAACTGGCCCGACATCGGCTCGAGCCGCTCACCACACGCCGGGCAAGTACGGTCGGGCTCGTCGAGCTCGAACACTTTCTCATCAATCTGTAGAGCAAGTTGCTCAGTCGGGCCCGACTTCGAGCGGGGCTTGCTCGACTTCTTGCCCTTCAGTGCTTCGTGCTGCTCAGCCTGCTTTTTGGCTTGTTGCTGGAGCTGATTGAGCAGCGCGAGTGTTTGCTGCAGCTCTAGAGGATTGCCCTTCAGCGCCTTGAGCTCTTCGCACTTGGCGTTGAGCACACGAAGCAGCTGCTCGATCTGAGTCTGCTGCGCCAAGGCGATGCGACGGAGTTGCTCAACGTCGTTTTCGTGGTGCAGGTCCACGTCCCTCTTTAGATCATGGCGATCGCTCTTCTGCAAGCGCAATCGGCTTGACCACGCCAGGTGATAGAGCACGGCGCCCGACGAGCTCGCAGCCTTCGATGTAGAGCGCCAGCTCGCTGGAGGTGAGCTGGACAGGCTTGCCGTCATCGCGGAATAGCGACGCGAAGCAACCACGCTCGAGACGCTTCTGAAAAATGCAGAGTCCGGTGCCGTCCCAGACCAACACCTTGCAACCCCGCCGTCGACGATTGCTGAACAGGAACAAATCGCCGCTCAGTGGATCACGATTGAGTCCCTGTTTAACGAGGCCGTACAGCCCGTCGTAGCCCTTGCGCAGATCGACGGGCCCCGGATATGCGAACACGCGCACTGCCCGACTAGTGCCTAAGATCATCCGATCTCGCGCAGCAACGCCGCGGCCTCCACTGCCGTGAGGCCATCTACCCGAAACCCAGCCGGCGACACGACGCTGAGCGTGCGCGACGGCACTTTCGTCGCGACCACGCGGACGGGCACCAGAGCTTTCGTTTCGCCGCCGTCCACACACCACCGGCGGACGGTATCGAACTGTTGCCCGAGCTCGCGCTTGATCTCTTCCCAGCTCGCCCCGGCTGCACGCCGCCCACGCGCCCATGTCACTACCCGAGCCCGAAGCTCAGCCGGATACCGCCTGCCCCTGCCGGTCTCGATGCGCCCCAGATCCCGCCGCAGAATCACCGCTTCCTTGTCCATGATCGTCGTCCTTTCGCGAACGACGCGAGCATGAGACGCCTACGTCGTCAGGACGGGGCAGAGCGAAACCTTACGCTCAACGCGCAGTTAGCAAGCACCGGCTCGGCCATCGGCTGCGCGGCTCGGCCATCGGCTGCGCGGCTCGGCCCGCGGGGGCCCCCTCGCTCCCACGCGGACCTTTGAAACGATGAATTAGATGGAGCGCCTGTCGACCAACGTCGGTATGCGCACAAGCGGACTGAAATCGGTCTTCCAGACGTCGAGCTCCAATGGCCTGCCATCAGTATCTACATTTAGAGATACCAAGACCTCCACACCGTCAGCATCAGTAAACTGGTACTCCGCGACCTTCCTACCGAAGCGACGTTGCGAACCAGATGTCCCCGGCGGCGCAAGCTCCAAGCTGCCCATGCCGCCATCGTTCATAGGCCGCACCTTCACTCCTTCGATCCAAGCCGGATCTACATCGGTAGCGAGCCGCGCGACCGTTGCGAGCAGCCCACGTTCCGGCTCCGAAGGTTCACGGAACAGGGTGGATTCTACCGACATTGATGATCCCGTCCTTCAGGAGATAGGCCGTATATTGAAGACGTTGGCCTGCGACCTCGATAATCTGGTTCAGCGGCTTGCCAGGTTGTAGCTGCGAGACGACCGTCGGCAGATGCTTCTCTACCGCGCTTTGGACCGCGGCTCGCTCCAGACCAACCGTATCCACGTGCCGGAAAGCGTGCGACACCTGATTCGCACCCTTGCCAAATTGGATGGTGAGCTTAGTCGCTTCCGCTGCCCCCCTTGCGGCCAACTTTGCAGCGAGCCTAGAACCCAGCTTGGTCAGCAGACGCTGCCCCGGCCCGCCGATGGGGTTAATGGCCATGACGATCTGCATGGCCGTCTCAAACATCTCGGCCGACTGATCCGTGTTGATCGGATGCGACAAGATCCGGCTCGGCATAGAGCCCGGCGCGTACGGGCCCGCGATGTGACTCAAGTCCGGTCTGTCATTCCATTCCGAATTGCTCGCGGGCGGTGCCTCGGCTGGCGTCCGTGTAGGCGCCCGCTCGCGCCTTGCCGACGTGGGCGAATTCGCGAAATCCGTGCGGGCTGTACTTGGGCCTTGCGTGGAGCGGGTCGACGGGGGCTTGGCTTTGAACTGGCGTACGGGTTGGCGTCCAGAGGCAACCAGGTGGTTCACGATGGCGGTGCCGACTGCGGCCGTGGGGACCGCCACGTTGGCGACCTCCGCCACGCTCGTCGCCGCTGCGCCGGCTCCCATCGCCGCGGGTGTGGCGGCCATCTCGGCGCCCATGACTGCGGCTCCGGAGGAGCCTCCGGACGCCCATAGAGTCGCCACCAGACCAGCGGCGTATGGAACGCCGAGGCCTAGCCCTGTCTCCCATTCCTCGGCGCTGAAGCCCGAAGGATCCACGTAGTTCAGTGGGCTGTTGAAGACGTACGCGAACCGATTCAAGCCTTGCCCGTAGGGCGATTGAATGACCGGATCGGGCGATAGGAATTGTCCGAGCCTCGGGTCGTACATCCGACCGCGCATGTTGACGAGTCCAAGCTCGGGATCCTGCTCCTGGCCGGTGTATCCGTAGCGTTGCTGATCGACGGTGGAGATCGAACCTCGGGCGTCGCCAAACGCGTCGAAGTGACGCCCGGCAACAACGGAAGCATCGCTGGCGGTGATGGTTTCGATCGAGCCGAGCGCGTCGTCGTGCAAGTAGCTGACGACGATCGGGGCTGAGCTCGATGTTTGAGTGGCTGCCGCGACTGCGCGGCCGCCCGCGTAGATCATGAACCGTTGAGTCGTGACGCTGGCAGAGGTGGTGCGTTGATACAGATCACCGGCGTAGTACGTCGTTTCGGCGTCCGTCTGCTTGACGACGCGCGTACCATCCGCGTCGTAGCCAAAGTCGACGTTGAGCGTCGGGCCACTCTGAAGAGAGACATGCGACGGCAAGTTGAAGGTGGTGTACACGTACTCCTGGGTGCCACCAGGTACGTTGGGTCCAGACCGTGTCTTGATGTTGCCGAGTGCATCCGGACTGTATTGGGTATCCCCTGCGGATCGGACCCAATCCCGACCTTGGGCATGGTAGCTATAGTTTCCTACCGGGTCCTTGTGTGAAATCGCATTCGACACAGGATCGTACGTGACTGTTTCCGACCCGGAACGGTTCGAGTAGGTGGTTGAGGTCACCCGGTTCAACGCGTCGTAGCCAAAAGTCTCGCTGACGCCGCTGGCCACGTTCGTCCGACGAGTCAGGTTCTGGTCCTGATATCCGTACGTTAGCTGCTGGATGGGGACGCTCCCTCGCTTGGTCGTGATCGAGTCGAGGCGACCGGACAATGCTTCGTGGTGACGCTCCGTGATCACTCCGTTGCCGAGGGTCTCCTGCTTCAGTCGATAGCCCTGATCGACGTCGCTGATTTGCCAGTAGAAGTTGGCGGAGTTTGCGGGGTCCGCGACGCTGATCACATTTCCAGCCGAATCGAAGCCGTACTTGACGGCGAACCCCGACGCGCCTGGGTAGTCGACCTGCTCTAGGCGGGAAAACTCGTCAAAGTGGTACGTCGTCGTCAGCTGCGTGGGCGTCGTGCTCGAGATGGCATCTGGAGCGAGCAGAGACTGCGTGATGCTTGCAAGCAAGCCGCGGTTCTTGCCGCTGACTTTCGGCTCATAGCTGTAGTTCGTTTGCTGGCCGGTGGGCCCCACTGTCTGGGTCAGGCGACCTAGCGCATTCGCGCCGACATCGTAGGTGAAGCTCGTAATCCCGTCCGCGTTCTGGAACCACTTGGTCCGCCCGAGTTCGTCGTAATGGATGTTGGTCGCTCGATTTGCAGGATCGAGCGTAGAAACGACTTCGTCTAGGCCGTTGTACCTGACGCTCGTTGTTCCGCCGACGGCAGCATCGGAGGACGAGGACATTCGACCGTAGTTGTCGTAATCGTAGCTGAGCGTCCCGTTCGGACCCACGATTTGGCGAACAGCGCCAAATGCTCCATAGGTGTAGTTGGTGGCCCGCTTGTTCGCGTCCAGCACCTGGACCGGTCGACCATCACGATCCAAGAACTGGTACGTGGCGTTCTGAGCCGCATCTCGCGTGCGAATGACCGAAACGGCACCACCGGAACTTGGCACTAGCGAACTCAACTCCGGCGTCAACAACGAAACGAGCGCGCGCGCGTGCGAGAGAAGCACGCCGTCCGGGTGGAGCTCAAACTGCAACTGGTCTTGGCCGTCATAGGTGAATCGCACCGCACCTTGGGACGTGTCACCGGGTAGGTGCGGGCGTAACCGCACCTGCAGGCGGTTCCTGTAGTCGTAGTGGAACGACTCAACGACGGTCGCGCCCTTGAGACCGGAAGTCTCGCGACTTACGATCTGCCCCAGAGAATTGAAGCGCTCAATCGTTCCAGGACCACCGACGGCCTGCCGAGCGACGGCGTATTTAGCGCTGAAACCGTCGACCAGCCGTTGATCGAGATCGTAGTCGACCACTTCCTGTCCGTCCGGACCCGAATAATGGCGAAGGATCCCGAAGTCGTCGTACGACCAGGTCCGCGCGATCTCGTTTGGATCCAGACTAACCGTCAGCTTTCCAAAGCGTTCGTCGAACCTCACCTGCGTGGTTCGGCCGAGCCCATCGGTATAGGAGATCGGATAGATCCCCCGGGTATCGAACCCGATCGATACAGTTCGGGTGATTCCGGTCGCGTCCCGTTCGGTGACACCGGAGACGTTGCCGTACGAATCTCGGTCGTAAGTGGTTACCCGGGTCGCTGCGCTTTCGTCGGCTGCGCGCGTCGCGCGCTTGATCTCTCCGGAATCATAGTATTCGTCGTAGCTGGCGCGGCGAGAGCGCGCCTCAGCAGAACACGACGAAGCTCCCCCGTAGCAGCGTGGCTGATCGGTCACTTCTTCGAGCTTCGGCTTCGAGATCAGCCAGCTGGCAACATCGGCAGGCGACGGATCGAATGTGCGACGAACGGATCGACTCGAAGCGGAGTTGGGGACGGGAGCGGCGTTAAAGGCTGCAGCATCAAAGTCTTCCGCCACTGACGCGCCGTAGGTCGTATTCCCGAAGCCATCTACTTCGAAAACCTCAATCGCCCTCGACAACTTCAGCGAACGAAAATTCTCGGGAGAAAAGGCTGAAACGGACTTCACGGTCCTTCGCAGGACGGCAAAGGGTCGTCCACCGGAGGCCGAAGTCTGCTCAGCCCAGTGATAGTCGGTGTATGTCTCCAAGTAGTCGTCATCGTAGCCAGTGAGCGTCGAGTCCGCGTGTGCGCCCGCGTTGTACGTGTAGAGCGGAACCCCCACCACCGCTCGATAGTATGGCGCCTCAATCGCGGACCTCCCGGCAGCCACTTCGCCCGCACTCGAAAGAGGCACGACATACGCGACCGTTGACTCGCCGCGCAGCACGCCTGCCCCATCGCGCACGGTCGTGTGTCGTAGATCGAAACCAAGTGTTCCGACGCCGGCAGCATCGCTGAGCAGCAGGCCGTAGCTCAATCGAGTATCGACATCAGTCTGCCACACGCCGGGCTCTTCAGAATGCTTTTGTTCGAAGGAGCTAACCAGCGGTTGATCGAGCCGAAATGCGCAAACGTTCGGCCACGAACACTTGCTGACGTCGTTAGCAATAGTGCTGTTGCCATAGGTTGATTTGCCTTCGGGATTCTTCCGATCATAGTGAACGTCTACTCGTCGCCCAAGGCCGTCAGTCACGGTTTCGAGCGCATTTTGCAGGCGCCCAGAGCCGTGATGCATGAAGTAAGAACCTGTGTTGTCAGGTTTCCGGGTTACCAGATCCAGATTTCCGTCTCCGTCGAAGTCTCCAATGGCACCAGGATAGGCTGGACCGGGAATTTCTTCCGAAGTGATACTGCCGCCAATGAAGCGACGAATGCTCCAGTTGTGAGGCAACTTCGCCTCCTCGCTCCAAGCCTTCTGCTTGTTGATGCACGCGGTGGCGGCCGGCGTCGGGCTGCATTGCTGCGTTCCGTCGTTGTTCTCGCAGACCTGCGCATGGGGGTCACAGCCCGGTTTGGGCACGGCCCACGCCTGAATCAAGTCATCGATACCGTCTTTGTCGTAATCCACGACGTACGCCGTGGTGTCAGGGGCCCAAATATCGGGCCAATCCCCGGTAGCAATCGCGAGCTCGAAACCTGTACCGGTATTCGTCCACAGGAATGGACGAGGGTACTCATGGTTGACCGAGATCGGCAGCGCGAGCACGTCGCGAAGGCCGTCACCGTTGGCATCCAGCAAGGCAACGTAGTAGTTGGCAAGCCGAATTGGCACAAAATCGGTGGATAGTCGGTGCCACGCCGGAACAGATCCGTCGAAGAACAAGGCACTGAAGCCAGTTCGGTCGTTGACTAAGAGGTTGCTGGTTCCGTCCCCATCAACGTCGAACGCCGTGATGAACGGCGGCTCCGTCGCCGAGTTCGGGGAGGCCGCCCAAGCTCGTTCGGAAGCGCAGAAATCCTTGAATGCGGGAACCGATCCATCAGGACCCGGGAGACTCCGAACGTGGGTCGGCGGTTCATGGTTGTGGTTCCTCGCTAGGTAGAACTCGATCTGTTGCCCGTTCGTCGAGCATTGAAGTCGATCCTGCACCCCGTCGCCATCAACGTCGATGAACAACGTCTTGGGCTGACCCTCGCAGGTATCGTGCAATCCTTCAGTGCCCGTTGGGTTGCGAATGACTTGCGGAACCGCGGGAACCGTTTGGGGACAGATCCCATCGTTGATGAACTCTTCCCTGCCTTCACGCACATTGGCGGTGTGCTGCACGAAATCGTTGATGATATCGACGAACCAGTCCTTGTGCTCCACGGTTGATCCGAACAGGTTTATCAACGTAATGGAGAAGCTCACTGCCCATCCGAAGGGGCCGGTCGCCAGGAGCGGCAGCGCGGCCAAGTCTCCCCCCGGCAAGGGCGTGATCGGCACGGTCGTCCCGTTATCGCTGCGCGTGACGAGCACGTCATAGGCCCCACGCGATAAGGCGATTCCGTAGGGCGTGAAGGCCATGGGCGCACCCCATTTCGGATCCGGAATCGCCGGCGCAAACGGGGTACCGGCATCGAAGCCTTGGTCGGTCTTGTAGCGGAACGTCGTCGCTCCTTTGCAGATCGAGTTCGGACCGTCGCACTCCTGGACCGAGGCAAGCCGGCTGGCTCGGTTGGGACCTGCTTCATAGTGAAGATCGTAGCGCCGCACCAGGGCGCCCAAAGCACGCACGCTGATGCGTTCGAGTCGCAAGGTTCGAGCAAGGGAACCTCCTGCTACCTGGTAGCCAAGCAGCTTATCTAGGCGGTCATCGCTGTACTCGAACTTAACTTCGCGATCTCCCTCGACGACTCCGTTGCCAGTATAGCTGATGGAGTCGGGCACGAGCTCGGTCGTGCTGGTGTTCACGCCCGAGTCGCGCGTGGTCGTTTGCCGATAGACAATGTGTATGAAATTTCCGTTTCGATCCTCCACGCGATTGAGTGCCCATGTCCGCACGAATGCCCCAGACGAGGTACTCCTTTGGTTGCCGCAGCTCTGTGACTCTGAGCCATAGAGCAACCTGCGTCCGTCCTTCGTCATCACTTCGAAGTACCAGTGGATCGAAGCGGCTTCGGGTGACACACCGGAGCCCGTACCAGCGCCGCCGGCCTGACCATTTGCAAAGCTCAGCCTACGAATTCTGGCGAAGGTCTCCACCTCGGTTCTAAATTCGCCCGGCTCAACTTCGATCAGTCGTTGTCCGTCGAGGCAGAAGGCGTCATCCCAGTCGAGTCGAACGGGACTCGCTTGCCCCACCTGTGCGTAGTTCTTGTTGCAACGTGAGATGGTCGAAAGCCCATCCAAACTCCAGCCGACACCAAGGGTGCCGTTACCGGTACTGCTCGTGTAACCAATCTGCAATGACGGCACGAGACCGTGACGCCCCGGCGGCAAATCGATCGGGATTGAATACGACGCACTCCCCTGCTCCGTCACTCTGAACGAGCCGGGGCTGGCGCCAAGCCCGACCGCGGGCGGGCTCGTCGGAGGCACGACGGGATGCGCGTTGCCGCCATCAGCAACGATGATCGGCGGTGTACTCGCAAATGATGTGCACCGACCGGTAGCAGTGCAAACTTGGTTGTCCGCGCAGTCACCCCCGCAGGACACACCCGAGACCGGATCTGAACCGCACTCGCGTCCGCTGCAACTATTCATCGGCGGGGGGCACAGGCCACATAACGAAAGCACTGTGCCGCAGTCATTGGCCGCCGCTATCGTGCACTGCTTGGGGAGGCAAACGTTCGAGCCCGCAGCGAAGCCCAAACGTGGGCCTTGCCCGATGGCGCAGAACGACCCTGGCTGGCAGTCGAAGTCGCGCGCACAGCCCAGTGACGCCGTTGCCCCAACCCCACAGGTCGCGGGGCATTGACCGCCACAGCCATCGCTCAAGTCGGCATCGCCGCAGTGCTTGTTCTCGCACTGGGGAGTGCACTGGCACAAGCCGCACTCATCGGAGATGGTGCCACAGCCAACGGCTGGTGCGTTGGTCTTGCAAGCCGGCAACTGACAAACATTCGCGCCAGGGGCGCCGTAGCGGTGCCCGTTGCCCGCGCCGCATTCGTAACCGGTGGGGCATTGGTCATTGCTCTCGCAGATTGGGTTCCTGGTACACGAAGGGCCGCAAGGCGCACCCGAGTGACCGCAGCCGAGGAGCTGAGGACTGAGCAAGCAGGTCGGGCTCACGCAAACCGTTGCAACCGCGGTGCCAGCTACGTGTCCACCGCAGACTAGCCCCGCCTGGCACTGCGTGTCGGAAACGCAACCCACCTGACCGCCGCCGCACACGCCAGCGCACTGCTGCCCGCAGCCGTCACTGAGATCGCCACCGCAGACTTTGCCGGAACAATTGGGAACGCACGCCGCGTTGGTGCCCTTGATGCTGACGCTATCAATCGCAAGCGCCGGGGCATGGCTGCCATCGTTCGACGTCGCGGAATCGATCGTATAGTTCCACGCGAGATAGAACGGCGCACTGCGCGGAATGCTCGCGGCCAGCGCCCTCGTGGGGACGTTGACCGTCTGACCGGGCGCAGGGTCGAAGCCGAGGTCGGTCGCGTTCGGACTGAACGAACGCAGGAAATCGTTGCCCGCGCTGGTCCAATTCCCACCGTCAGTCGATGAATAGAGTTGAACGCGAAAGCCAGCGGCATTCGTGCCACCGAAATATTTTTCGATGTCGTAGCTGATCTCGAGAGCACCGATATTCTGGTCGGCCGGGGCGCGCAGCGCAACGTACAGATTGCCGCTCTTGGTCCCGCCGCTAGCCAGTGCCGAGCCCGCGGACAACCAGCCCAGGGCGCGGTCGGTGCTATTCAACCAGTAGTTCGCGGCCTGCGCGTTGGCTACGCCAGCGCCGAAATTGTAGATGCCGTTGTCTGCAGTCGCGGGCAGTAGCGCACCCGCTCGAAACTCGGTCTTGTTCGTCGCCGCAGCAAAAGTGCCCAGCGTGCGAGGATTGAGCTGCTTGTCGATCCTCCAGGCCGAGGGGGGAGCGCCGACGATCGCGCTGCCAAGACCGTCGAAATTCTCGACCGCAGGCGCCAGCGTAGGAATGACGATTGGGCTATCGAACACGAACGAGCTAGTCGCCGACGCACCACTGAGCGAGGCCTCGCCCACCCGCCGCACAACGACGCGCACCTGGTATGAACCCGCTGGCAGGCTGGCTGTGCTCCAGTTGACAGTCGAGCTTGCGAACCCCGGGGCGACTTCGCGCCAAGTAGGGGCTGTGGCGCTGTTCAAGTAGTCGTAGTGGAATTCAGCAGCTCGGTTGTCGGCGCAGCTGGCGGTGGCGCTGAGCGCGAGTGGCGTGCCGGCGAGTTGTGGGCTCCCCGGCACGATCGTTAACGCGGCGACGCTGCACACGGTGAGCGAGCCGTTGAACGGTTGCCACGTGATGCCCGTGTTGCTGCCCGTGAGCGATGCAGCAAGCAGCACGCCGTCGAGCGAGGCGCTGCTCATGGCAACGGCCGCGTTGATCCCGAGTAAGGTGCCCTTGAAGCCCGTCTGCGTCACCCGCACCGTGGTGGCCTGCGGAAAGTTCCACAGCAAATGGCCCGGAACGAGCGAGGCGAGCTGGATGCTGGCCGTCTCGAACACCGCCGCAGTACCGGTAACGTTCACAATCACCGTCGATGTCGCTGGCACCGAGAAATTGAGCTGATCTGCAGCTGCGAGCGCCGCGCCATTGACGCTGAACACGTTGCGCGACGGATCGGTACCGGTGAAGCTAAAGATCGTGCCACTCGGAGAGATGACCGTGGTGCCGTTGGCGGCAACGTTGGCCAGGTTGGCGCTGAGCAGATCCAGCGTCGCCTTCTCAGCCGCGAAATCGACCGGCGTGGCTTTGCGGCTCGTGCCCTGCGCGACCGTGACGTTGTTCAACGAGAGCGCTGCGCCGTAGACGAGGTCGCGCTGAACGTTGCCACTCGCCCCGCTGAAGTTGCGCCCTGCCAGTGCTCCGATCGGGCCCGCTGCCAAGGTATTGTAGCTAAACCCTTGGCTTGAAATATCGCGCCCAGCAGCCACGGGACCCGCCACCGAGGGTGCGACCGACAAGTCTTGGAAGACGAAGGCATTGTAGCTGACGGTCGCACCGAACGAGTAGCCCGCGACGACTGGGTGCAGGCTGATGTCCAGGTAGTTCAGGTTGATGTCTCCCTGAACGAACAGCGCACGCACGACATGCGAACCGGCACTCAGACTGACGTTCTGAAGCGTGCGATCTTCGAACGCAGTCCAACCCGTACTCGGTGCTGGGAACGAGCCGATCGGCGTTCCATCTACGCTGAGTTGGAGCGTGCGCCCGGCAACTCCGGATGCCAGGCGCGCGCTGAAGTCAAATAACCCAGCTTGCGGCGCGACGACGTCGTACTCCAGCCATTCCCCAGCCGCGGCCCAGCCAACGAGACAGCCGCCCGCCGCGTCATTGGTCGGCTCCTTGTCGACCCCATCCCCGCGATTGCAACCGGTACCGGAGTTCGACGCGGGTGTGCTCTCGAACGCGCGCTGGTAATTCTCGGCCTCGATGCGTTGGGGCAGGCTCGCCGTGCCCGGCGTGACGTCGATATAGTTTAGATTGGTATCGCCGGTCTCGAACAGCACGCGGAGAGTGTGGGTACCGGCGGTAAGCGCCACGTCAGTGAGTGGGCGATCGGCAAAGCTTGCCCAACCGGCGCTCGGCACCGACTGCGAGCCGCCCACCGTCACGCCGTCGATCGAGAGACGAAAGGTCTTTCCGACGGCGTTGCTGGCGACGCGTGAAACGAGATTGAACTTCCCCGCGGCCGCGATCCGCAGCGAATAGTCGAGCCATTCCCCGGCTTTCGTATAAGCCACGCCGCATGTCGCGCCGTTGTCCGCGACAGTTTGCTGATCGACCGGGCCGCCGCCGCAGTTGCCCTCGTGCAGCGTGTCGCTGTCCTTGAATGAGGTGAAGTCGATCGCCCGCACGCGATAAGGCACCGTCAGCGTCAACGCTTCCTGAACGCTGCTCGTTTTTTCGAAATCGCTTGCCACTGCCGAACAGGCCGCAGCCGCCAACCCCACGCCCACCGACGCAACCCGCAACCTCAAGCCCACAGCGATTTCCTTGAACATGACAACGCCTTCCCGATCGCTTCGCGTTCGAACCCGCACTGCGTCCCGCCGATTGATCGGTACACCTTCAAACTGATTCACGCAACAAGAGACGACCACGAAAAGGATCGCGATTGGCATTCACCGTGCGAACAAACTGAGCGTCTCGCGTGGACCGATGTTCCGACCAGCTAGCTGCTCACATCGACAGTCGGCGTCTGTTCCAAGCAGCCAGCTGCCCAGTCGCTCTACCAACTCACGATCTAGGCAGCCAGCTGCTCACGCAACGCATAGTCCGCTCGGCTCGGAGCAGTTTGTCGGGCACTCGCCCGGGCCTGGGTGGACGACGCGGCGGCGGTGGGAATTTCATTTCTTACGCAACACGGCCGCGCTGCGACCGATGAGGGTGGGTGCAACCCGGAACTACGGCTAGTCCCAGCAGAGACCTGAAAGTGCCAAGCGAGACAGGGCGTGATGCGCCTAGCGCGGTTGACAGCTTGCCCGGCGCAGGGTCAGTACCCGCGGCGAAAACCGCACCCCAGGCGGCGGAAACCGCAGCCCAGGCGGCGGAAACCGCAGCCCAGCTTCTGCAGTATCGAGAGGCATTTGACCAAGCACTGTCGGACGCGACAGCAATCGGCAAGGACGAGTTAGTCCCCGTGAACATCGAGGTTGCCAGCGCCATGGCCACGGTGCTCGAGGCCCTGCCCAAGATTTTTGCCTACCGCGAGCAGGCGGCGAAGCTGCCGGATTTTGACATCTCAGACTTGGACCAGCTGCAGGTGCGCACCTTCGCACTGGGGCACGCTCATGCGAAGTTCGTCGCAGCGTCGGCGCCGCCCGAAGCACTGGCGGGCCTCAACGAGCAGGGAGTCAAGCTGCGCGACACGATGTATTCCGATGCCGTGGCGCTCAGCCACCGCGGCCTCATCAGCGGTGCTCGGATTGCAAAGTTCAGGGGCAACGCCGGCTACAAGAATCTCGCGCTCAGCTTGCTTGGCCTGGCAACGTTGTTGCGCGACAGCTGGGACGAGATTGCCTCCAGGAGCGGGCTTCAGTTGGACGAACTCGATGAGGCGGAGCGACTCGGCAGGCAGCTGCTGGATGCAGTGGCTCTACGCGAGCAAGCACGGGCGCTGGTGGCTGAGCTCCAAGTTCAGCGGCAACGCAACTTCACGTTGTTCTCGCGCTCGTACAATCAAGTTCGACGGGTGATTTGCTATCTGCGCTGGAACCACAACGACGGTGATCAGATCTGCCCATCCCTGTACGCAGGCCGCGGTGGCCGGCGCCGCAAAGTGGCGCGGGCGCTCGCAACGTCGCTTGGCGACTAGTTCAGCGGCTTCTGGGTGATCGCCGGCGCCCGTTACGCCCTTTGCGCCAGTTGCGGCGCGACCAGATCGACCGAGCGCCCAGAAGGCCGCTCTCGCCCTCCTCCTCTCGTGCCTCGCTTGCCCGAGCCGGGGAGCCGGGGACGGTGCTGACCGCCAAAGCAGCCAAATTACCGCAGATCGTCCTTCCCTGCGCACCGGTTCAGGATTTATAGTGAGAGAATTACGGTTGAGTGCTTGCTTGGCTGCTGGGTATGAATTAGGTTCCGCGCCCCATTCCCATGGCCTACGCAGTTATCCGCACTGGCGGCAAGCAGTACCGAGTCGCAGAGGGCGAAACCGTTCAGGTTGAGCTCCTCAAGGGCGATCCGGGTACCAAGATTAAATTCGACCAGGTTCTCATGGTCTCCGGCGACGCGCCGCAGTTTGGCAAGCCGCTAGTCTCCGGCGCTTCGGTAGAGGGCGAGATCGTTCGTCAGCTCCGTGGTCCGAAGCTAATCGTCTTCAAGTTTCGCAAGCGTAAGCGCTCGCGCAAGAAGGCGGGGCATCGTCAGAACTACACGGCCGTGAAGATCACGGGCCTCACTGGAGTGACCGCGTAATGGCACATAAAAAAGGCGGCGGCTCTACGCGCAACGGTCGTGGCTCGAACGCGCAGTATCGCGGCGTGAAGGTCTACGGCGGCGAAGCAATTCGCGCTGGCGGCATCCTGGTTCGCCAGGTCGGCCAGACCATCAACCCGGGCCGCAACGTCGGCGTGGGTCGCGACTATACGCTGTACTCTTTGGTCGACGGCACCGTGGCCTACGAACACGATTCGCGCACCAAGAAGCGCGTGTCCGTGTATCCGGTCGGCGCTGCTCCGGCCACTCAAGCGAACTGACGTTTTGGGGGTCGCCTCGCGGCAGCCCCTTGCGTAAATTCAGTCCGTTCATGGGAAGCGTGGCAAAGGTCTTCGTCACCGACATCGACGGGACACTGCTAGGCGCTGACGGGGACGTGCACCCGAGCGACGCAGAGGCCATCGCAGCACTGATAGCGCGCGGCGTGCCAGTCACGCTGTGCACCGGGCGTATGTATTCCGGGACCCGCGAGATCGCAGAATCACTGCGCATTTTGGGTCCCGTCGCGTGCATCGACGGCAGTCACATCGTCGATTCGACGAATCATCTCGAGCTGCACAGCACGCCGCTCTCGGACGTCGCCACCGAGCTGCTGTTCGATGCGCTGGGCCGAATTCGGCCGGCCGTGTTCGCGTTCTCGGGTGACCGGCTGTTCCACGACGAACACGGCGCGCAATACCTCGACTATGTGAGCACCTGGACCGAGCGCACGCAGCAGGTGGATCGCTTGGCCGACTTGGACGCTTGGCGTGACCCCGGCGCCTCCCTGGCCGCGTTGGTGGCGCTGGGCACTCCCGATCAGATCCGCGGCGCCGAGTCGTTCATCAAGAGCAATGACCAGCACCTGCAGTGCGTGACGTTCGAGGTCGGTCGCGCCGGCTTCTCCGGGATCTGGGGCTTGGTCGTGCGCGCGTCGGGCGTCGACAAGGGCACGGCCATCGATTGGGTTGCGCGCCACCACGGGGTGACCGCCGCTGAGGTGGTCGCCGTCGGTGATTGGCTGAACGACATTCCGATGCTGCGCCGCGCCGGCCGTTCCTTCGCCATGGCTCAGGCGCCACAGGCGGTGAAGGCGGCCGCGACGGACATCTTGAAGGCGAACCACACCAGCGGCGGCGGCCTAGCCGAAGCCGCGATGCGCGCTGGTTTGCTTTAGCTCGACCTAGGGTCTGTCCCTGATTGACCAGGCACACGTAAAGTGCCGGTGCACGTGCGCGACTCGGGCTTGAGAATGGGGCGATCGCGATCCAGCCACGCACCCCACGTTGATGCTGGGTGCCGGACTCAGACGCCGAAGGCTGAGTCCGACGCGGGGGCGATCGTGACCATCAAACAACGAGATCATGAAGAGAGCGGGCACTCGACATAACCGAGCAGCGGCAGCTCCGCGTCTGCGGGCAGGCGCGGATCGAGGTAGAAGCGGGCTCGGTCGCTGAAACCCACGAGCCGAAAGCACGCTCGCCGCCTCGGCGGGTCCGGAGCACGACCCCGGTTGGACTACACGGCAACCGCAGCCCGAAATACCCGCCTCGGTTCACGCAGGACGATGCCCGGGACGGCGCTCCGCCCGCTCCCGCATTCGAAGTGCGACGCCCGCCCATGGCCCTGCGCGCGGTCGGTTCGTGGTCTCTGGCAGGCACATCCAACCCCCGCTGCTCTAGAACATTCCCGCGCGGCGACAAGCGCTTCGGTTCAAATCACCAATCATTCGAACGCAGCCCGGCCCGGAGCAGCGCTAAGCTCAGATCGCGACGGACGAAGGTCTTTTGGAGTCGCGGGAGATCGTGGGCGTGGAGAAAGATCGCACGAAACGGCAAGGCAGAATCCTAGTCGTCGATGATCAGCGCAACCAACGCGCGACGATAGCGATGATGCTGCGCGGCGGCGGCTACGAGGTCGAAGAGGCAGCCGACGGTGCTCAGGGCATCGAGAGCGGCGCAAGCGGCGCTTTCGACTTGGTCATCACCGACTTGCTCATGGGTGAGATCGACGGATTGGACGTACTGCGCGCGGTGAAGAACGCGCAACCGATGACCGAGGTGCTCGTCATGACCCAATACGGCACCATCGAGAGCGCTGTCGACGCGATGCGCATCGGTGCCTTCGACTACCTCCAAAAACCATTCTCCGAGCAAGAACTGATCGTCAAGGTGTGCAGAGCGGTCGAGAGCCGCAGACTGCACGGACAAGTCCTGCTATTCGCGCGCGAGTTTGGGGAGCGCTACCAAGGGGAGAACATCGTGGGGCGGTCGGGAGCCATCCGTGACGGTCTCGCTCGTCTGACCAAGTTCGCAGCGACCGACGCGCCCGTGTTGATCACTGGTGAAAGTGGTACCGGCAAGGAACTGATTGCACGGGCCATGCACGCGAACAGCGCGCGCGCACGACATCCATTCGTGGTCGTCAATTGCGCGGCCATCAGCGAAGTTCAATTGGAAAGCGAACTGTTCGGCCACGCCAGAGGGGCATTTTCGGGTGCCACCAGCGCGCGCAAGGCTTTATTCGAAGAGGCCGACGGGGGGACGATCTTTTTCGACGAGATCGCCGAGACCACGCCGTCCTTCCAGGCCAAGCTGCTGCGCGCGATTCAAGATGGCGAGATCCGGCGCGTGGGTGAAAATAAAGCGATCAGCGTCGACGTTCGCGTAATCGCCGCCAGCAACGCCGACCTGCTGCGCGCAACGGAGGAGCGTCGCTTACGTCCGGACCTGTACTATCGGCTTCGGGTGGCGCACATCGAAATGTCACCGTTGCGCGAACGACCTGAAGACATTCCGCTTCTCGCGGAACACTTTCTGAATGATCTACGCGTGAAACTGGGCCTGAATGCGCGGCTCGGCGCTGGCGTGCTGGAGCGGCTCTCGGCCTATGAGTTCCCCGGCAATGTTCGCGAGCTGCGCACGATACTCGAGCATGGGGCGCTGGTGGCGGAGTCCGGTGAAATCGGGTTGTCCGAAATCCGGCGTTTTACCGAGCCTAGGTCTGCCGATCGCACTCGGGATCGCGCCGATGGCGGCGAAGACGAGCTCAGCGAGCCGCGCGATCCAAGCCGAGTTTTCATCAGTTATAGCCACCAGGACATCGAATGGCTGAAGCGACTCCAAGTCCATCTGGCTCCCCTCGAACGCCAAGGCAAGATTTCACGTTGGGATGATACGAAGCTCGTCGCTGGTAGCCAATGGCAAGCAACGCTCGAAGCAGCCTTACGACGAGCGGGAGTGGCTATCCTGCTCGTGAGCAGTGACTTCCTCGCTTCCCAATTCATCGCGGAGAACGAGCTGCCAGTACTGCTCCAAGCCGCAAAAGCGCGAGGGCTCCGCGTCCTGTGCCTGATTTTGCGCCCGTGCTTGTTTCAAGAACACGCCGAGCTCGCCTCATTTCAGGCGCTGAACGCGCCCGCTCGACCGTTGAGTTCGCTGACTCAGCACGAACAAGAGGAGCTGTTGGTGAGCACCGCTCGCGTCGTGATCCAGGGCGTCACCGCAATTTCGTCCTAGCTCACGACTTGAAAGCGGCGACCTCTTCCAGCTGGAGCGCCCGATTCCAGACTGCAGGCGTGACAAAAAGCACGTAAAAAGCTGCTGAAAGCGCCGCGGATCACGGCGACTTCATGTTTGAAGTCTGCGATACTGGGAGTGTTGGCCGAGCGGAGAAAGGGTAGTTCATGACCAAGCACGTCACCCGAAGAGTGTTCTTGCGAGGCCTGGGAGGCGCCTGCGTAGCAGCGCCGTTCTTGAGCTCGGTCGCGGAGCGATCCGTTCAGGCCCAAGCGCTCACGCCTCCTAAGCGGCTGATCGTGATGTTCACCAACTACGGTTGCATCACGACTCGGTTCTTTCCGAGCCGATCACACGGGCCGCTGAGCGCCGCGGATCTGGAAGCGACGACTCTGAAGCACCTCGCACCTTTCGCAGACAAGCTGCTCTTGCCGCGCGGCATCCGCGCGATGAACGAGTGGACGTCCACCTTGGCGCGCGGACAGGGCAACGACATGCACTCGCAGATGGCGTCGTCTTTCTTTACTTGCCAGCCCGTCCTTCCCAACAGTGACGAGCCGTTCCTCAACAATATTCCGTCGAGGTTTCCGCCCAAACCGATAGGTCCCTCGTTGGATCATGTGATGGCGAAACAGCTCAGTCCGAACGGCACTCCCCTGTTCATTCGGCTGGCCAACGCGCCCATGGGCCAAGGGATTTCCTGGTCTGCCGCCGAGACGATCCACAATGGCCTGAGTCTCAAACAGGCCTTCGGCAGCCTCACGGGTCTGATGCAGGACGGTCCGCTGTCCCCGGACACGTACCAGGCGATGCGCGGAAAAAGCATCATCGACCTGGTCCGGAATGATCTGAACACGCTCCAGCGCTCCGATATGAGTCGCTCGGATCGAAACAAGCTCGAGGCCTGGAAGCAGCTGCTGGACGAGACCGGACGGGGTGTCGGGCTCGCTGCGTGCAGTCCGTCAGAGGCCAGCAAGCTCGGTGTGACGCAAGCGAACGTCGATACGGCATCGCGTTACACCGCAGAAGACGCAGACTTGCTCACGACCAAGATCACCGATTCCCTCGACGGAGCGGACATCCATTCCAATCTCGCAGCGCTAGCAGCGGCGTGTCAGCTAAACCCGGTGATCTTCCTGAAGTTCCCGTCGAACTTCATCTTCAGGGGTTTGGGCATCGACATCGATTCTCACAATCTTTCCCACCGAACCAACAACGCCGGCCTGCTTGATTATTGTTTCCCCGGCGCGCTCGAGATGTTGCTCAAGGTCGATGACTATTACGCAAGAAAGTTCGCCCACCTCGTCGGAGTCTTGAACAGCATCGACGAAGGCGACCAGAAGCTGCTCGATCACACGGCAGCGGTCTGGTTTCAGGGACAGTCGGATGGACTCGCCCACAATCTCAACAACCTTCCGATCGTTCAAGCAGGCAGCGCCGGGGGCTACTTCAAGACCGGTTGGTCCGTGAACGTGGACGATGGCGCCGCCGACCTCACCGCCGGCAACAGTGAGTTTTTCTGTGCCGACGGCACGGCGACGGACCAGGCCAACGGGGTGAACCAAGCAACCGGAACTGATCCGACCCTGGCCAACGCGCCGATCAACAAGTACTTCTGCAATTTGATGAACGCTCTCGGGGTGAAGGCGGGTCCGGATGGCTTTCCGTTGCCGGGCGGCACGGCCGAGGTCTCTCGCTTCGGCATGTCCGACCTGACGGAGGACTTCATTCACGCTGGGAATAACCCCAATCCGCCCACCATTCACGATCCCGGCGAGTTCACGGCGCTGAAAGCCTGAGTCGCGCTCGGCGCGCCGCGACACGACGCGATTCAGGGACGACGGGCTGCTCGGTCAACGCGCATTGAGCAAAGCCCGCGCCGGTGCAATGCTGGCGCTGCCTCACCTTGGAAACCCGAATCGTCGTTCTGCCTCCAGCACTAGCCAGCCAAATTGCGGCCGGGGAAGTCGTCGAGCGCCCAGCCAGCGCGGTCAAGGAGCTGATTGAAAACGCGCTCGACGCGGGCGCACAACGTGTCGACGTCGAGATCGAAGGCGGGGGCGTCACTCGCTTGTGCGTCAGTGACGACGGCGTGGGCATGAGCGCGGAGAACGCCCGCCTGAGCGTGCAGCGGCACGCGACCAGCAAGTTGACGGCCATCGGCGATTTGAACAATCTGGTCAGCTACGGCTTTCGCGGCGAGGCTTTGCCCAGTATCGCTTCGGTCAGTCGCTTCGCGTTGCGCTCGCGACCGGCAAGCAGCGATGCAGGTGTCGAGGTGTCGATCGAAGGCGTCGCCGAGCCGGTGCTGCGCGAGGCCGGCATGGCTGTGGGAACGCGCGTGGAAGTGCGCGAATTGTTCTTCAATATCCCGGCGCGCCGCAAATTCCTGCGCTCCACGGGCACCGAATCGGGGCATGTCACCGAGGTCGTGGAGGGGGCTGCGCTCACGCGACCGGAGGTCACTTTCACGCTCATGCGCGATGGCCGACAGGTGCGGGAATTTTTGCGCGCGAACGGTCGAGCCGAGCGCGTAGCACAAGTCTGTGACGGTGAAGACTTGACGCGCTGCGAGGGCACGCGCGGGCCGCTGCGCATCGAAGCGTACTTGTCGCGACCCGAGCACGCGCGCAGCGGCGCCGGCGGACTGCGCTTGTTCGTCAACGGCCGCGCGGTGCGCGATCGGGCGTTGGCGGTGACGATCGCGCAAGCCTACGGCAGCGTGCTGGAGCGCGGACGCTACCCGCGCGGCGTCGTGTACTTGGATCTCCCGCCCGAATTTTTGGACGTGAACGTGCACCCACAGAAAGCCGAAGTGCGCTTTGCCGACCAGCGCGCCACCGCGGACGCGGTGTACGGCACCTTGTCGCGTGCTCTGGCCGGCGCATTCTCGCTGCCCACGCCGAGCCGCAATGCCTGGGCCAAGCCGCGCCCGGATGCGCCGATTTCGACTCCCCTCGCGGCGCCCAGCGCGTCGCCAGGCGAACGCGCTTGGTCTTTGCCGACGCAGCCCAAATCCGCACAAACTCCGCCGGAAACCCGCCCGTTCAGCATGCCTTCATTGGCTTCGCTCGGCGTCAGCGAGGCCACTGATGATTCGAGCGGCGACCTGCTGCTCGCGCTCGCTCCACCCCTGCTTGCAGTCAGCGATTCGTCGGCTTTGCCCGGCCGAGCCCAGTCCGAGATTGCCTGGTCGAGCCTGACGTTCGTCGCGCAGCTGCGCCAAACCTACCTTTTATGTGAGAGTCGCGAGGGGATCTACCTGCTCGATCAACACGCGGCCGCCGAGCGTGTCACCTTCACGCGCCTGCGCAACCAGTACCAAAGCCGCTCCGTGCCTTCTCAATCATTGCTCTTTCCGGTCACGCTCGAGGTGCTGCCCGCGGAGGTCGAGCTGATCGAACAACGCGGCCAAGAGATGGCCGAGGTCGGACTGGATGTGCGCGTGCGCGGGCCCGAGAGCATCAGCATCCACGCGGTGCCGAAGCTGCTACAACGCGCCAGCGCAGAACGGTTGCTGCGCGATCTACTGGCTGAAGTATCGCGCAAGGGTGGGCGCGGCTTTTCCGACGCGGTGGATCTCGCGCTAGCCACCATGGCCTGCCACGGCTCGATCCGTGCGGGCGACCCGCTCGCGCCGGACGAGGCCAAAGCGCTGCTCGAGGCCTTGGATGAAGCCGATTTTGCGGGTCATTGTCCGCACGGGCGACCGGTCGTGACGTTTCTGAGCTGGGCCGAGCTCGAGCGCAAGGTCGGACGGCGTTAGACCCAGATGCTCGTCGAACCTCAGCCAGAGGACCCGCTTTGGGTCGTCGTGGGTCCCACCGCGTCGGGCAAGACCTCGCTCGCGATCGAGCTGTGTGAACGGCACGAAGGGGAAATCGTGAGCGCTGACAGCGTGCAGGTTTATCGCCACTTCGAGATCGGCACGGGCAAACCGAGCAGCGATGAGCGAGCGCGAGCGCGGCACCATCTGATTGACGTGATCGAACCGAACGAGCCGATGGACGCGGCGCGCTTCGCCGAACTGGCAGAGCTCGCGATCGCCGATATCCGCGCGCGAGGGAAGCGGCCGATCGTGTGCGGAGGCACCTTTTTGTGGGTGCGCGCGTTGATTCATGGACTCGTGCCGGCACCACCGGCGGATCCAGAGCTACGCGCGCGGCATCACGCGCGGGTCAGCGAAATCGGACGCGCGGGCTTGCATGCCGATCTCGCGCGCGTCGACCCGGAAGCGGCTCAGCGCCTCGCGCCCAACGACTTCGTGCGCGTCAGCCGCGCGCTGGAGGTCTACGAGCTGACCCGTGTGCGCATGAGCGAATGGCAAGCACAGCACGGGTTCAAGACCTCGCGTCACACCGCACGCTTGCTGGGCGTTCGGCGCGAGAAGGACGAGCTCGATCTGCGCATTCGCGCGCGCTGTCAGGCCATGCTCGCCGCTGGTTGGGTCGAGGAAGCACGCGAGCTCTTGGCCCGTGGCTACGTCGACAGTCGGCCGTTTGCGTCCGTCGGCTACAAGCAAGTCGCGCTTGCGCTGCAAACCGGCGCAGCCATCGACCGAGCCGAGCTCGAGCTGTCGATCTTTCGCGCAACTCGGGTGTTTGCGCGTCGTCAACGCACCTGGCTGCGCGATCAGCCGATCGAGTGGCTGCCGCCCGGATCGACGAAGCTGTGATGGTAGCTCGGGTCATCGATCGCCAGCGCTGCGCTCGTCACTCGTAACGGCCGCGCGCAATCGAGCATCACCGCCAGCTCTTCCGTACGTCCTCCGCCCACGGTTTCTTCGTAGGCACCCGGATGGGGTCCATGCGGAATGCCCGCCGGATGGAGTGAAATGCTGCCCGGGCTGATGCCTTTGCGCGAAGTGAAGTTGCCGCGCACGTAGTAGATGACTTCATCGATATCGACCGACGAGTGTGGATACGGACAGACCATCGCCTGCGGGTGATAGTCGAGCGGGCGCGGCACGAAGCTGCACACCAGACCGCCCGGGAAGGCGAAGGTCGCGTGCACCGTGGGCGGGAGGTGGACCATGCCCACCTTGGCTTGAAAATCCAGAATCGAGAACGCAAAGGGGTAGTACGTGCCGTCCCAGCCAACGACATCGAGCGGCGAGCGCGCGTAGCGAAAACCGAAGAACGAGCCGCCACGTTTGACGAGTAGTTTGCGAATGCCTTCGTCACTCGGACCGCTGAATTCTGGCGCGCGGAAGTCACGATGGGAGTACGGCGCGTCCATGCGCAGCTGCCCGATTTCGTTGCGATATTGTCGGGGGATCGCGATCGCACCCACACTCTCGATCAGCAGCCAATCTTGGACCGTTGCAGGGTCTGGCACGAAGCGATGCAAGAGCCCGCGCGGTAAACAGACGTAGTCGTTGACCCCAAAGCGTAAGTCTCCGAGCTGGGTCTTGAGTAGCCCGCCGCCCTCACGCACGAACAACAGCTGGTCACCGTCGGCGTTGACGAAGTACGCCGGATCTTCGGCGTCTGGTGCGAGCACCGAGATCACCAAGTCGTCATTTTCGAGCAAAGGGACGCGCGCGTCGAGCGGCGCGCCAGCTCGCTTTCGCTGCTCGAAGCTACGAAAGTGGTGGCGCACGAGGGCCCGTTGCGGTCGCCCCCCCAGTAGCTCCCAGCCGTGGGTCACGCTGATCGGCTCGGCCTCGTGCGGTCTCTGCTCGTGGTACACGATGCTGTACGGGCCGTCGAAGCCGGCGCGCGTGATGCACTCTTCGTAGCGCAAGGCGCCCGTGCCCACACTGCGCAGCGCCGTATGCGGCTTTGCGGGCAGATCCCCGAAGCTCCGGCGCTCCAGCATTTACTCGCGCCTTTCGCCGGCCTGCTCGCGCTCGATGCTCTCGAACAAGGCCCGAAAATTCCCGGCGCCGAAGCCACTGTCGCCCTTTCTCTGAATCAACTCGTAGAAAAAGGGACCGGCTTCACGAGCGCCGTACATGCCAGCCGAATCCTTGAGGAAGATCTGTAGCAAATACGAGTTCAGGCCGTGGCCATCGACCAGTAGCTCGAGCTCGCGCAAGGTGCTGATGTCTTCGTCGATCGTGTCGACCGAAAGCGCCCGCAGCCGCTCGGGCAACGCATCGTAGTAGGTGGGCGGTGTACGCATGAACTCGACCCCGCGAGCGCGCAGCGCGCGAACCGCGCCGATCACGTCGCTGACCGCGAGCGCGATGTGCTGCACGCCGTCCCCGCGGTGATCTTCGTTGAACAGATTGATCTGCGAGGCCTTGAAGTTCGGGCGATACGGCTCATTGTTCGCGAATTTCAAGCCTGATTGACGGTCCCACATCACCACCGAGCGCAAGCCGGAGCCGTCTCGCATTTTCACGCGGCCCACGTCGCGCGTGTGAAACTCGACATCCCAGTAGCGCTCGAAGCCCAGCACGTGCTCCATCCAAAGCAGCGCGGGCGACATGGTCTGGAAGTTGGACGTGATGTGATCGACGCCCGTGATCGTGCACAGGTTCTGGCTCGCGCGCGCCCGCGGCAGCTCACTGAAACCGGGAAAGAAGCCGCCATATCCATGGCGCTCCACGAATCGAAACGTCGTGTCTCCGAAGGGCGTGGTGATGGAAAATGTCTTCAATGTGCCGCCGTCGTCCTTGTGCGTCTCGACCTCGCTGATCGGCGTCGCGCCGCGGCCGTCGAGCAGCGTGAACGCGCGCTGCGCATCACTGACGCGAAAGGCGAGCGTACCCACGCCGTCCGGGTGCTTCTTCAGAAAGCGATCCGCGCGACCACCCTCGCCCAGTGGCGTCGAGCAGACCACCAGGTAGTCACCCGCGCGAAATGCGCGCGAACGTTGGCGGCCGCCCTCACTGAGCGCTTCACTGCTCTCGGCGACCTCCGCGAAGTCCAAGCGATCGACGTAGAAGCGTGTGCTGCGCTCCAAGTCGCGCACGTAGTAGTGCACACCTTCCAGGCCGAGGATCCCGAGCGGTTCGAGCTCTGCCATCCTCTCAAAGTACGCCTATTTGCAGGCTGCGCTAGCCTACTCGCGGTCCGCTTGTCGGTTTGGGTGCGCCGCGCGGCGTCGAACGGCAGGCCACGACGCGCCGCGTAAATGGGCCGACTACTTGCCGAGCACGCTTTCCGCTGGAGGCGAGTTCAAACCGTCACGCGCTCGGCGATCGAGCCGAATACGTTCTTGCCCGCGTCGTCGAACATGGCAATTTCGACCCGGTCTCCAGCGCGCAGAAAGGGCGTGCTGGCATTGCCGGTCGCGATCATCTCTCGCGCGCGTAGCTCTGCGAGGCAGGACACGCCGCGCGCAGGCTCTGCGTTCGAGACCGTGCCGCTGCCCAATATCGTGCCTGCCGTCAGCGCGCGGGTTTGCGTGACGTGCGCCAGCAAATCGAAGAACGAAAAATGCATCTCACCCGCATCGGGGTCACCGAGCAGCGCACCGTTGAGTCGAGTTTGCAGCTTCAGATGCAGGCGGCCATCGCGAAAGGCCTGGCCCAGTTCATCGGTAGTGACGGCGAACGGCGAAAACGCGGTCGCGGGCTTGGACACGAAAAAGCCGAAGCCTTTGGCCAGCTCGGGTGAGACCAAATTGCGGAAGGTCCAATCATTGGCCAACATCAGTAGCCGCAGATAGGGCTCGGCATCCGTCGCGCGAGTGCCGCGGGGCGTGTCACCCAAAATTGCGCACAGCTCGGCTTCGAAATCCAAGCCAAAGGCCTCGTCACCGAGACTGAAATCGTCATTGGGACCGAGCAGGCAGCCCGACGCGCCCTGGTAGACGAGCGGCTCGCTGAGCAGCGTCTGTGGGGGCAGAACACCGCGCGCTCGGCGTACGAGCAAGATGTGATTGACGAACGCCGAGCCGTCGATCCACTCGTAGGCGCGTGGTAGCGGCGCCGTGAGCTCGATCTCCGCGATCGGTTGGCCGGGCAATAGGCCACTCTCCAACGCATCGAAGCGACGCCTGAGCTCCGGCTCGACGCGCGGCCAATCATCCAAGGCCGCCTGCAGATTCGGCGCAATATGGCTGGCCGACGCCACCCGCAGCCCGTCTCGACTGACCACCATCAGCGATCCGTCGCGTCCGTGTCGCCGACTTGCGAGCTTCATGACGATCCGCGGGCACTGCGCCCGCTATCCAAAAAAACAAAAGGAGAGACTGGCTCCGATCAGTCTGGCTCAGTCGCTACCAAGCGCCAGCGAACTGTCGAGCAGTTCCATGAATGTCTTCGGTCGCGGCGCTTCGATACGAATGAATTTCGCGACTGGACTGGGGCTGACGTCCGGACGGGCGAGCAGCTCCGGCGCGAACTCGGCCTTCGCCGGTGCATCGATGGTTACGGTCGAGACGCTCTCGCTGTAGGAGTCCGTCGTCACGCTCGAAGGCGCGCTCACTGCTGCGAAGCCGCTGGTCGGAGCCTCAACGGGTTGCTGTGAGGGATAGTGCGCCGCCGATTCGGGCGGAGGTACGGGATCCTGCCCCACCCGCTGCCGATGTGCGTCCAGATCCTGCCGTGCTTCCGGCGGAGGCATCAGGTCCTCTTGGTAACCGCCAGCAAACGCTCGTCCAGGCAGGGTGACCTCGAGCTCCTCGCTCGATAGGTCTTCTTCCAGAGCATCGGGGGCGAACGCGGCCGGTTGGTCGAGTTCGAGCGACGGGCCGCGCGCGTCTTCCAAGTCGATGGTTTGACCCAATTGCTCGGCCGTAGGCAGCGCGGCGTGCACGCCAGCGACGGGCACAATGTCTGCTTCGAGCAGCTCTTCGATGTCCGGTGCCATCGGCGCGTGGATCCCCACGGGCAGCGCCGCGGCCGCTTGCGGACCGGACTCCGGAGGCGGAGTTTTGAGCGGAACCTCGCGGCCCTCGTCCAGTTGGATCTGCTCGGCCGCACGCGCCAACGCCTCGTCCATCGTGCCGGCGATCTTGCTGCGCGAAGACGAAGCGGGCGGCTCGTCGGCGCTCGGTGGCGCTGTGCGCTTGTCGTGCAAGTCGTCGACGTCGGCGAAGCTGAGCTCGTCGAGCGCGTTGTTCGCCACGGGCAACTCGGCTTCGACCGAGGTCATCTCGACGATGTCGTCCTCGAGCAGCTCCTCGGGTTGCTCGTCACTGAACTCGGAGATCGACATCACGCCCGAGATGTCGTCTTCCTGGCCGATCGCGCGCGGCGAGGCCACCTTCACGAGTGGCATCGGATCCTCGAGCACGTCGTTGTACGACGGCCCGGGCGGCGAAGACGGAAACGGATCTTCGAGCAATAGGTCGTCGACGGACGCATCGAGGGACGCGCTCGGCGGAGCCACCGGAGGTGGCGTGAACTCCCGCACGTAGACGGGGGCAGGCGCCGGCGCTGGCGGAGGCTGGGACTCGAAGAACACTTCTTCTGCCGTAAATTCTGCGGCGGGAGCGGCATACGGGGGCGGGCTGAATGCAACCACGGGGGCTTCATGCACGGGCGCAGAAGGCGAAAGCGCGCCCGCCGATACGAGCGTGCGAGGCAGCGCTGCGTTGCGTTTTACGCGAGCCAAGAGTTCTTGCAGCTTTTGGACTTCTTGAGTCACGAAGCACCTCGCGTGGCCAAGCGGCTCAGAACATCGCCCCAGGGCACCCCTTGTGCCAACCAATTGCCTGCTTTGTCGGCACCCGAACGGCCCGCCAGCAGGAAGCGCACTTTCTGATCATCACGCATCAGTTTGATGGCCACCGTGTCACGACCAAAGCTGCGTTGCATGGCGCCTTCGAGCACCGAGCCCAGCAGCAGATCGCCAGCTCCGCCGAATGGTGAATCGCTGAACGACAGCACCAGGGCTTGACCCCAGCGCTCGAGACCGAGCGAGCCGAGTCCCATCAGCGCGAGCTCTCCGCCCAAATGCTCGAGCACGGTTTCGAGCGAAGCCTGCCAAGCTTCACCCAAGCGATCATTCATCACTCGCCCCGCCTCGGTACCCAGCCGGCGACCGAAGTCGCGCACTGCGTCATCGGTTGCGCCCTGGCACAGGGCGAGCAGCGCGTCACAGGGAACGATCACGCGTTCACCCGCGTTGGCCATGCGGATCTGACCGCGGCCGAAATCGAACTCCAGAGCGTACGACGGATCGAAGTTGAGGCTCATGGCTGGCTGGCCGCTGGCGCAGAGCCAGGGGCATTCCGCAAGTATAGGGGCCCTTGGGTAAATTCTGTCAATTCCCCTG
>DATEPG010000576.1:0-3487 GCA_035273265.1 Polyangiaceae bacterium
GATTTGAGCAGCTTCGGAGATTCGTACTTCGATGAGCTCGTCGCGGACTACGGCCGTCAAGGGTGGGCGCCTTGGGTGCTGGATTTGACGCATGACCTCGGCATTCCAACCTGCGTTGCGCTGGCGCACCGCTCGGACACGAATCAATTTGCACTCGGCCTTGGTTGTCATCTCGATGGACACATCGCCGTAGAACGCGCGCTCACGGAGTTGAATCAGGTGTTCGAGCCGCGAAGCAAGCGGAGCGCGCCCTTCGATCTCGAAGGACTCCCATCATGGCACTATCTCCTTCCGCATCCAGAGCTGCATCCGGTCAATGCCTCGCAGCTCGCCAAGCTCGGCAGCGCAGATCTGCGTTCGGACGTCGAAGAAGTCATGCGCCGCTTGGAGCGGGCCGGGCTCGAGCTGATCGCCGTCGATAAGTCGCGTCCAGAGCTGAAAATCTCGGTCGTGCAGGCGATAGTCCCGGGACTGCGACACTTCTGGCCGCGCTTTGCCCCCGGACGGTTGTACGACGTCCCCCGCGCTCTCGGCTGGCTCGAGACCGAGCCTCCGGGTCTAGAAAGCGCACTCAACCCGGTGCCCTTGTTTCTATGATCGCCGATCGCGAATGGGGATCGCATGCGTGACGGATTCCAGATCATGGATGCGGATCGTCATGTGATGGAGCCGCTCTCGATGTGGGCCGAGTATCTGCCCTCCCACCTGCGCGACGAAACGCCGCGCATGCTGCCCTTCTCGACAGATCCGGAGCCGTTCTCGGCCCGTCTCGAGCGACTTGGAGAGTTCGCGCTGCTCCCAACTCCCCCCGTGCTCGGCTTGGCCGGTAAACCCGTGATGCGAAATCTCTCGGAAGCAGCCCATATCGAGGTTGGGCTTGCTGCGGAGCGCCGCTGGCATCTGGCCAAGGCGGCAGAGACACCCAAAGGCCATCTCGCGGATATGGACGAAAACGGCATCGACGCGGCTGTTCTATTGCCGACCCTGGCTTCGTACCTCGTGTTCAACGATGAGCTAGAACCCGAGGTCTCGCGCGCCTATGCGCGCGCCTACAACCGTTGGCTCAGCCATTTCTGCGCGGCTGCGCCCTTGCGACTGTTCGGCGCGGCGCTCATCTCGCGTCACGACGCGCAGGCGATGACTTCCGACCTCGAAGAAGCGATTCGCAGCGGTGCTCGGGCCGTTGTCGTGCGGCCCAACCCGGTGAAAGGACAAACCTTGAGCGCGCCTTCCTACGCGCGCTTTTGGGCGGCTTGCGAACATCACTCGATCGGCGTGCTCCTGCACGAAGGCTGCCACGCGCGCCTGGCAACGACGGGAGCGGATCGCTTCCAGACGCATTTTGCACAACATGCATGCTCGCACCCGCTTGAAGCAATGATGGCGCTGCTTGCGTTGATCGAGGGCGGCATCCTCGAAAAGCACCCGAGATTGCGGGTCGGCCTGCTGGAGTCCGGCTGTGGCTGGCTACCGTACTGGCTGTGGCGCCTCGACCACGTGGAGTACGCGCGCCTGACCGGCGAGCTGCGCGCTCGCGTACGCATGCCACCATCGCAATACTTTCGTCGGCAATGTTGGATTGCGATGGAACCAAGCGAGGCATTGCTGGCACCCGCGATCGCCGACATTGGACCTTCGCGAGTGCTCTTCGGCAGTGATTTTCCGCATCCCGACCACTCGATAGCGATCGTCGACGATGTGCTTTCGCTGCGCCACACTCTGGGCGAAGCGGTGGTACGCGACATACTCTGGCAGAACCCACGCCAACTAATGGGCATCGATACCGACCGCTGATCATGCCGAATCTCGACCGCTTGCTGGGTTAGGGGCAAACGCCGCTTGCAGTTTTCAACCTTGGAAGCTCGCGCTCGCATGCCTCACGGGTCAAATACCAAGCGAAGGCGCTGGCGGGGCGGTAGCCGTGGGGCTCGGGTGCATCGGGACCTTCCGCGGCGCGGAGCAAGATCACCCGATCTTCACGCACCTCGGGTACGAAATACCTTTGCATGCAGCCCGAATGGACCTGTCTACCATCCGGCGTGTGCTTACGCTGGCCACCGGTGCGGAAACGGCGCCCGTCGATCGAAAGGCCGACTTCGGTGCGCGTACCGGCCGACGTTTCGTTGACGAACTTCATCTCCTTCGAAGCGCGCGCACGAACGATGCGCCAAGCTTCACACTCCCGTACTTCATTCAGAATGTGCGGTACGTAGAACGTGCTGTTCTGAGCATAGAGTTTCTTCAGCCCCGGCTCGGCGTCGGTTCTGAAGCGCTTGTAGCCATACGGCAGGGCGCTGCGCCTGTCGTGCATGTCGCAAAGGATGTCATGTTCTTCGCCCGGCACGATGGCATCAATCCAGCCGATGAGCTCGCCCGCGTCGAATTCGGCGGCGACGCGCAGCTTGTTTCCGCGGCGCTCGAGCACGCGCACGCGGCCGCAAGCGACGAACGAGAAAGGCAGGGCATCGGGCTCGGCGGAGAGCTCACGATAGAGCCCGTAATAGATGTCCCCTGGCTTTTCCGTGCCAACGGCGAGCTCTCGTGGAATTGCGGTGGGCACGATCCACTCGTCGAATTGCACGAGGATGTAGTTGCGGAGCGAGTCGTAGCTGTAATCACCGAGGCGGGGCACTTCTGGGAAATGCGCCACCGTGTCGTAGCCATTGACGAACGTGCCCTTGCGAAGAAAGCCGATGATCGGATCGGGACGACCATCGTACAACTTGATACGGATCGGGGTGTTGACCACGAGCACGTCGTCACGCACGACGCGTATGCGCTCTGGCGCCGCTGGCGGACTCGGGGCTTCTACGATGCGGGGCGCTGCCAGCGGCTTCTGCACCGAGGGCTGTACCGTCGTATGCGTGCAGGCCGTTCCGTACACGAACGCCGCCGCAAAGATCGCGTGCCAGCTGATCATGATCTCGCTCGACGGCGCCGCCCCCGTGATTGTCCGCCACCTTGCCGAGCGGAGACCCGAATTCGGACCGTTCCAAGCACGCCCATCTGTCAACCTTGCTGGCAGTATAGTTCGGCTTCACGTGAAGGTCGATACGACAACGGCGCGCTCGGCAACGGCAGCCGAGTCGACAGCGCGGGCCCCGTCGTCGTCGACTTAGAGCCCTGAGCTCGACGTCAGCGCAGGAAGATTGCCGACCGATCAGAATCGAGATGGAGGTGCCGCAGAGCATGAGCCAATTGCTGGCCGCGCTCGAACGCGGCGAACCCACCTTGAAGGCACTCACGCGCGAGAGTGCAGCGCGATTTCGCGGCGTGTTCGACCCCGACAAGGTCTCGGTGAGATCGACGGTGGGGTGGCGCCGCTCGAGCTCGGTACGTGCACCATCGAGCGGCCCAGCAAGTTTCGCTTACTGCTCGGCAAGCAGTCGGACAACTTCGTCCCTCTCGAGCAATGAGCCACTGCTGAGAACCGCTTCGGTTGCGGGCGAAGCCGCAAGCTGAGCGAAGTCGAATCAGGCCATTTTAC
>DATEPG010000577.1:0-10679 GCA_035273265.1 Polyangiaceae bacterium
GGCGCTTTGATTGCGCCGACCGTCGTTCTTACCGCCCTGCATTGCGTCGCTGGTTTCGATTCACGGTTTACGTTCAGCTGTCAGGCTGACGGGAACCTGGTTCCCGGCTCCACGACGGGCCAACTCGGGCCAACCGTCGACGCGAAGAACGTCAGTGTCGGTTTTGGCGTCAGCGTTGGTAGTGAGCGGGTGCCTGCCAAGGCGATTTACAGCACGGGCTCGACGGACGTGTGTCACGGCGATCTCGCGGTGATCGTCCTCACTAGGGCGCCAGCCATCGGCAACGTTCCGCTGGTTTCGTTGCGCTTCGCCCGATCGACCCGGAAGGGCGAGCTGACCCGTGCCGTGGGCTACGGCGACGTCGAGCAGACGCAAACCGAGCGCGGGCGACAGCAACGAAACCATATTGCGGTTCGCGGTGTCGGCGCGCCGGACGAGTCGACACCGGGCGACCGGGGGATTGCTCCGCGCACGTTGCAGGTGGGGGAGGGGCCTTGCCATGGAGACAGCGGCGGCCCGCTTTTCTCGGAGGCGACAGGCGCGGAGATCGGGGTTTACTCGATCCTTCACACCAGCACGTGTACGGGACTGGACGTGCGTAACACCTACACGCTCGTTGCCCCGTTCGAACCGCTCATCCGCATGGCGCTCGAGTCGGAAGGTGCAGAGCCGATCGTCGAGCCCGAAGAGCCGACTGGTTCCGCGGGCGACGCAGGCGCTTCTTCTTTGGGGGGAGACTCCGGTGCTGGCAGCGAGGGCGGCTCGGGAAGCACCGGTGGCACGACCGGTGATGGCGCCGGTTCAGCAAATCCGAACCAAGGCTCAGGACGTGGCTCGTTTCGGGACTCCAGCTGCGCCTATCGTGCAGCGGGACGGCACGAATTGGCCCCGTGGCTGTTCGCATCGTCCTTTGCTTTGGCAGTCTGGACCGCGGCAGGGCGCCGGGCTCGGGGGCGCCGCAACGCGCGGGCTCAGGGCGTCTCCAGGCAATGACGCCGGACGTGCCGGCGCAGCGTCGACGCGAGCTCGGTATCGTAAAACCGTTGGGCGGCGGCCCGAGTGGCTGCTCCGGGGCGTTCCAAGCAGTCGGCGATGAGCTCGTAGCCCTGTTGCAATACCAGTGAGTCCTCCGGGAACTCGTCCCGGTAGATCGCAAGCAACCGGCGGATGCCGGCAACGTCCTCGACATCGACCGCGCCGTCGAGCCAGAAGGTGAGCTTGTTTTCTCGGTAGATGCGCTCATGTTGGGGGGTGATCGGGTGCGAACCAGGGAGTTCCGTGGCCGGCGACTCAGGCCGCAGCGGAAGGTTCGGCGCAGCGCTCGATGCGTGCACGAGCTCGACTCGAGCAGCCGCGGGGCTCGGCAGCCGTAGGACGTCGAGTTGCGTCGCTGCTCTTGGTTTCGCTTGCGGCTCACGAGCCCTCTCCGACGGACGCAGGCAGAGAAAGCAGAGCACGACGGTAGCCGTGACTGCGAGGCCAGCGAAGGTACGGGTCTGGTGCGGCAACGGATGCTCCTCGATAGCCGGAACGCGAGTCAGGGTTTGCTGACCGTCCAGGTCACCGTTTGCTCGGAACGCTTCCAAGACGTTCCGTGACAGTAGCCGCCGGTGACGCTGGTCGGGCAGATGCTGGTACGGTTTTTCACGAGGTCTAGCGAGGCGTTGTCATACGCCTTCGCAGAAATCGCGTGAGTTCCGGAGGCGAGCTGCGCGGTCGAAAACGTCGTGCCACCGTTGCTGGTGGTCGTCCCGTCTACGGTCCAATCGACGTTGATCACTGCCGGATCGATGACATTGACCGTGAGCGTCGCAGGGTTCGTCACGGCGCCCGCGGGCGGATCTGCGGAGTCGATCGGAGTGACGGCACGCCAGATACTGAAGATGATTTGCTCGCGCGAGACCGAGTTGAAGCTGGTGTTCAGGTCCAGGCCGAAAAGGCTGTTCATCATCGAGTTCGCGCTTGGGCGGTATTGGCCTGCATCGAGGTAGCGGCTGCCGACGAACGTGCCCTGAACTCCGGTTGCGCCCTTGTCGGGCACGTTGAGCCCCTTCTGAGTCGTTCCTAGCCACAGAGTCCACTTGCCGTCGGTGGTTACTGGATCGCCCGCCGTGTTGATCTCCGCCTCGGCCTTGCCCGCTGTGCCGGTCTTGTTCGTGTCGTTGCCGCAACCGGCTCCCGTGCCTTTGGCGCAGTACTCGTCGGCCAGCTGATGGAAGCCGTGACCGCCTTCATGCAACGCGGCGCCTGGCGCGTCATCATGCGCGCCCGACCACAGCATCAAGCGGCTACCCGTGTTTTCCCACTTGGCCTGATTGAGCACGACCGCTTTCCAATCGATTTCGAAGCTCGCGGGTACCTTGCTTTTGAGGTAGGCGTTGACCTTTGCTTCGTCCACCGCCGCCAAGCGATCACCGCCGTTGCCGCCGCCGAAGGGCGTGGGGCCGTTACCAATCCCGTTGTTCTGGCTGATCGCCTTCATCACGCAGATATTCACGAACTTGCGATAACGACCATAGGGCTGCCCGCTCTCGTGCTCGAAGCGGCGTTTCAACATGGCGTTGATGTGCGTGACCAACTCGGTGTCGACCGTGGTTGCCGTGTAGCCATCTGCAAGGATCACGTAGTTGACGCGATTCTTGGGTGGCCCATGGTTTTCGACCGCCCAGCCCTCGCTGCCGCAATCGAGCGGCGGGATCGGCGCGCTTCCTCCGGAGCCGCCGGCACTGACGCTTCCCGCTTTGCCGTCGCTCGTTCCGCCGCCGCTGGCGCCGCCGGTCGCGCTGGCGCCGCCGGTCGTGCTGGCCCCACCGGCCGTGTTAGCGCCGCCGGTCGTGTTAGCGCCGCCGGTCGTGCTGGGGCCTCCCGCAATACTTCCGTTCGCGCCGCTGCTGCCAAGCGTACCAGTTCCGCCGTTGGCATTGGCCGCACCTGCCGTGAGGCTGGCACCGGGCTCGCCTGCGCCGTTTGCCGAGCAGTGAGTCAAGGTGAGTGGTAGGAGCAGAAGTGGTGCAAGGCGGACGACTAAGCGCATGCAGGGGATTCCTCCGTTGGAGCGCACCGCCTCGAAATGGGGTAGCGGCTCACGTGCAGTGACGTTGCCGTCCGCAAAGTGATCACGGATGTGCGAAGTGCCAGCGAACGACGCAGCGCGGGGGGAAAATTACCTTCATGCGGCAAGCAGGTCCGGCCGGCCTATGAGGGCGACTCCTGGGTAAACCACGGGCGAGCTGCTATCCAAAAGGGAACGCGCCATGTCGACTGGATTAGACCAAGCCGGCGAGCAAACGCTCGCGAACCTGAGCGCCCTCGCTCACTACCCTTCGTTCGAGGGGCACCGTCGATGCTTGACCGCCCTGGCGCTATCCGCAGCTCCTGCAGCTGGTGGCACGCTCTGTGTGCTGGGGGCAGGCAACTGCTTCGACCTCGACCTCGATGCGCTCGTCAGTCGATACCAGCTGGTGCATTTGGTGGACATCGACGCGGAGGCTTTGGAGCGAGCGTTCACGCGCCAGGAACCCGCAACGAGAGAACGACTCGTCTTGCACGCTCCGGTGGATCTGTCCGGGCTCCTGGACCGCATCGATCGTTGGTCGGAATTTCAGGTGACCCCAGAAGAATTGATGGGTCATGCGGAGGTCACGGCTGGGCAAATTCGCGAACGAGTGGCAGGTCCATTCGATGTCGTGCTCTCGGCTTGCATGCTGAGCCAAATGCAGCTTTCGGTGTTGAACGTGCTCAGCGAGCGGCACCGCTTGTTCCAAGCGGTCCGCTGGACGTTGAACCTCACGCACTTCCGGACGCTCGCTGCGTTGACGCGACCTTCTGGACGCGGAATGTTCGCGACCGACGTCAGCTCGGGACAGCTTTTCGCGTTCGACGCCGTGCGGCCCGACGCTGATTGCCTGGCATTGCTCGGGGAACTCTCGACGACCGGGCGGGTGTTCGATTTCGCGGATCCAAAAAAGCTCGCCGCGCTGTTGGACGATGATCCAGTGCTGCGAGCTGCGTTCCAGCCGTTCCAGGTGAGCGGGGCGTGGCTCTGGCAGAACGGGCCGGAAACGAAATTTCTGGTCTATGCCAGCGAGCTTTGCCGCCTTTGAGATCCGCGCGTGTTAGTTTGTGCCTGCGGATGTCGAGGACGCTCCTACTGCTTGCGGTCACGTTGCTCGGTTGCGCACCGCAGAGCATCGACGCCGTGAGCTGCGAGTCCGGCCGCTGCGCGGCAGGCGGCGCAGGCTTCTCAGGCAGTGCAGGCACCAGCGGCAGCACCGGAATCGGTGGAGCTGGGGCTTTCGGAGTCGGCACCGCGGCGCTGATCCATCGCTACAGCTTCGATGCGACGCCCGATGGCGTCGAGGTCGTCGACTCGGTGCGGGGTCGGAACGGCAGCCTGGTAGGGGGTGCCGTTTATGGCGAGCGTGAAGCTGCGGGTACCGTCCTTCTCGCTGGCAAGGACAGCAACCAATACGTGGACCTGCCGAACCATCTGTTGGCTGGACTGAAGGACGTCACCTTCGAGGCTTGGGTGGTCTGGGCCGGGGGGGATCCCTGGCAGCGCATCTTCGACTTTGGCGAGGACGATACGGGGGTCGATGGCAGCCGCAGCGGAGAACCGCGCAGTTATGCTTTTTTTGCCTGCATCCCTCGGCCGCGCTTCGCCTTCCGTCCGCCGCCGGTAAAGAGCCAAGAAATCCTGATGACCGGTGCAGCTCCGTTTCCGACCGGTAGCTTGACCCACGTCGCGGTTGCGATCGACGAGACAGCGCAGTCGGCGTCCCTTTTCGTGAATGGCCTCGAGGCGGCATCGACGCGTTTCAGTGGTACCTTGTCGGACGTCTACGACGTGAACAACTGGCTCGGACGCTCGCAATTCATTGCCGATGCCGGCTTCGAAGGCAGCTTTTCCGAATTCAGAATCTACGAGCGTGCGCTTTCTGGCTCGGAGTTGGCTGCAAGTTTCGCAGCCGGCCCAGACGCCAGCGTGCCGTGAGGCGCTCGCCCGAGATCGTCAGTAGCGGCCGACGACGCTCGTGCCGAGCAGGAAGGCCGGGAAGCCCAAGCTAGCGATCCGCTCCTGTTCGACGCGTACTTCGGTGCCCGACCAGGCGGCAAGCCCCTGTGCCTCAAATAGCCAGGCGACCGCTCCGCCCGGCTGCAGCCAAAGCCCCGCTCCGAACGTCGTTGCCGCTGACCAGGTGCTCGCGCTCGACGACGTGTACGGCGCTTCGGTTTCGCCGCGCACTCGCACGCGGAAAGCACCCAGACCAGCCGAGATGAACGGTTGGACCGCTGCCTGCGGCAAAAAACGGAGCAACGCCTGGGCCAAAAGCAGCGTCTGCTGGAGGTGTGCCGCGCCCGCTGGGCGCTGCAAGGTCGCTTCCTCCGGCGTCCAGGCGGCGCTCAAGCGCAATGCCGGCGTCGACCAGCTGCTGCCGGGGGGCTCGTAGCCCAGCTGGAGCGCAGGCAGCCAGCTCGACACGTTTCCTCTCGAGTGCTGCGCGAACTCCAAGCCCAAGCCCAACAGAAACCGCCCGCCAACCGGCGCGCTCCGATCAGGAGCCGGAGCCGGAGCCGGGATCGGTTTGGGGGCGGGCTTGGGCGCTTCAGGTTTAACCCACAACAGCGCGAGGCGCGCCTTCAAGACCTCGGCGACCTGGACCGCCAAGCGCGCGGCAGGATCAGCTTGCTGAGAATTCAGTCGAACCACCTGCATCAACGTGCTGCTCGAAAGCCGATCCGAAATCCAAACCTCGGCTCCCGCGCTCTCGGTGGGCGCCGGGCGCAGATAGCGCACTCCGATGACCGCAGCAGGAGCCAACTCGAGGCTGCTGGACTCCACCGCGATCCGAAGGTCCGCATCCGCCAGCACGGGTTGCACGATGACCTCCAACTCCGCCGCGTGGAGTTCGCCTCTCAGGCGGGCCACCAACTCGAGCGCCGTGAGGTCCTGCTCACCCTCGGCTACCAGCAAAATGACGCGATTTTGGGCGCTGGCAAACGCTGGCAGAGCCCACGACACCCACACCGCCAATGCCAACAAGACGCGCCAGCGCGCCCAGCTCATTCTGAAGAGCGCTCCAGAATCTTGTGTGCAGCCGAGGCGTACGGGCCCTGGGCGAAACGCTGTAAGTATTCGCGGGCCAGAGGCGCAGAAGCCGCGCTGCCGCCTTGACGAGGCACGATCATCATGCGTCGGCCGAGCGCCTGAGAAGCGTAGGGACCTCGCGGCGATTCCGCCAGGTAAGTCTCGTACCAGGTGAGAGCAGCGGCGGAGCCGTCCGGCTCGATGCCGCCCAAAAAGAAGGCTGCGCCGCGAGCAGCTGCGGCTCCTGGAAAGCGTTTACGCTCCGCGAGCAACGTTCGGCGCGCCAACTGCGTGTTGCGGCCATAGCGCGCCGCGTCCGCCAGTGCCGACAGCTCGGCCTGCGTTCCGCTCGAGAGCACGCTATCGATGCCGCGCTTGTGTGCCGCTGCCAAGACTCGCTCGAAGTCACCTTGCGCGACCAGGTGTGGCCACCCCGTTGGCCCCGCCGCTGCTGGATCCCGGCGTTCCACGCCGGCGGCGCTCAGATCGGCGACGGCCTCCGCATCGCTTGCAGCGCCTGGCTCTGGCGCCGCCTTCGGCGAAGCGCTGGTCGCGCTCACTGGCGCTGCGGCCGCCGTGAGTTCAGTGCGCGTGATGGTGCTCGGTTCGTCCGGAGTGCTCGTCAGGCGCTGACCGGATTGCAAGCGGAGCTGCCCGTCGATGCGCGGCCCCGTGACCACTACCGTGCCTCGGTGGAGGTCCACCTCGATGCGTCGTCGTTCCTTGGTCCAGCGCACGTCAAACGCGGTGCCAATGACGTGCACCTCGTAGGGGCCGGCTTGCACGAACCAAGCGTTGCCCTCGGCTTTGACGATGTCGACCGCCACTTCGCCGTCGACCAAATCCACCCGGGCCCCGTGCGCCGTGACCTCGTCGATGCGCGCGCGGGCCCCGTTGGTCAGCTTCAAGCGAGAGCCATCCGAGAACGCAATGCTCGTGCCCGCCTGACCGACGATGCTGCCTTCGCTGATAGATCCACCACTGACCTGGTAACTCAGCCGCTGCTCGGCGCGTAGCCCGAACCAAAGCAGCGGCGCGAGGCAAGCGGCTGCGATCACCGCCAATGCAGCGAACTGCCGACGTCGTGTCGAAGGAGTGCGGCGAACCGCGACGCGTTCCGAAAGGGTCGCCACGAACTGGCGCTCTCGATAGGAAGCGGGTGCTTGGGTACCCAGCTGCCTCGCGAGGAACACCATCCGCTCGACAATCGCGTCGGGTTTGGGTTCCGGACTCACGGTAGGGCTCCCAGTTGGAACTTCGCCACGTAGTCGACGAGCATCGGATCGCGCTCGGCTAGCAGGGTGATGCGCTCGCGCGCCCGAGTGTAACAGCGTCGAATCGTGGGCACCGAGACTTCCAGCGCGGCAGCGATGGCTTCGACGTCCATGCCTTCGATCACGTGTAGCACGAATACGCTGCGGTCCCGGGTGTTGATGCGGTCCAGCAGCGCGTAAAACCTGATCAGGGCCTCGCGGGCGTCGGTGTCGAGGTTGACCGCACGCAGATCTTCGACCTCCACCGCGCCGTCGAGCCGGAGCCAACTGCGCAGCTTGCGTCGGCGGATCTCGTGCCGCAGCGTTCGAATCGCGATCGAGACGATGAACGCACGCAGCGAAGCCGGGTTCCGCAGCTCGGGGGCCTTGTTGAAGACGCACAGGAACACCTCCTGCAAGGAGTCCTCGACGTCTCGCTCGGGACCGAGAGCGCGCGCCAGCATCCGGCGCACCAGTGGCGAATAGCGCTGCCAGACGACTCGGGCCGCAGGCACTGAACGTGCCTGCAATTCGCAAGCCAATGCCTCATCCGATGCTTCGGATAGCTCGATTGGCGCGGCACTCGACGAAGTGCCCGCGGCGTTGTCTAGCCGTAGCTGAGGGGATGCCAAGTGCCTCCATGCGAGGGGTAGCGCCCGCATGCTGCACACTAGCGGTAGCCCAATTGAGCTGGGCGAACAAGGCTCGGTCGACGAACTAAACATATTGGGCGCGTGGTCGGGCGGGGGCTCACCTCGGCGTTCACTCTTCTGCCTGTCCGACCCAACTGGTTGCGTCTAATTTCCGGGTCGTTGCGTGGATGCCTCGATGCTCGAATTCGAGCTGCGGGTCAGGCAGGTTTTGCCCACAGCCCTTTGATCGGCCCGGCACCACTGCGGTTGAATTTCTCGGTAGTGGGGAGTACGCCGAGTGGGTCGTCGTTTTGGAGCAAGGCTTGCGCCACTGTCAGCCAGACGTCCACCTGCGGGCGCACGTTGCTCTCGAAGTTGAGAAACTGACCTCCCTTCATGCCCAGCGCCTTCCCGCCGAAGATCAGCGAAGCCTTGGGTCCGCGAGAATGGGACGGATCGCCGACCTCGGTCAGGTACGGCACGATCGTATGGTCGAGGATGCTATTGCCGAAAGCGTCTTTGGCGTTCTTGAACGTGGTCAGGATATCCGCGGTCTTTTGATTGTACCAGGCATTGATGGTGACCAAAAACTGGTACAGCGAAGCATCGGCGCTGGTGCCGGTTTGGGGCGCACCATTGAAGAACGCTTGCGAAGTGATTCGGTGGCTCATCGGATGATGCATGAAACTGCGCTCCGGATCGGCAGGATACTTGCCCTTGAAGGACACGTGATTGGTGCCCGGTGACCACTGGAAGCTCGCGACGCGGATGATGTCACACTGAAACGCGGCCAAGATGACAGCCGCGTGCGCCTTGCCGATGCGCTCGTGTTGATCCTCGTCCGAGGTTGCGGTCGCCTCCGCGCCGTAGTCGAATTTCGAGCCCGTCTTGCCCTTCAAGGAAGCGTCCGGTGCAGTCGGTTTGGTGCAAATCGCCCCGCCGCCGGTGGCGCCGTTGTCGAGCTGTTCGACGAGCTGCTTCTCGACCTCGCGCACCGCGCTGGCGTGCGCTTCGATCTTGTCCGCTTCGCTCGCGGGAGCGAGCGATTTCAACGCCGCCAGTTCACGAAGGACGTGGTCGAGCACGCTCTTACGCGCCTTGAGCGCTTTGAGCGCCGCCTCGTTGTTGCCGGCGGTGGAGCCGCCCGGGATGAAGTTGCTGAACAGCTTCGCGTACGCGTTGGCGGGGCTGAGCTCCGGCAAATTCGGGGTGAATTCCGTGATGTTGCCGCCGGGGTTGGCGGCCTTGATCGAACGGCTCTGGTAGCTCGCGCCACCTGGGACGCCTTCACCGTACGAGAGGCACTGGGTCGACGTCTCCAGCGAATCCACGCGAGCGTCCGCCAGCGTGTTGATGTAGCCGGCACCGCTCTGCTTCAGGCCGGGGACGTGCTTCAAGAAAATCTGATCGAACGAGGGGCCGCCAGCCACGCCGTCGTCACCTTCACCGCCATTGGCCCGCGTACCTGGCGAGTTCGCACCGGTCGTAGTGAAGGGCGTTCCCGCCTCGTGGCCACCGCCGCCCGGGCATGTCAGGCGATCTTGGAAGCCATATAGCGCGATCATGTCGCTCTTGAGGCTTTCGAACGGCTGCAGAATGGGCGACAGCGTGAAATCGGTCTGGCTACCCTTGGGTAGGTAGCTTTGGCGATAGGTGCCGACCGGGAAATGAGTGAGCAGCATGCGCGCCGGCGAGCTGGCTCCCTGCGCAGCCGCTTCCATGTTGCGCAGCAAGATCTCGAGCGCGAAAGCGCCGCCAATACCAGCGATGAAAGAACGGCGCGCGAAACGATAAGACTTCATTGGCTGCCTCCCGCGTTGCGGTGAGTGAATGCTTTGGAAATGGCGATCTCACGGAGTAGGGAGCTGAGGCTCTTGTCGCTGGCATCGAAGCCACTGACGACGGCTCGAGTGGCGCAGCTGGTCGGAGTCAGCTGAGAACCTTCCGCCAGTGCCCAGTTCAACATGTTCTTGCTGAAGCAAGCCGTAAATCCTGGATTTTGCGCGATCTTGGTCTGCATGGATACGGTGTCCGTGGCGACCTCGTTGTTGAACAAGGCGGGCAGCGTGACCGAAGGGTCGATCGGTCGGCCCTCTGGATCCACCGTACGATAGCGACCGATGCTGTCGTAAGTGTCGAGCGCGAGACCGTAAGCATCGAAAGTGCGATGACAGCCGGAACAGGGCGGCGTCTTGACGCGGTAATCGGAACGCTCTCGCTCCGTCGAAGAAGCCAGCTTGGCGCTCGCTTCTTCGATCTGATTGACCAGTGCCGCATCGGTAGGGAACGGTGGGTTCGTCTGGCAGAGCATCGATTTATTGACCACCAGGCCGCGGGCCACGACGGAGGGCACGTCAGGCCGGGAGTTGGAGGCCAAAAATCCAACCTGCGTCAGCAAGCCGCCGCGGTTCGCGGGTAGCGGGGTCTCGACGAATTGGTTCTCGTCGCCCGGTGTGGGGAGCGTGATGCCGTAAACGCTGGCCAGCGTGGTGTTGACCCAGGATTTCTTGGCGGTGAGCAGGCTAGTGAGCGGTCCGCTCCACAGCGTGTTGGCTAAGAATAGCTCGACCTCGTGGTAGGCGGATTCTCGCACACCGGAGTACGGCTTGGCTTGGGTGCCGGAGGTAAACGTGGGATCGTCGATTTTCACCGTGGCCAGGTTATCGACCTGGAAATAGGAGAAGATCGCACCTTCCAAATTCTTGC
>DATEPG010000578.1:0-11391 GCA_035273265.1 Polyangiaceae bacterium
CTGGCGTGATTCAGATTGTCAACGCGGGGCAAACCAAGGTGATTCACAGCTGATGCTCAGCAATCGTGATTCACGACTGATGCCCAGCAATCTGGTGATTCAGGCCTTCTTTCCGGAGCGCAAGCCGCCGGCCGGCGCCGGTCTGCGACGCTTCGTGCGCACGCAGCTCGGCGAAATGCCGCCGCACGGCGCGCATCCGACTCGTTTGCCGCCGATGGCCAGCTCGCCGCAGCCGGCGTTCGTCGACGCGCGTTTCCGCTCGGTGCACCCGGCCGCCGCGGCGCAGCGATCGCTGGGGCCGCGTCTGCCAGCGCATGCGGCAACACGATTCGAAGCGCGAACGACCACCCCACACCGAGCCACGCTGCAGGCGAAAGCTGCGGTGCGGGCATTTCGAACTCCGCAAGGATTCCTCGGGCAGCCGTCGCCGGGTGAAGCGCTGCCGGCCGCGGTCCGCCGACAAATGGAGGGCTACTTCGAGCACGATTTCTCGGACGTCCGGGTGCACGTCGGATCCGAGGCAGCGTCGATCGGTGCGCTGGCCTTCACGGTTGGCACAGATTTGTACTTTGCTCCGGACCAGTACCAGCCGCACACCCAGCATGGCCGGGAGCTGATCGGTCATGAGCTGACTCACGTGGTTCAGCAACGCGATGGGCGTGTCGGAAACCCGTTTGGCGCCGGCGTAGCCGTGGTTCACGACGAAGAGCTGGAGGCGGAAGCCGACAGGCATGGGCGCGCGGCTGCTCAGGCGAAGATCGGCTCCGCACGACGCGTTTTCGGTGGCGGCCGCAGCGTGCAGCCGTCTAGCTCGGTTAACCGAGAGTACAAGCTGCTAGTCGGCGCCTACATGCACGACGAGCCGCAGCCCGAGCCTCTGGCCGGGCACAGTTTCGTCGCCATCGAGGATCCCGACGGGCGCCGCCAGGCCTTCGGCTTCTCGCCTGCGCACTATGGCAATTACGATCCCACGCGCGATCTGGGTCGACTCAAGATGGGTGTGACCGGTGTCGTTCACGACGACGCGCGAGCCTTCGAGAAGCCGGGCGTCAAGACCCAGGCGTACTCCATCACACCCGATCAAGCGCGCGCAGCGATGGCCAAAGTCAGCGAATACCAGGCCGGTCGCTACCGCTTCAGCGCGGATCGACGGCAATGCGCGACGTTCGTGAGTGACGTGGTTCGTGCCGCGGGCGTGGCGAGCGAGCCTCTGCCCACGCTCCCGCGCTACTTTTACGAAGCGATCGACGGCGAGCGCGAGCCATGAGCGCGGCAGCACGCCTTGCCGGAGACGAGCTCTCGGCCCAGCTGAGCTCGCTCGTGCTGCCTAACGAGGACCAACAGGCGGAGCTGACGTGGCTGGAGGATAGCTATGCAGATGGGCCCGCTTGCGCAACGTTGTGGGCGAACCTCTGGCGCGTGGCTGGCAGCGAGGATGGTCGCTTGCGCAGTCGGCCGGGCGTTTCCATCGAGCTCTACGTCGACGCAATTGCACGCCATGCGGTTTCGGGAGGGATCGCTTTCACGACGCTGGCTGCGAGCGGCGAGCTGCAACACCTCTCGTACGCGCAGTTGGATGCAGCGGCCACGGCCTGCGCTGGTACCTGGTCCTTGGCGGGAGTCTGTGCGGGGCAAGTCGTGGCACTGGCGTTGCCAATGGGCCTACCTTGGCTGATTGGCTTTGCCGCTGCTTTGCGTTTGGGACTCACCATTTCGTGTTTGAGCTCGTTCGCTGAGACCGCGCTCGCGTGCCGATTGAGGGCGCTCGCGCCCGACCGGGTGGTGTTCGATCCGACTGTCGACGAGCCGGCGGAATTCGCCAAACTGGCGTTGCCGATCGTGAGCAGGGGCTTCGACCACGCACCGCCGGCACATGGGTATGCGCCCGAGCAACCGTTCGGAATGCTCTTTTCTCCGCTGCGGAGTCCGCTGACCAAGCCGACTCTGCTCGCGGCCAAAGTCGCGTTTCAGTGGGCACTGCGCGATGCCGTGTTTGCTTATCGCTTGGCTCCCGACAGCGGGCTCGCGATGCCAGGCTTTCCCCTGGAGCAGTATCAGCCGGCGGTCTTGCTCGCGACCCTGCTTTCGGGCGCTCGTTTCATCGACCTGCCGATGCCGCTACTGCAGCGGAATCCGGCGGCATTGCTGCAGCCATTCATCACCACGCTGGGTGTTTCCTGCGAACTCCGCGATCTCCTGCGGGAGCACCCAATGGCAGCGAAAGCCAGCTTCCGTGATTGGTGGAAAAGCGTAGACGAACCGCTCGACTGGCTGGCATGGCAGGACTTCACCCAGAAAAATGGACTGCGCGATCTGCCGGTGAGTAACCTCCTGGTGGATGCAGCGAGCGGGGGTGCGTTGCTCGTCTCCGCGCGCCGGCCAGGTAGCATCCATGCGCTCGTGCTGCCCTCTCCGGGGGTTCCGTTCGTTCTGTCCGACGTTACGTCGGGTGCGCCGGCGTTGGCCGCGTGCGGTGTGTTCCAGGTGGGTGCAAAGCCGGACCCCCAGAGCCCGGGTTGGTTTCTGCTCGTACGCCGGGGTTCGGAGTACCTCTACGGTTCGACTCTGAGCCCACGGCGGGCAGGTCGCGTGTTCGCGGAGCAGGAGGTCATCGACTGCGTCGCGGGCTTACCCGGAGTGGATGGCGCGTGCATCGTGCCCGTTGCCACCGGCGAGCCCGGTGCTGTGTGGGCGTTCGTGTTGGTCGTCTTCGCGGGCGATCGCGAGGAGCACGAGTTCGAGTCGCTGCGTCGCGATCTGGAGGCCGCGCTGCGCACGCTTCTGGGGGCCGACTTCGTACCGGATCATTTTCATCTCGCGCGCTCGTTCGCGCGCCATGTGGACGGCAAATTGGACCTCGACTGGTGTTGTCGTGAATACTCGAGTGGGCTCATGACGCGGAAGTCGGGGTCGGCTGCGTTTCAGAAACTGACCGCCTTGCGCGCGTATTTGAAGGGCGACTCGATCGGTGGTTGACGATTCGAGTGTTGCGATTTCGACCCAATGCTCGTTCCGCGCAACTTTGTTTACTTGCGAGCTCGATTGATGACCGAGAAGACACGCTCACCTTCAGCAGGCACGGACCATGTTTGACGAGCGACTCCTGGCGCGGGCGCTCGCGCGTCCAGCGCAGGAAACGGCCGGCGCAGCGCTCGATGAGGTGATGCACTTGGCGCAATCCGCCGAGTATCGGGAGGCCGCGGAGCGGGCTGGGCCGTTGCTCGAGGCAGGCTGCCATGACGCTCGGGCGCTGGTCGCCTACTCGCTCGGCCTGTTCGCGGAGCGAGGACCTGCGTCGGTGCCCGCAATTTTCGCAGCGCTCGCCGGCTTGCTTTCGACGCTCGCGGCTGGCAACTCGCCTCAGCCGACCGCTCGCGCAGCGGACACCGCGCTCAGGTTTTGCTTTCGAACCATGAAAGCGCACTTGGACTTCGAGGAGCGACAGTCGATGGCAGCTCGCCAGACCTGGGCTCGGCTGGTGCAGGACAGCGACGCGCCAAGAACACTCGACGCGTGCAGCGAGCTTCAGGCGAGCATTCGTGCTGCCTTGGCCACGGCTCACTGTGAGACCGAGCTTGCCAACGTGGCAGCGCGCCTACAAGCGTACTTTGGCCGATTGACGCGAGCGCCCGTGCCCGAACCCAATTTGGTTCACGTGGAATCGGCGGCGGCTCGAACCGTGCAGCCGAATCTGCCCGAACTGCCGTGTTCCAGTGACGGTGGGAACACGCCGCCCGTTTCGGCGGCGGTGCCGCCCGGGGACCAACGCTTGGCAGCGTCACCTGTGTTTGCGCGGCGCGCGAGCGACCATGACGCGGATCTGCCGTTGCTCGAGCTGTCCCCTGCGCTGTACGAGTTCAAGCGCAAATTGCAGATCTTCGAGCTGCTCGTCGAAAGTGGCGAGCTCGCGAAAGCGGCAATCGTTGCGCACGACGTACGCAAGATCGTGACCAGCTTCGATCCGATGGTCTACCTACCCAATCTGCTCTCTCCCCACTTTCGCCTTCTGAGCAGTCACGCAGACCAGATTTCCACGTACTGGGAGCAAACCTCTGCACCCACGTGGCAGGCACTCGAGCAGTTGTATCGGGTGGATCTCGATTCTTTCGTCGAGGCTTAGTCGGCAACATGACGGATCTGAGTGTGGTGGCTGCGCCAGGCTCCGCGGCGAATTCCGACGAGCTGGCGAATTCCATCAGTCATCGAGCTCGAGAGTTCCAGCTCGGTGCGCTGGTCACGTTGCTCGAGCGCAAGTTTCCTGGGCGAGCGCTCCGGTTTCGAAGTCAGCCGTCGATGGGACCGAGGCCATCACCAGTTCAGGAAATTCGATTTCAGGACGATGCCGTGGTCGTGACGCTCAATCTCGGATTCTTCAGCAGCACTAGCTCGCTGCCGTCCTACTTTCTCGAGTGGCTGGTCGGGCCCGAGCCCGTGTCGAGTCTCGAGGCGATTCTGGGCGTGCTCGATGATCGACTGTTGCGTGATCGCGCACAGGCTTCAGCCGTGCACGAGAGTCCTCGACTCATCCCGCGTGAGGCCGCGCTCCGCCGAAATCTGCTGCAACTCGCGCGTCCGGCGTCGAGTGCGACGCTGCACTGGGTGTTCTCGCGGATCTTCCCAGAATTGGGGATTTCCGTGGTGCGAGCAGGCGTGCAACGCGCGCTTTCGTCGGCTGAGTTGCGCCTCGGACAGGCACAACTCGGGTACACTGCCATGGGCGGCTCCGCTGATTTGCGAAGTCCTGGCCACGACGTGTTTCTGTGCACCGGAGAGTCGCTGACTTGGAGCGGTGAGCCGTGGGCCGAACAGGCGCGCCGTCGGATCGACCAAATTGCAATACCGGTTCTGGCCGAGAGCGCGCCCGAGTTGCGCATCGTGCTCGTCGACTTCGAGGGCAGTGGTCGCTTGTCGTTGGTGCGAGGAAGCAGCTTGGGTTTCGATCCACTCACGCGCGCTCAGTTGCCTCACACGATACTTCTGTACGAAGGAAGATTCGAACTCACGATCTGAAAAGAGTCACTAAAGTTGGTGTGTAAACTCATGTGTGGGATGGTTCGTCGAACGCGCCCAGAGCCTTTATCAATGGCGTGCCGCGAAAGGTAGGCAGTCTTGGGGAAAACGATTCAAGAGAGCATCTTCAAATCTAGATTGACGATCACGTACCGCACCAACATCGATGGCCCGGTGGTTCAGGAAAGTCTTCCCTATCGCCTGCTCGTTTTGGGCGAGTTCTCTGGTCGCGCCATGCGACGGGAGAGCGGCGACGCCAGCCTGCTGCCCGATCTTGCCGCGAGAGAGGTGAAGTCGATCAAGCGTGGCACTACCGTCGACGATCACTTGAAAGAGTCGGTTCCCACCTTTCGTATTCCGAAGGACGACCCGACATTCAAGTCTTTGCGCTCGCGAATTCCTGGGCACGTGAGCGGCCAGCACGCTGACCACGCCGAGGTGATTTGCCGCGTGCCGGTCGGCGCCATCAAACGCAGCGAGGGCGGAGCGTTTCCGCTCTCCGGCAAGGTTCGATTCAAGAGCGGGATGAGCGAGAACGGCCTGTGTGAACTCGAAGGCGATCTTCGTGTTGGCGGGCAGTTGACGGTCACCATCGCGAACAAAATCGTGACGCCCGTGAGCGCCAAGCTCAGCGTTTGCGGGGCTCTGCGAGCCCACTACAAGGACCCGGCCACGGACAAGATCGTGGGCATCGTCAGCGTGTTCATCGACGAAGAGCTGTCGCTGCCCACGGCGACCGCGATCAAGCTCGTTCCGCGCGAGGACGAGAGTGCGGCGGCAGGCCAGCCCTCGCCGGTCAACGCGTTCGACATCCAATTCGACCCGATCTTGGTGACCGTCGAGCGAACACTGCCATTCTCGACGATGGACTCGTTCTCGCCGGACGCGATCGCAGCCGCAATTCCGGAGATCCACCGCTTGCAAGTGATCAAACAGTTGCTGACGGACTTGCAGTCCGGTCTGCGCAATCGACCGGAGCTGCGCAAGCTCGTGAAGACGATGCTGCCTGCCTACGGCGCTGATCAGGCGGCACAAACCGAGAAGCTGGCGCCCTTCGTGGCGCTAAAATCCTGGGCCGAGGCCGCATATCCGCTGCTGCAGGTGGAAGCTCCGAAGGCCGCCCCCGTCGCCGGCAACGTCCCTTCGTGAGCGCCGGACCCAAACCCCATAGGGAGCAGTCATGACTACAGACGCAACCAAGATTCAAGAACAGCTATTACAGGTGATCGGCCAGACGCCTGGAGATTTGCTCGATCCAGCCACGAAGACCGCGGTCGCGATGATTCGGCGGGCTGGCACGGCTCCCGCCGGCGTCAGCGCCGCCGACGACCAGCGACCGCTCGAATTCGGCGATCGAGACCCGAGCATGAACGAGGGGGTGCGCTTCATGAACACCCTTTCTGCGCTGCTGGTAAACACCAGCATCGAAGATCTCAGCAGCTACAGCGCGGTGCTCGAGCAGACCGGCAAGCTCATCACCAAGATCGACGAAAAGATCCGTGGCTCGCTCGACCTCGTCAGTCACCACCCGGACTTTCAAGCCTTGGAGGCGGTCTGGCGCGGACTGCACGATCTATCGACGAGCGTGACGGACGATGACGTGACGATCGACTTCTTGGACGTGAGCAAGGAGGAACTACGCACCGACATCGTCGACAACGACGCCGACCTATTCGCTGGTGAGTTGTTCCACAAGGTCTACATCGACGAGTACGACCGCTACGGTGGTAAGCCCTTCGCGGCCATGATCGGCCTGTACGAGTTCGACTCGAGCGACCCCGACATCGACTGGCTGCGGTCAATGGGCAAGGTGGCGAATGCCAGCCACTGCCCGTTCATCTCTTCGGTCGCGCCGAACTTCTTCTATCCGTGCAAGACGATGGAAGACGTGGCCAATGTGGGCGACTTGGACGCAGTTTTGCGCCACCCGTGGTTCGGTAAGTGGAACGAGCTACGAAGCACGGACTACGCCGCGTACCTGGGCCTGACTCTGCCGGGCTATCTGATGAGGGTCCCGTGGGGTCAGTCAGGCATGCTCGAACGCGGCAACCGCATCGGCTACCGGGAGACCGTGCAGTCCGGTTCCACTGCCACGGACAGCAATTTTCTGTGGGGTAACTCGGCGATCCTGTTTGCCAAGAACATGGTGCGCTCGTACCAAAACTCGGGTTGGGCTCAGCACATCCGCGGCCCCAAGGGTGGCGGTTTGGTCGAGGGCCTAGCGGTGCACACCTATACCAAGAACGGCTACGAGGAGATGCAGCCGCCGCTGCAGATCGCGATGGCAGACTACCGAGAGCTGCAGTTCGCGCAGAACGGCTTCATCCCGCTGATCCACAAGAAGAACGAGGCGGTGGCCACCTTCTTCAGTGCTCAGTCCGTCAAGAAGTCGCGCTCGCTCATGGATGAGCTCGACACCCAGAACGCGCACCTGGTCACCAACTTGGCGTACACGCTCTCCATCACGCGCATCGCGCACTTCGTCAAACGCATGATGCGCGAGTACATCGGCAGCAGCGCCGATGGTGAGTACGTCCAAAAAGTCTTGGGTGAGTGGCTCGGGGGATATGTAACCAGCATCACCAACCCGGATGACTTCACGCTGCTCTACTATCCGTTCAAGGCGGTGACCGTGGTCGTGGAGCCGAAACCCGGACCGCTCGGCTGGTACAAGGCGGTCATCTCCGTTCTGCCGCACATTCAATTCGAAGGCATGGACGTGGAGCTTCGTTTGGAAGCTGCGCTTGGCGGCCCCTGAGCGGCCGACCGCTCCCCGTCACCGCTAGAACCATCTGCACGGAAGAGGACTCGATATGCCGGAATTTCGCAAGGTAGCTGACGTTTATCAAGGTTACAATTTCAAGAAAGACAAGCAGAGCACGGTGGGCTTCATCACCAAGCTCAACCTGGGAGCCACGACGCTGGTCGCCGATCAAACCTGCAAAGATCCGACCAACCCCGATCAGGACGTGAAGGTGATCGCGGTGCTCAGCGACGTGCTCTGGGAGACGGGCGTGACGGACGCCATCTACTTCTCTGGACAGCTCTCGGTCGCGAATCGTCAGGCGATAGCGCAGCTCGTGTACCTGTCTCTCGATGACGTGAGCGCGCTGTTTCAGTTTTCGACGTACGAGTACGATCCCGCTGCAAAGAAGTACTTTCGTTGCTTCCACGCGGGTGACACGGATCTCAAAGGGTTGCTCGAAAAGCGCGGCGATGAACTCAACCTCAGCGTGGCGGACGGCGCGTCGGTCGAGGTGCAGTCGCCGGAGAACTACGCATTCAACGTCGGGATCAAGCCGCAGCCACTCAAGCAAGGGCTTCAGCTCGCCGTCGGTGACACCCAGAAATTTTCGAAAATTTGGGGTCTCCAAGTCGGTTAGCTGAGGCGCTCGCGCTGAAACGGCAAACGCATGGCATCGATCTTGGCACGACCGCAGTGGAGAATCGGGCAGGTACTCCTGCCCGAGCACTTCAAAGGGCTCGAGTCGGCGCTGACGGCCGATGCAGCGTTGCGAAGCAGCGCGAGTGGGCTGCCAACTACTGGTCTCTTGCAGCTCGCTTGGACCGGTCCGACGCCGGACAATGGCATTCTGTGGGTGTCGGCGCTGACTGCGATTCTCCCCGATGGCTCGTTGCTGGACGTGCCGGGCAACGCTCGGCTTTCGGCGCCGCTCGATCTGAATCTGTCGGGGCGCCCGCAGGTGGTGGTCTACGCTCACGTGTTCACGGACGAGGAAGCTCCGCTGCAAGAAGGGCTGGAGGCCACACCCAAAGACATTCCGCGCCACTTCCACCAGGTCCGCTTGTCGAGTGAAGGCAGCCTGCCGGGCAGCCGTGGTCGCATCTGCCTCGGTGAATTCTCGCTTGCAGACGACGGCAAGTTCCGTCTTTCAGCGAAGCTCGTGCCGGCGCTCTTGCGCCTCGATTCCACGCCGTACTTTCAAGATGAGTTGGACCAGGTCAGACGCGAAATTGCCGAATTCGAGACGGTGCTCGACGACACGGCGCTCACGGCACTCGCGCGTGGACAATCCTTGATCGCCGTGCAGCGGACTCGCATCGAGGCGCGCAAGCTCTTGGCGCTGCTCGATGACACGGCCGGCGGAGTTCACCACCACCCCTACGTGCTGTACTGCGCGCTTCGCACGTTCGCTCTCGAGCTGTGTGTGCTCGACGACACGGCGGTGCCTTGGCAGCCACCCGGCTATCAACACCACGAGCCACGACGCTGCTTCGACGCGGTCCTGTCGCAGATCAGCAAGCAGTTGCGTGCGCCGCTGCCCGAGTCCCCCTGCGCGCCCTTCGAGCTGGACAACGGCCGCTGGATGGTGTCGATCCCCCCGGAAGCGGGCGCGGCATCGGAGCTCTTCATCGCTGTCCGCAAGCTCGGCGAGAATGAGCGAAATCCACTGGAAGGCGTGCGTTTGGCTAGCCCAGAGCGGCTCCGTCACGTGCGCGAACACATGCTGCGCGGCGTGCGCCTGCTCTACCTGGAAAGGCCGCCCTTCCGCCATGCGTTCGGGCCGGCAGTGGATTTCTACCGCATCGTCTCGCCGGGCATCGGTGAGGAAAGCCCGGAGTGGGCTCACGTACTTAACGAGCGTCGCCTGGCGCTCTATCACGACCCGCGCCTCGAGGGGCACAAGCTGCTGCTCTGTTGGCGGCCGCGATGAATACGATGAAACAGGCCAAGGCGCTTAGCGATGGCATTCTACGAGAAGTTGAGCGGCAAACCCTCTACTGCGGTTGCCAGCATCGCGCGCAACTTGCAGGCTGTGCTCAACGCCAAGGAGGGCTACGCCGCGTCCGTCGAGGTGTTCGGAATTGGGCGTTACGACGGACACTACGGTCATCGCGAGCTGCTCGACGCCCTGATCGGCGAAATGTTGACCAAAATCCGCGCCCTGGAGCCCCGGTTGAAGGAGCCCGCGCTGATCTTGGTCGGCAAGGACCGTTTGCTGTGGGTACGCTTCGAGTTGACTGGGCGCTGCAACGAACAGCCGTGCCGCTTCCAAGTGCTGTTTCACAGTATATTTCGGCATGTGCGTGTGACCGCCGTCTGAGCGAGTGCGAGAGCCGATGAAGGAGCGTCTCGCGATCACGGTACGGCTTCAGGTTGGCAGCGCCGTGCACGAAGTGCCTGGCGGCAACGTGCGTCGCTTGTCACTCGAAATGACCACCTACGGCGCCGTCGGCACGCTCGAGTTCGTTCTGCAAGACGATCAAAAGCGCGGCGGCAAGTACCAGGACGACCTACTCGCGGACTTCGTGAAGCCCGATCTGAGTAAGTTGGAGATTTCGATCCAGGGAGTTCACCACGATAACGGGATAGCGCTCGAACGCGGTGAAATCGTGTGTGGCGGCATCGTGCTCGACCGCCAAGTCGAAGAGTACGTGACGAGCCGCGTGCTCGATGCTCCGAGCGTACTCGGCCGACGCTATCGGTTGACGTTTTGTGATCCGGCGCGCGCGCTCTGGCGTCAGCACTTCCCCTGTGAGCTTTCGACCAACAAATCCTTCGCGGACGTGATCACGGCCCAGCAGGGCACGCTGGCGGTCACGTTCGATTGGGACGTGATCGAGCAGCAGGTTCCGCTGCTTTTTTTTCATTTGGATCCCGAGCGCGGAGTCAGCTTTTACGATCTGGTGATCTGGTACCTGCAAACGCGCCAAGGCGTGCTGAGCTACGACCAACGCACGCAAGGCTACTCGCTTCAGGCTGCGAAAGACGCGAAGGGCAGCGCCGTTCCGATGGCTTCCGGTGAGCTGCTACGGTTCGTGTCGAGCTTTCCAGAGGTGCCTCGCCACGTTCCGCGCGTGAAATGCTCGTACAGTGAGGCGCCGACGACGACTCTGCTCACGAACAGCCAGGCCGCGAGCGGCGTGTTTCGCGACGTGTTGCTGCGCACACCAATCGCCAAAGAGGTGGATAGCCGGGCGGCTCTGGAAAAATCTCGCCCGCTTTCGCCCGCGCGCGAAGTATCGCTCGATTTTGGCCGATTTCCGAGCGACGCACCCCTGCCCAACACGCTCTTCGAACTCCCTTTCGCAGCGAGCACGGGGCCGCTGTCGACGCCCTCGGAATTTCGCGTGTTCGAGCTCACGCTCGATGCTCGCGCGCTCGAGGAGCAGCTCGAGGTCGACTATGGCGATGCGACGACGTCCTTCGAGCTCGCCCTGAGTGCTCGCTTGGAGGCCAAGGACGAGCTTCGTGTGCGACTCCCGACCTTCAGTGCGCCGAACTTTCCCGGCTTCCTCGAGGGCAAGGTGGTGAGCGAGGTCGGTGCAGCCGAGGAGCTCACCTATCAAGTTTATACCGACGAGGCGACCTCCGTGGACAACTACCACGTGAAGGTCCCGCTCTTTCAAGATCAGATC
>DATEPG010000579.1:0-20713 GCA_035273265.1 Polyangiaceae bacterium
CGTCCTCAATGTGGAGGATTTTCGGCATCGCTCCGGACTATGGGCCAGCAATGCATCCCGCGGCAAGCAAACGCCCCACCCCCATCGCACAAGCAGCGGCTTTTTTTTGCGAGGCATGGCAAGTTGTCGGGCCGGGCCTGCTCCGCGGAGGAAGGCCCTTGAATTCGCCAGCGCTTCCCAATTAGCTAACCTACCCCCGCATGTCGTCCGTTCGCCTCGCCTCTTCGCTCGTGTGCGCGCTTGCCGTGTCGGCCTGCAGCCGCCCGAGTGAGCCGCCGCCCGGCCCGGGTGCTGCCAAGCCGCTCGCAGCGCTGAGCGGGTCAGCGGAAGCCTTGCTTGCTGCGCCGTCCGCGCCGCATCGCTCTTCGGTCCACGATCGCGACATGCCCGGTAGTCCCCCGCCGCGGCCGCCGTCGGACAATGCAACTTCGATCAAGGCCTCCCACATTCTGATCGCCTACCGAGGCGCGCTCGACGCGCCTCCTAGCGTCACGCGGGACTCAGCGGCAGCCAAAAAGCTCGCGCAAATGGTAGGCATGGAGGCGCACGCGGGGGGCAACTTCGCCGACCTCGTGACCAAATACTCCGATGATGCCAAGACCCGTGCCAACGACGGCCGGCTGGGTCAGATCTCCCGCACGCAAATGGCCAAGCCTTTCACCGATGCTGCCTTCGACTTGATGGTGAAGGAAATCACGATCGATCCAGTCGAAACGGCCGTTGGCTTCCACATCATCAAACGAACGGAGTAGCCCGTGCCGGACACCCCCCTCAAACGCATCGTGATCGCTGAAGATGACCCGGCGATCAGCACCATGTTGCTCAAGGTGCTGTCGCAGTTCTACGACGTCGTCATGACCACCGACGGCGGTTCGGCGTTGGCGGCCGCTGGTCGACAGCCTCCACCCGATTTGCTTTTGCTGGACGTGATGATGCCTGGAATGGACGGACACGCGGTGGCAGCCGCCGCCCGCCTGCTTCCCGGACTGAAATCAGTCCCGATCATTTTTCTAACCGCGAAGACCGGGCCGGCCGAGGTGATCAAGGGCATCCAATCGGGCGCTCGCCACTACATCACCAAGCCGTTCAAGATCGACGACTTGGTGACGCGTGTGAAGAAGGCCATCGGCGGCTGAGTTTTGCCCCACTGAGGCGCCTTTGCCAGCCTCGACGGAACGCCAATTCCCGAAGCAATTTCGAAAGCTTATAGAAGCGTCGCGAAGTGCGCAAATGCGTACATGCAGCAGATCGCGCGGCGAGCGAATATCTCGCGATCAGCAACGTATATCTAACCAGCGAGCCCAGGGTGGCCGCTTGCTTTCCTGTGTCAGGCAAAGGATGAAAGACTCCTGGCACTCATTATCCGGAGATGAAGATGCAGCAGACTAAAGCTTATTGGCGGTTCATGGCGGTTGCTGGGGTCGTAGGCGCGTTCATCGCGTCGGCCTGCGTCGTCACAACGGGCACTGATGACAACTACGCCGGCGCGTCTGGCTCGGGCACCGCGGGCAAGGGCAGCTCGGGGGCAGCGAACTCTACTGCGGGCGCTTCGGGTGCAGGCACCGCCGGCGCAGGCACGGCCAGCGCGGGTGCACCTGCGGCCGGAGCTGGCCAGGTTTCGTTTCAGTGCGACACCGGTGAAAGCGGCGCACCCGGGATCCCCAATGACTGCAGCCCGCAAGAGCCGGGGAATGAGTGCCAGGAGTGCATCCAGACCAGCTGTTGTGCGCAGCACGAAGCCTGCTACGCCACCAGCCCCGGTAATCAATGCGGCTGGGGCGGCCCAGCCGATGGCAATGGCAAGGGCGAGCACGTTTGCATGCATCTCTGCATTCAGGACGGAGTCGCGATGGGCGGGACCGCGCCCGACGAGGCTCTGATCCGCACGTGCGGCAACGCTTGTGCAACCCCGCAATGCAACGGCGTGCTGGGCGTTCAGACGAGTGACTTGATCGCCTGTCAGTTGGAGAACTGCTCCGTTAAGTGTTTCGGCGGCTGAAGTAACTCACGCCCGATAAATCGAAACAGCGCTTGGAGCGATCCTGGCGCTGTTTCGTTTTGTGACGGTTTTCGGGCGTCGCGGCTGGAATCGCAACTGAAAACGCTTTTTTTGGCCCGATGCAAGCGGTGACGGGTGGGCTGTGTTACGGTTGCGACCGCATGATGGTCGTTGGTTGCGCTGGTTTCGCGGTACCCGCGACTCGCTATTTCAAAGAATACCTATTCGTCGAAGTGCAGGAGACCCATTTGGCGGTCCCTGGGCCGGGCACGGTGCGCCGTTGGCGCCGGGAGGCCCCCCCGGGCTTCGAGTTCGCCCTACTGGGCCCGCGCGAGATCGGCCAAGAGGGCTTCCGCGACGGCAAAGTCATTGAAACTGCTCTGAAAACTCTCGGTGAGGTGGCCAAAGAGCTGGCCGCCAAGACGGCCGTGTTCATGGCCCCTTCGGACTTCCCCCAGTCGCGGGCGAATCGCGCCGCCCTTCGGGACTTCCTGAAGAACGTAAAGAAGCAGTTCGAGACCATCGTCTTCGAGCCCGGTCCAGCCTGGAATCCTGAAGAGTCAGACGATCTGGCTGAAGAGACGCAAACCCTGTGCGCGCGCGATCCGCTTCATCATGGTTTGTCGAAGCGCAAGGGGGCTTACTATCGCCTGCCCGGCCCAGCCGGCCACAAGTCGCGCTACGAGGACCCAGCGATTGAAAAGCTGGCCGCGATCGCGCTGGCTGGCGGCGAACAAGACGCGACCTACGTCTTCACGAACGTCGACATGTTCGCGGACGCCAAACGCTTCAAGCGCGCGGTCGGCGCCGTCTGATTCGTCGCTAATTTCAAAGCGTTAGCGTCCAAGTTTCAAGCACGACCGCAGACCTGCGGTGAGCGTTCCGATAGGGAATGCAGCGGCGGCGGCCTGCGCGCTGGGTTGTTGCGAAGCCCGGGCAGCTCCGTGGCTCCGTGTACCTGTGCGGGTCCTTGCCGAAGGAACGCCCGGAACGCGACGGCCGAGCATCGGGTCGAAGTTGGTGTCGAGTCCTCGCCCGCAGCACCGATCAACCCGCGTCTTCCTTCCCTCGCCTGGGTCGACGCTTGGGAACGGTCGCGGCCAGTAAGAGTCGGTGGCGAGTTCGTTGTCTAAGGTGGCCTCGGGGTGAGGTGCCCGCGCACGGGCGCGCGATTAGAAAGCTCTCCCTGCATGGCCCATCGGCTGCTTGCCGTCGGCTCTCCGGGACAGCCGCTGCGCTCGGGCACTGGAACGATGAGCTCGCCGAACTCGCGCTACGGGGCTTCGTCGTTGGGTTCTGGAATGCCGAGAGCGATCCGCGCTACGGCGCGGCCGGCGTGTTCGGCGGCGGAGCGTAGGGCCGCGTCGTAGGCGGAGCTGTCACTTCGCGGGTCCGCAGAGCCGCTCACTTGGACCGACCGGCGCAGATCGCCGGTGTCGAGGCGGGGCTCTTGATTTTCTCCCTGGAAGACCCGGCCTCGAACCGTGAGCGCGATGCTCATCCCGGCGGCACGCGGTTGGCCAGCTTCGACGTGGATGCCGCGGGAGCGCTCATCCACTCGCAAGACGTCGAGCACGAGTCGGGGAAAACGGGAGTCATTCGCTAGCAGTCCGGCTGCGGCAAGTTCGGAACGCACACCATTCGCGGCCGCTTGGACTGCGATGGGTTCGGGGATCAGGACCTGGCCGACTTGAACGGAGAGTCGCTCGCTGCTCCGCGGAGCGTACACGGAATGATAGCCGCAGCCGCTGAGCAGCACTGCCCACAGCCCGGCGAGCGAGCAAAAGAACAGGCGGCGGCGAGACTTAGAGCGCAAGTTTCACGGGAAACAACAGGCTATCCACAACGCTTCGCTCGTTCAGCAGGATGGCGAAAGGAGCGTGCCATCCGTGCAGGACCAAAGCGAACACCGGAAGTTGAGTGTCTCTCGAAGCGTTGTAGGAGACCTCGCCGAGTCTGGCCAAACTTTTGTCGTTTTTCTATTCGCTCGCAGCTCGCTCGCGGCGCTGGCGCGCTCAACCGACGATGAAGTTGAGGATCTTTCCTGGCACATAGACCAGCTTTTTCAGCGACTTGCCCTCGATGAACTTGCTCACGTTCGGGTCCGCTAGACCGGCGGCTCGCGCGGCGGCTTCGTCGGCGTCGCGGGCAAGCGCCGCCCGACCGCGTACCTTTCCGTTCACTTGTACGGCAATTTCGAGCACGTCGTCGATGGTCAGGGCTTCGTCGAACTGGGGCCAGGGAGCGTTGGCGATCGAGGGTGAGTGGCCCAGCAGCTCCCACAGCTCCTCCGCCAGGTGCGGCGCGAATGGCGAGAGGCACAGCACGAGCTTCTCGACCGCCTCGCGCGGCGGCTGCTCCATACCGTTCAGGTGGTTGACCAGGATCATCATCGCGCTGACCGCGGTGTTCAGCGACAGGGTTTGGATGTCCGCACCCACCTTTTGCACCGTGCGATGCACGAGCTTGGCGGTCTCCGGGTCGAGTGCGGCCTCGCTCAGAGGGCGGCGCGCGATTGCGTCCGTGCGGTCCAGGAAGCGCCGCACGCCTTGGATCCCGCTCGATTGCCAGGGCTTGGCTTGCTCGAGCGGGCCCATGAACATTTCATAGAGGCGCAGGCTATCGGCGCCAAATTCATCGACCACCAAATCCGGGCTCACGGAATTGCCGCGCGATTTGGCCATCTTTTCGGCGACGCCCAGCAGCCGCACGCCCAGCTCGCGGTGCACCGGCTTGCCCTCGCGGATCTCGATTTCGGCTTCTTTGGACCAGCGCACCTGGACCTTCTCGCCAGTCGCCGACAACCGCAGATCGCCGTCAGCATCCGGAGCGATGCCCGCTTCGTCCCCGGGCAGCGCTCGCACGAATTCCCCGGCCTCGTTCAGGACCGCGTAATAGCGGTAGGCCATGCCCAGGATGATGCCCTGGTGAACCAGCTTGAGGAATGGCTCCGGATCCGTGACGACACCCACGTCAAACAGGACTTTGTGCCAAAAGCGCGCGTAGAGCAGGTGCAAAACCGCGTGCTCGGAGCCGCCCACGTACAGGTCGACTGGCATCCAAGCGTCGTAAGCTTCTTTCGAGATCAGCTGCGCGCTGTTGGCAGGATCGAGGAAGCGTAGGTAGTACCAACACGAACCCGCCCACTGCGGCATGGTGTTGGTTTCGCGCGCGAACCAATTGCCGTCTTTCTGGAAGAAGCGCCAATCGGTCGCTCGCACCAACGGGCCCTGCGGATCGCCCGGGCGGTAGTCCTCGAGTGCCGGGAGGAGCAGCGGCAGCTCGCTGTCTTCGACCGCGATCGGCGTGCCGTAGTCGATTTCGTACGCATCGCCACGGCGGGGATCCCCCGCGGTGCGGACTGGAAAATAGATTGGGATCGGTTCACCCCAGTAGCGCTGTCGGCTGAACACCCAGTCGCGCAGCTTGTAATTGACTCGCCGGCGACCGATCCCCTCGGTCTCCAAAAACGCGATCACGTTCGTCTTCGCCTGCGCGGTCGCTTGGCCATCGAACTGACCGGAGCGCACCGCGATGCCGTCGTCGCTAAAGCATTGCTCGACGGAATCGCTCAGCGAGCCGTCTTTGCTGACGACTTGCACGATCGGCAGCTCGAACTTCTTGGCGAACTCGAAGTCGCGCTCGTCGTGGGCAGGCACTGCCATGATCGCGCCAGTGCCGTAGGCTCCCAGCACGTAGTCCGCCGTGTAGATCGGAATGTCTTGGCCGGTGAGCGGGTTCTTCGCAAAAGCGCCCAGGAAAATGCCCGATTTTTCCTTGTTCAGCGCGGTGCGTTCCATGTCGCTCTTGCGCGAGGCGGCCAGCACGTAGGCTGCGACGGTCGAGTGTTGCTCGGCGCCCGCGATGCTCAGGGTCAGCGGATGATCGGGAGCAATCACCATGTACGTCGCACCGAACAGGGTGTCCGGGCGAGTGGTGTACACGGTCAGCTTCTCGGGACGACCGACGAGCGGGAAATCGACCTCGGCGCCCTCGCTGCGGCCGATCCAATCCCGCTGTTTTTGCTTGGTTTCTGGCCAAGACAGGTCTTCCAGCTCGGTGGAGAGGCGGTCGGCGTAGGCGGTGATTTTCAGCTGCCATTGGCGCAGGGGCGTGCGCACGACCGGGTAATTCCCGCGCTCACTGCGCCCGTCGATGACTTCTTCGTTGGCCAGCACGGTGCCCAGCTCTTGGCACCAGTTGACTGGGATTTCAGCCTGGAATGCCAGGCCGCGCTTGAACAGCTGCAGGAAGATCCACTGTGTCCAGCGGAAATAGCCTGGATCGGTGGTGTTGAGCTCGCGCGACCAGTCATAGGCGAAGCCCAGCGCCTTCAGCTGGCGCCGAAAGGTATCGATGTTTCGGACGGTGGTCTGAGCCGGTGGCGTGCCAGTTTCGATGGCGTACTGCTCGGCGGGCAGACCGAAAGCATCCCAGCCCATCGGGTGCATCACGTCGAAGCCGTTCATGCGCTTGTAGCGCGCGACGATGTCGGAGGCGGTGTAACCCTCCGGATGCCCCACGTGTAGCCCCGTGCCGGAGGGATACGGGAACATATCGAGCACGTAGTACTTCGGGTGGCCGGGGCGGCGCACCGCCTTGAAGGTCTGCTGCTCTGCCCAATACGCCTGCCAGCGCGGCTCGATCTGTTTGTGGTCGTAGGCCATCTGAGGGCCGAACGTTTACCACGGGCGAGCCCGCTCAAGTCGGGCTATTGCCCGATTTTTTGGCGGCTTTCGCGATTTTTTGCTGCAGTCGGGCACGGCGCTTTTCGGTCTGGGCCGAGTCCTCGCTCGAGCCCTCCGCCCAGCTCAGAGCGCTGAGCGGCTCTTTCACGTGATGCTCGTACAGCTTGGCGAGTTCCAGCCGGATCTGCGGATCGTGCACCTCGGCTGCAAAGGCCTCGAAGTGCGCCAGCGCTCGCGCGCGATCTCCGCGGGCCTTGGCGATTTCCGCGTGCGCGCGGCGGGCCTCGGGCCCCGCGCCGCGCTCGAGCGCGACGCTCGCGGCGCGTTCTGCTTCGTCGAAGGCGCGGGCGCGCTTGAGTGTGCGCGCGAGCCCCACCAGATCCTGTTCGTGGAGTAAATCGAACGGCTCGCCGTACAGACCGACGAGCGCAGCCATGGACACCACGTCCCAAGCGTTGTGCTCCACGACTTGCTCGAGCGCGCTCTCGTCGCCGGAGCGTAAGAAATGAGCGTAGCGCGGCGCAATGTCGATACCCGCGATGTCCGGGCCGCGCTCGAAGCCCAGCACGTCCGCCTCGAGCCCGATCAGCCGGCACGGGCCGAGGCGGCTCTTGTGTAGGCGGCGCGCGATGTGCAGCAGATCGAGGTGCGCGCGATCGGGCAGTCTTGCTCGCCGATTCATGACCATTCGGCCATTGAGCAGTGGCAAATCAAAGGCCTTGCCGTTGTACGAAACCAGCAGTTCCGAGGCCTCCAAGCGCTCGGCGAAAACCTCGAGCAGCGGGGCTTCTTCGGCCGGACTGCGCAGCAGAAACTGCTCGGCGTGTAGCCGCAGCTGATCGTCGAACCAGGCGATGCCGATCAGGAATGCGAGCACGCCGGCACCACCACCCAGGCCCGTGGTTTCGGTATCGAAGTACAAGGCCCGCTTGGGATCGACACTCGAAATGCGCGGGTCGAGCGCCAACAACCCGAGCAGCTCGGCGCGCGAGCTGGCGGCAGCGTCGACCGGCATGCGCCCGACGTGGTGCGACGGCGGCAGCACCTGGTGGCGGCGGAAGAGCGGACCGCTCACGCGTTCCTCGCGTTCGAAGGGCAACAGCGCGCCTACGGTCGGCAGCTCGCGAGGCGTGCTGGGGGAGCGCGGCTCGGCGCCCGAAGCGGCCAAAATTTCCGCCATTTTTTCGCGCAATTCGAGCAAGGTCCGGAGCTTGCCGCTGGCTTCGGGCGAAGCTTCCAGGCTGGCCTCGCTCGGCTTGGGCCGAGCCAGGGTGGCGAGCTTGCTCTTGAAATCCATGCTTAGCGGCTCGGCCGAATGCGCGCGAGGTCGAGTCCGAAGATCAGGCCGCTGCGGGCGCTGACCACGACCGAACGTGATGCAGCGGACCAGGCCGGCAGCAAGAGCGCTGAGCTCGTGAGCGGAAGAAGACCGGCGGTGTCGAAGGCGGCCAGCCGATACTCGAGCACTCCGTCACTCCGCCCACGCCAATCATTGCCCTCTGGGTCGCGCAGCTCGGCCGGCGCACTGAACTGCAATTCTGGCTTCATTCCTGGGCGAAAAGGCGTGCGCAGCGTGACCGCACCGCGTGCCGTCAGGCCGTACAAGAAGTGATCGGCGGCCACGAAATACAGGGTGCCGCTTTCATCCGACGCCAGCTCGGTAGCGACCGGGCTGTACAATTTGAATACCCAGGACAGGCTCCCGTCGCGATTGAGCGCGTAGATGCGCTGCGCGCTGGTCGCGACGAACCAGCGTTGACCGGCGAAATGCGGGCGGCGCATGACGGCGCCGCGGACGCTGCGGCTCCAGCGAAAACTGCCGTCGGGGCCGAGCCCGTGCAAGTAGCCATCCACCGTGCCCACGCAGACGGTTCCGTCCGGCGCGACCGCCGCCGGTGCGGCCAGCGGTGCACCAGCGTCGAAACGAAAGCGTTGCAGCGGGGCACTCGCCTGAGCCCGTGCCGGTGCCGCGCCAGCGGCCGGCAGAGCCACGGACAGCCACAGGAGGCCGCAAAATGGCCAGATCAGTCGCGCACGCAGATTCACCGTCCTGGTTTTAGCCTCGTCGTGGAAAAGCACCAGGGGCGCCCTGCGAGGTCCGCTTTCCCGCCCCGCCGCGGTGTGCTTTCGCTACCCTACGGCCGTGGCCTTGCGGGTGTTCGGACTGACCGGCGGGATCGGCTCGGGAAAGAGCGCGGTCGCGCAGCGACTGCGCGCGCGCGGCCTACCCGTGGTGAACGCGGACGAACTCGCGCGCGTCGCGGTCGCGCGCGGGAGCGTGGGGCTGGAACGGGTCGCCGAATACTTCGGGACCGGGGTTCTGACCCCGGAGGGCGAGCTCGACCGCGCCCGGCTGGCTCGAATCGTGTTCAGCGATCCGGAAGCGCGCCGCATGCTCGATTCGATGATTCATCCGCTCGTGCGCCAGCTCGCGATCGAGCGCTTTCGAGACATCGGCGAGCTGGGTGAACCGCTGGCTTGCTATGAAGTGCCGCTCCTGTTCGAGGCGGGTCTGGATCGGAGCTACCAGCCGGTGCTCGTGGTGAGCGCGCCGCTGGCGCTCAGAGAGCAGCGGCTCGCCCAACGGGATGGCTTCAATCCGGCGCAAATCGCGGCCCGGATCGCGGCGCAACTGCCGCTCGAAGAAAAAGTGCGGCGCGCGGACTACGTGATCGACAATGCCGGCACGCTCGAGGAGCTGGCCGAAGCCACGGACGCGGCGCTAACCGCGTTGTGCGACGCACTCGCGGTGCCCGTAGCGCGCTACCCCCGCTTGCCGCTCAGCTGATCAGCGTACGCGAGGCGCGCGTGATCCGCGCACGCGCCGCGAGCAGCGTATTTTCCAGCAGCATGGCGATGGTCATCGGCCCTACCCCACCAGGCACCGGCGTGATCGCTGAAGCCACGGCAGAGGCGGATTCGAATTCCACGTCCCCACACAGCTTGCCTGCGTCGTCCCGGTTCATGCCCACGTCGATCACGATTGCCCCGGGTTTGACCCACGATCCGGGGATCATTTTGCTGCGCCCGACGGCCGCCACGAGGATGTCCGCGCCGCGACAGACTGCGGCCAAATCCTGAGTTTTCGAGTGCGCCAGGGTGACCGTGGCGTTGGCCGCCAAGAGTAGGCCGGCGATCGGTTTGCCGACCAAGTTGCTGCGCCCCACCACCACAGCCTGAGCGCCGTCGAGCTTGACGCCGGTTTCGGCGATCAGCCGCATGCAGCCACGCGGAGTGCACGGCACCAGGCGCGGGATCCCGGCCCAAAGCGCGCCGATATTTTCGGGGTGCAGGCCGTCGACGTCTTTGGACGGCGCCGTTGCCTCGACCACCTTCTGCTGGCGAATGCCCTGGGGTACGGGGAATTGCACCAAGATCCCGTCCACATCACCCGATTGGTTCAGCTCTTTGACCAGCCCAAGCAGCGCTTCTTCGCTGGTGGAAGCGGGCAAACGATGAACTTGGCCCGCGATGCCGACCTCGAGCGCCGCCTTCTCCTTGTTGCGCACGTAGACCGTGGATGCCGGATCTTCACCCACGAGCAGCACGTGCAGGCCGGGGACACGGCTGTATTGGGCCTTGAAGGCCTCGACGCCGCGCGCCACTTCCTCGCGGACGATCTTGGAGATTGCCTTACCGTCGATGAGTGTGGCCACGGCGCACGCTTATCAGAGCAACGCCCCAGGCGCCAGTACCGGCCGCTTTCGCGCGCCTTCAGAGCTGAACGCCGAGCGAGGCGATCGAAACGGCGCCTTGCACGACCTTGACTGGAAACTGCCCGACCGCGGATACCCCGGTGGTGGCAGTAGCCGCGCGCGTCACGGTGACGAGCTGCGTGCCCCCCGCGGCGCTCGGCTCGACATTGCCGAACACCACGACCCCGCTCTGGTTGGTGACTGCCTCGCCGTCGTCGAGTTTCCAGCCAGTCGCCGTCGGGTACATTCCCGCTTGGGCCCTGGCCATGGTCACGTGCAAACCGGAAAGCGGCGTGCCCGCCCCCGCGCTGCGAAAGAACACGATCACTTGGCCAGCGCTGGGACTACGCAGCGTGGAGACGGCGTTGAAAACGCTATCCAAGCTGGCAGCGGACACGAGCACCAGACTCACGGAAGTGACCTGATAGGTCTGCAACTCTTGGTAAGTCAGCAGAGCATCATCCGCGCCGCCTGAGTCGGGTTGGACGCTGACCCAGTTGGAGGTCACTCGCGCGACGCCGTCGAGCACGAACGGCTCGAACGGCTCGGTGCCGCTCCAGATCCCCGTGACCGGTGCGCCATTGGCGCCGTCGGCGGTGACGGTTGCGGGCTGTTTGTAGACCGAGCCTAGGCTAAATGAGGCGTCCGCGAGGAACACTTTGCCCTCCAGCTTGCCTGTTCCCGCATCCGAACCCGGAGTCATGGAGGACGAACCCGCTTGGCCGATCGGCACCGAAATTCCGGGCAAGAGCGGGCAGTTCACCTCACAGGCCCCCGCAAACGGGGGATGCTCCTCCGATTTTTGGCAGGCGGGGAGCAGCCCGGCCAAGGCCACGGTCAGTGCGACTAGCGACGAACGAGGGAAAGTCACACCCGACAGTCTACGCGGGCGACGGTACTTGGGCCAATCTCGCGGCCCGGCGCGACAGAAGTCGGTGTCCGACCAGAGCGGCGACGATCAAGAGCACGCCGATGAGTTGAGACGTGCTCAGACCGAACAGCTCTCCGCGGTCGTCCCGGCGCAGGAACTCGAGCGCGAAGCGCACTCCGGCATACAGCGCGGTAAACGCCAGAAATACTTGGCCGTCGTAGCGCTTTCGGCCGTGCAGATACAGGATCAGAAGCGCAGAGATGGCGAAAGATGCGCCAGATTCGTAGATTTGCGTGGGATGAATCGAGAGCGAGGACTCGCTCATCGAGTGCAGCAGGCCGGCTTTGAATTCGGACTCGCTCGCCGGGCTATTGGGCGGGAAAACCAAGCCCAGGCTCGAGCCGGTGGGAGAACCGAAGCAGCAGCCCGCGAGCAGGCAGCCCAGGCGCCCGAAGCCCAGGCCGAGCGGCACGACCATGCCGGCCATGTCCGCCGCTTTCCAGAATGGAAAGCGGTCCGCTCGCAGCAAATACCAAGCCGCCAGCGACGCGCCCAAAAACCCACCGTAGTAAGCCAGCCCGCCGGCATAGAAGCGGGCCCAGGCGAAGCAGTCACGCCCCTGGGGCTTACACACGGAGCGCGCCGCGTCCCACACGCCGCCGTAGTCCGCGCTCAAACACTGAGCGCGATCGAGGTGCCAGTCGACCTTGCTCGGATCGGTGCACAGGTGCACGTAGTCCCAAAAGTAACCGTCAGCGAAAACGTGCAATAGGCGGCCACCCGCGATGCCAGCCAGCAGCATGGCCAAGCCCAGGTCGACGATCACGTCCGGATCTTGGCCGATGCGCTTGGCCCAGATGGCGCCCATCAGCGTCGCGAAAATGAAGCCGGTGAGCAGCAGTACGAAGTAACTGGGTGCGGGGATCGCATAGCCGCCGAAGAACGGCAGATCGAGCGTAAACAGCCGACCTTGCATGCGGTCCGTTAGGCGCTGGGCGGCTTGCTGGCGGGACCGGTAGACAAGGCGGGCTCGGGCGCGAGATGACCACCGGATACCGGCCCGAGCTGACCGCGCTTGGACACGAACATATCCACCGCCATCAATCCCACGCCAATACAGATCGAGACATCGGCCACGTTGAAGGTGGGCCAATGGTCGGTGATGCCCCAGGTACGCACGACCTTGAAGATGCCGCGATTCATGGCCTCCACCCAATTAGCGCGAAAATCGATAAAATCGATGACGCTGCTGCGGATGATGCGATCGCTGAGGTTGCCGAGTGCACCGCCCAGCACGAGTGGCAGCCCCCACTTCAACGCGCGTTGACCCGAGCCGAGGCGACCGTAAAGCGAGACGATGAACGCGATTGCAAGACCGCTGACCAGCAAGAAAAAAGGTCGGCGCACCATCTCACTCGCGTTCTCGAGCAAGCCCCAGGCGCCGCCGCGATTGCGGGCCAAGGTAAAGCTGAGGTGATCCGGAATCAGCACGATCGCCGGATCGACGAGGGTGCGCTTGGAGAGCACGATCTCCGCCCAGGCCTTGCTCGTGACGTCTGCCACGAGCGAGATCGCCGCGACCACACCCAAGAAGAGGAACGTCGGGCGACCGGCGGCAGCGGCGGGCGATTGCGAAGGACGCACCGAGGTCGGCGCGGGTACCGAACCGAACCCCGCTGGCTCTGCCGGCGCATGCGGCGCTTCAGACGCGACAGGTGCGTTCGACGCGTCAGCAGCGTCAGCAGCGTCAGACGCGCCCGACGGCAAGGACGCCTCAGACGTATCGAGCGCGGCGGCGTCTGTGCCTGCGGGCGCGGGGACTGGCTCGGTCGGGTCACTCATGATTTGGGGTCGAGTTCCTACGATAGCTGACGCCAAGCGGCCAGCCTGTTCAAGTTGAACCGTTCAAGAGTCGTTCGCATTCCGTAACCCATTTACAGGCACCGCACATCCGTTTAGTGTTTTGGGGTGCCGGAACCGCCCTGGACCCAAGCCAACGGTGTGCGCAGCGTGGTCGACGCCTGGCGCGCCTCCGGCAGCATCCGCCCGTGTTTCGCGGCCGAACGCGCGCTCCCCCCGGCGGAGCCGTCCTTTGGCCCCGTGCCCGCGCGGCTCCACGAGTCACTGCATCGCGCGCTCCAGCAGCGCGGCATCGCCCAGCTCTATACCCATCAGGTCGAGGCGGTCGACGCGGCGCTCAACGGCCAGCACGTCGTCGTCGCGACGCCGACGGCCAGCGGAAAAAGTCTGTGCTTTCACCTGCCCGTGCTGAACGCCCTGATTGAAGATCCGGAAGCCACGGCGCTCTTCATTTACCCGACCAAAGCGCTGTCTCGCGACCAGGAGCACAACCTGCGCGAGCTGATGAAAGACAGCCAGCTGCGTTCGGGGGCAATGGTCTATGACGGTGACACGCCGGCGGATGCGCGACGCGCGGCGCGCGAGCGCTGCCGCGTCGTGCTGACCAATCCGGACATGCTGCACGCCGGCATTTTGCCCAACCACGCTCGCTGGGCGAGTCTATTTCAGGGCTTGCGCTACGTGGTGCTGGATGAGCTGCACACCTACCGCGGCGTGTTCGGCTCGCACATGGCGCACGTCATGGCGCGCCTGCGGCGGGTCGCCCGTTTCCATGGTTCGAACCCGGTGTTCATCTCCGCCACCGCGACCATCGGCAATCCCCGTGAGCACGCCGCGCGTTTGATCGGCGCCGTGCCGGAGGACGTAAAACTCGTGGACCGCTCGGGCGCCCCGCGCTCCACGCGCGAAGTCTATGTCTATAACCCGCCGGTCGTGAACGAGGAGCTCGGCATTCGTGCCAGCACCTTGAAGCAAAGCGTCAATTTGGCCGCGGATCTCGTGCGTGCCCGGGTACCCACGATCGTCTTCGGGCCATCGCGCAACTCCGTCGAGATCATGCTCAAATACCTGCGCGCACGCGTGGGTGACGTGGCCGGCAGTGACGCCATCATGGCCTATCGCGGCGGCTATTTGCCCGAGCGGCGGCGCGCCATCGAAGCCGGCCTGCGCAACGGAGAAGTTCTGTGCGTGGTCGCCACCAACGCGCTCGAACTCGGCATCGATATCGGTGATCTGGATGCCGTGGTGTGCGCCGGTTACCCGGGCTCGGTGGCAGGCACCTGGCAACGCTTCGGACGGGCCGGACGGCGCGGCGATACGAGCATTGCCGTGCTGGTCTGTTCGAGTGACTCACTCGACCAATACCTGGCGCGTGAACCGCAATACCTGCTCGATTCGAACGCCGAGGAAGCGCGCATCGACCCGAGCAACGTCGAGGTGTTGATTCAACACCTGAAATGCGCGGCGTTCGAAGCCCCGTTCGAAATCTCTGCTCGCGGGGAGCGGGTTGCCAGCCCCGCGCCCGCGGTCGGTGAGAGCTACCTCACGCTCGACGCGGGCGCGACCCGCGACGCCCTGGACTACTTGGCGAGCCATGGCCTCGTGCACGAAGCGGGCGGCCGCTATCACTGGGCGGGTGAAGCTTTTCCGGCCAATCATGTGTCGTTGCGTAACATCGGCTGGGACAACTTCGTGATTGTCGACGTCGCCAACAATCAATCGATCGCCGAGCTGGATTTTCGCGCCACGCACACGATGCTGCACGAACAAGCCATCTACCAGCACGACGCCGAGCAGTACCAAGTCGAGCGGCTCGATTTCGAGAATCACAAGGCATTCGTGCGCAAAGTCGCGCCTGACTACTTCACCACTGCCCTGACCTACCGCACCGTGGCCGTGATCGAAGATCGCACCACGCATGAACTCGGCCGCGCCATCCTCGGTTTCGGGGACGTAAAAGTGGTCGAAAAAGTCACGGGCTACAAGAAGATCAAATTCTTCACCCACGAGAACGCGGGCTACGGAGACGTGCACTTGCCCGAAATGCAAATGCACACCACGAGCTTTTGGCTGACCCTACCGGAAGCCGTGTTGGCCACCCTGCCCTACCCGCGCGCCACGGTAATCGACGGCCTTCGCGGCGTGGGCAGCGCGCTCGAGACCGTGTCGACCCTGGCCATGATGTGCGATCCCCGTGATCTCGGGCAAACCTTGGGAGACGGAGGCTTACCCGGGGGCGATGGCGCGCTCGCCGCACCGGGCCGGGATTTCCATGCCGGACGCACCGGCGGCTTCGATCCCACGGTGTTCTTGTTCGATGCCCATCCGGGCGGGGTGGGGCTCGCCGAGCGCCTCTTCGAACGCGCACCGGAGCTGCTCGACCAAGCGCGCTTGTTGATCGAGACCTGCCCGTGCAAGAGCGGCGGTTGTCCGGCTTGCGTGGGTCCGGCCGAAGAAGGCGGGCGCAAGCGAGTATCCCTGCAAATCCTGAACGCGCTCGAACTCCGGCATGCCACGCCCAGGCCGGCGCGCGTGGGCTGACTGCCACATCGGACAGATTTTTCGGCTGCGCGTGCTATTTCGCGCCCCGCTTGCTCGAAGCCGTAGCCGGGCTTAGCCTTTGGGCGGCGCCTTGAGGAACATGATTCGAATCAGCACGTCGTGGGGGCGTCCCTTGAGCTTCGCCGGAGGGCTCGCTCTGCTCGGGGCCGCGTTCGCCCCCGGTTGTCTTTCGCGCGCCGCGCCGTTCACGCGCCAGTCTGATCGGGATCCGGATGCGAGCTACGGCGGGGGCGTCAGCATCAATGTCGACGGCGGGAGTTCCGACGCCAGCGACGAGCTCCCCCCCACTGCCCCGCACGCGGTGCTGGGCGTCAATCCTCCACGCGGTTCTTTCGCCGGTGGCGGCTTGGCGCTGATCAGCGGCAATGGCTTCGCCGGCAATGCGCGCGTTTGGTTCGGCGACGTGGAGCTGGAGCGCACCGCGATCGTGCCGATCGACCCGCAACGCATTCAAGTCACGGTCCCGCCCGGCCATACCGGCGCGGTCGATGTCAGCGTTCAGAACGGCAGCGACGACTCGACATTGGCGGTTTTGACTGGCGGCTACAGCTACGACCAGTTCTACGCCTCCCCGGATAGCGGCCCGACTTCTGGCAACACCCAAATCACGCTTTATGGTGACCGAACGCGCTGGAATGACGCGACCGAGGTGAGGATCGATCAGAACCCGTGTGTGGTCACCGAGGTCGTCAGCAAGACCGAGCTGCGTTGCACCACGCCCGCGGGCACTCCGGGTAGCAAAGCGATCCGCGTCTCGACTTCGGTCGATGTGGATGTGCTCGACGCTTTCGTCTACAGCAACAGCGATAACGGTTTCAAGGGCGGACTCAGCGGCAATGCGCTGACCGACACCCTGCGTGTGCTGGTGCTGAACGACATCACTGCCGAGGGCGTGTCGGGCGCCACCGTGATCGTCGGGGACGACGCGGCAAGCGCGGATATTTTGAAGACGGACGCGAGCGGCGTCGTGGTCGATGAAAAGCCCGGGCTCGGCCCCAAGCGCACCGTCACGGTGGCGAGCAAGTGCTACCAGCCGCAGACGTTCGTGGATGTCGACGTGGACACCGTAACCGTGTTTTTGAACCCGATCTTGGCCCCCGGCTGTGGCCCCCCCAGTGGTGATTTGCCAGCCAGCGGCGGCTCGGGCGTTTATGGTGCGAGCGTCTCCGGACAGGTGGTTTGGCCGGCAGCGGCGGAGTTCAAGCGTGACGGCTGGCGCAACGTGCCGCCCCCCAAATCGGACGATGAGCAGCTGGTCGCTTACGTGCTGCGCTTGGCGGGCAGCCCCACTGATCGCTTCAAGCTGCCGTCTGATGCGCAGCCGATCACGCCCAGCTCCAGCGGCGACCGCGGCTACACCTTCAGCAGCTACGGATCACCCGGCAACTTCACGCTCTACGCTCTGGCCGGGATCGAAAATCGCACGCTCAGTCCCCCCACCTTTACGGCCTATCAGATGGGCTTGGTCCGTGGCGTGGCTGCAAAGTCCGGCGAATCGAGGGGTGACGTATTCATTCAGATCGACGTCGATCTGGACCACACGCTCAGCCTGGATTTGAGCCCGCCCGACGTCACCGCACGCGGTCCCGATCGAGTCCAGGCCAGCGCTTCGATTCAAGTGGGCAATGAGGGCTTCGTGCCCCTGCCCAACGGCTATATTTCTCGCGATTTGCCGTTGTCCGGGCCGTTCTCGTTCGTCGGCGTGCCGCCCCTGAGCGGCAGCCTTTTGGGCACGAATTACGTGCTGACTGCGCGCGCGGTGAGCGGGCAAAGTGGCAGTACTCCACGCTCGGTGGTCGGCCTACTCTCGGCCAAAGACACGAGTCAACCGCTGCGGGTCGGTCGATTCGTGCAAGTGCCGAAGCTGACGACGCCGGCCCCGAACTCGACCTGGGACGGCAAGGGTTTGGCCGCAACGCGCGCCGCGGGCGGCTCGCACGTCGATCTGTTCGTGTACGAAGTCGAAAGCGCTGGCGGATTGATCGCGTGGAAGGTGATCGCGCCGGGCTCGCGTGAGTCATTCAGCTTGCCGGACTTGAATGCGGTCGGTCCCAACCTCGGACTCAGCACTGGCCCGCTCACCATCACCGTGCATGCCGCGCGTATCGACGACTTCGTCTACGGAGCGCTACGCTATCGTGACATCGCACAACGAGGCTGGACCGCGTACGCCACCGATGTCTTCTTCGCCAGTTATTGAACCGGCCCGGGCGCTGCGGCGCGGCCCACGGCTGGGCATTTTCGCGGCCTTTTTGCTCGTGGCCTGTGGCTATGACTCGGGCAGCCGCTGGCTCAGCCAAGGCTCGAGCGCGCCCGCGTGTACGCTCGGCGGTTTGCGCTGCGCGCCGGAACTGGAGCACTGCGTCGATAAGGGTCAAGGCGCCCAATGGACGCTGGCCGATGATTGCGGAAGTCGCGGCCTGATCTGTTCCAGCACTCTCCAAGCGTGCGTGAAGTGCGAGCCCAACCGGCGGAGCTGCTCGGGCCAAACGATCATGCAGTGCGACGAGACTGGCGACGACCAGACCGCGCTCGACACCTGCGATCCGGGCGAGCGACAGGTGTGCCGTGAGGGGAGCTGCGTGAATCTATGCAGCCTGGCCTCGCAGCGACGCAGCAACGTGGGCTGCGAGTACTTCGCCGTGGATCTCGACAACGCCAAGATCAACGACACCCTGAACGCGGCTTCACAACAATTTGCCGTGGTCATCAGCAACCCCGAAACCGACATCGCGACCGAAGTCACGATTGAACAGGACGACAGCGAGCCGGGCGCCAAGAACGCACCCAAATCGGTGGTCACTGCCACGATCCCCCCCTTCAATTTGAGGGTATTTCGGCTCGGTCCGCGCGAGGTGGATGGCTCCGGGCCGGGTGAGTTCGACAGCGGAACGCACACCGCGCTCTCTCGCCATGCGTATCGCATTCGCTCGACGTTCCCGGTAGTCGCCTATCAATTCAATCCGCTCGAAAACGTCAACGTCTTCTCGAACGACGCTTCGCTGCTGAAGCCGACGGAAGCGCTCACACCGCTCGGGAACGACCTCGAGCCCGCCTACGTCGTGCTCGGTTGGCCACAGACGATTGCCAATTCGAGCGATCCAGACACCAATTTCAGCCCGCAAAATCCAGTCAGTCTGCGCGCCTTCTTGACCTTGGTCGGCACGACGCCGAACACGCACGTGCGTGTCGACAGCAACGCCCGCATCCTGCCGGGCGGCAAAATCCCGGCCACGCCGAAGGGTGGCCGGCTCGACTTCGAGCTCGGCGCTTTCGACGTGTTGAACCTCGAAACCGGCGATTTCAACGCCGATTTCACGGGTTCCTTGATCAGCAGCGACGCCCCGCTGGTGGTCTTCAGCGGCAGTGAGGCCAGTGATTCACCGTCCTTCGACAAGCTGGTCGATCGCAAATGCTGCGCTGACCACTTGGAGGAACAACTCGATCCGATCCGCACCTCCGGTCAGAACTTCGTGGCCACGGTCTCGCCCAGCCGCACGGCGGCGCTGGCCAAGGCGGGGGCGCCGGTCGGCGAAGCCGAGCAGTCCGAATATTTCCGAGTGATCGCCACCACCGAAGCCGGCGCGCGCGTCACGACCAGCCTGAACGGCGAGTTCCAGTCGTTCCAGCTTCGCTCCCGTGGGTCGTTCGTGACCATCGCCAGCAGTCACCACTTTACCCTCAAGAGTGATTCGCCGGTCATGCTCAGCAGCGTGTCGCCGAGTCAACAGGATGCCAATGTTCCGACCGGCTTTCCTGGCGGAGATCCGAGTCTGATCATCGTGCCGCCGCTCGAACAGTTCCGAAATTCTTACGTATTTTTGACGCCGGACAAGTACAGCTTCGACTTCATTCGGATCGTCGCTCCGCGCGCGGCGGTGGTGGTGCTCGATGGCCGCTCGGTGGACGAAATCGAAGGCTGCGTCGCCCGCGATGCAGACGGGATCAGCGACGGCGCGCGCCGAAAGCTGGTCGGGCCTTCGCCGTTCCTCGTCTACGAGTGTCAGCTCAGCTTTCCGATCATCGACCCAAACAAGGTCGCGCCCGCCAACTTGTCGCCTGGCGCCCAAAACGACGGCGTGCACCGCGTGGAATCGAACCAGAAGGTCGGCGTGTTGGTCGACGGCTTCGACTCGTACGTGAGCTACGGTTACGCGGCCGGCACGGAACTCCAGTTCATCGTCCTCCGCTGAGCGGTTTCGTCGCAGGCACTGGGCTCGGCGTGTGCGTCAGCGGCCACGGTTCTGCGATCGGAATTCGGGCACTCGGCCCGCTCTCGCGCAGCGCGCGCTCGCAGTCCGCGAGCGTCAGGCGGCGCGGACCGAAGAGCGAAGCGTCCGACGCGTCCGAATCCATCAGCGAGCTCGCTTGGTCGATGCCGTAGTCGTCCGGATGACCCGGCATGTCGAGTAGGATGTGCCCGAGTTCATGGGCCAATGCGTATGAGCGCGAGCCGGCGCGCAGCGCGGCGCGATCGATGATCACGGTATTTTGAATGCCCGCGCCGTTCTCGTCGATGAATGATTCGCCGATGCGACCGGATTGATCGAAAGAAGGGATGATGAAGACTTCGATCGTACTCGGATCGCCGTCATCGAAGGCCTTGATCAAGGCGCGCTCCTCGAGCGTCCCCGCTGCTGCATCATTTTCGACGAAGTGCGAAAGGCCGTTGCCCAGGTCGACCTCGCCCAGGCACACGCCCAACGTCGCATCCGTGCTCAGCGAAAGGCCCGCCTCCGCCTCGATCGCGATGGGGGCGCCGCTCTTGCTGTGCACCAACACGTCAATCGCGCCCGAAGCGCCGGATGCGATGCGTGGATTGGGACTGATGCGCGGGCTCAGACCGAGTTTGTGCAGCGCGCGGGCGAGCCGCTGGGCGACGACGGTGGGCGTTTCGCCTGCGCGCGTCGCAACTTGCACGCGCCGACCTTGGACGCGAAAGCTGATCTGCCCTCCGCTGGCGGGTAGCCCGGAATCACAGCCAATCGCCACGAGGTGAATGGGCGGAGGATCGACCACTTGAATGTCGGGACCCGCT
>DATEPG010000580.1:0-9039 GCA_035273265.1 Polyangiaceae bacterium
GGCGGCACGCAGCGCCACGCCGAGCAAATCGGTGCTGAGGTCGAGACGCGCCGGCTGGCCACCGCGCGGCAAAGCCTTCGGCGTCGTGTTGCGAGAGGCCCGCGAGGCGACGAAACAGAGGTGAAGTCTGTGGTGCTCCGATCGAACTCGGCGATGAGCGCGTTAGAACGCGCCGATCACGCCCAGGCCGTAAGCACCCTGGCCGAGCGAGGCGGGGACCACGCTGACCTCGAGATCCTTTCGCTCGAGGTACCGGCGCTTTGAGGTGAGACCGACGACGAACAGCACCGTGCCTACGGCCTGCGCCACGCCGGCGGCCCCGACGAACAGCGGCTTGTAATCAGGCATGCTGTCGACACAGACCTCCTGCGTCGGACAGGGCTTGGGTGGATCGCTGCCGGCGGCGAGCATCAACCAGGGCCCGACGCCGGGAATGAGGAGATAGCCCGCATTGTCCTCGAAGCCTGAGTCGATGGCGCCAACGACTCCGAAGCCGTACGCCGCGCCGCCGACGATCGCACCGCTAATCACCAAGCCTTTGCGCGGCCCGGAGCGCAGCTGGTAGCCCTCGGGAACGAACTGCCCCTCTTCGTAGGGTAGACGTGAAGGCGGCGACTCCGGTCGAACGAGCGCCGGCGCCGCGCCTTGCGCCGAAGCAGTGCCGGTTGCCGTGAGCGCGAGCAGCAGCGTTCCCCCAAGTACCCATAGCTTGTTGACTTGCATTCGAACGACCCTCGCGCGAGCGCATTAAAAGCAATCCACATGCCGCCGTCAATTTGTGGCAATCGCACGTCCTTCCAGTGATCGGCTAGCGCTCACCGCGGCAACGGAGTCGCGGTGCTCGCCACGCTTGGCCGCCAATTGCGACCGGCCGGCAGGCGCGGCTTCGGAACTTCTGAGCCAGGACGCTGTCTGAAAGAGCGCATGGCAGATACCGTCCGCCGCTCGCTCGCCGGTTCCCTCGTGCTCTTGCACATGGCGTGCTCGCGACCCAGCAGACCAGAGACGACCGGTGTCGCGGGCGCTGGGGCGTCTCCAGGACAGAACCCATCAGCCGCAGGAGAGCGACTGCGCACTCCCGACACTGAAGACGTCATGAGCGGACCGAGCGGGTCGCACCCAGCTCTCGGCGGCCATCCGCCGAGCTATTGGCACGAGCAGGGACAAGCAGCGGCGAGCCCTGAAGCGCCCGTGCCGGGAGAAGCATGGGGCGGCCGCTTCCGCTATCGAACCCACATTCGCGGAGCCATCGGCACGATCTGCTTGTGCCAGGATCGCGGCGGGGCATGCGAAGCGGGGGCGGTCGTCAGGGGTCTCACGTGGGCGAGCGTTCCGTGGGCGCGCACGGTGAATGGCCAGCTCGAGGCGTCCGTGGAGCTCATCGGCGTGCTTTCCAGTGGCGCCCTGACACTCACGGAGCCTCCCCGTCAACCGCCGGCCGTGAACGAGGCGGAAACGCTGACGCTTTTCCCCCTGCCCTGTGAAACACCCGCCCAGGGCTGGCAAATCCGCGATTTGCGCCGCGTTGGTAGGCAAGACGAACAGGCCGCGGTGACCTATGCCGAGCACCAGGCGGAGCACGCGGCAACCTGGATCCATTGGGACCCGTCACTCAGCCGTGCCGAAAGGGCCCGCTCTTCATCCCAGAAAGGCGTTCTGGTCTTCACCTTCACCGAGAATCTGGAGGCACACCGGCACCGCCTGGAACAGCTCTGGGGAGGGCCCTTGTGCGTAGCCACCGGCGAGCTGACGCGCGAGGCACAGAGCGGAATCGTTGCGCACGCAGCGGACCTCCTGCGCCGCGAGGGTCGGCGGCAAGGCATGCTTTGCGGGACGTTCTCCGTAAGCAGCGAGATCAGCAGCGGTTCGAATGGCGTGTCCGTCAGCGGCCTAGCCTGGGATGCAGCGAAACTTTCTCGGTGGCTCAGCCACGGGCTCGCCGGATTCCCAGTGGACATCAAATCGCCGCTCGTAGCCGAACCCGCGCCCTGAGGAAAAGCGGGACGTCGAGGCGTGCTTCGCTACCGTTGGCGTCGTTTCGCCATCGTTTGGGGGAGACGTTTCCCATCCCGTGCTGAACCAGCCATATGCGGCCAAGATCGCGAGATCGGGCTCAAAGGCCGGCTTCGTGACGCGCTTCGAGGTGGATGACGGCTACGCAACCCGCTTCGAGCGCCGCATCGTTGGTAGCCAGGAGCACGAGGAACTTGGGGTTCCTGCCGAGGTGCTTGCAGAGTTTAACGAGCACATCATCGGGTCCGTTCAGATCGTCGAAGCCCACTTCGGCGAGGGCTACAGGGGACTGGTGCCGGACTCTTTCGGGCTCAAGGGCAAGACCGCACACGATCAGTTCATTGTGCTCAGTCGGACGCTTTCCGAGAGCGGCTTCGACGCGGTGTGCGAGATAGCGGCCAATCACGCCGCCGTGTTTTTGAACTTCAGCTTCTGGGAACTCGAAGACTTTGGTTCGGATGGAATCGACGCTGGTGAGCATGACCGGCTCGTCGGCGTGCTGAAGGGCTGTGGTCGCAAGGGCAGCGCGCGGCGTTTCCCCTTGGAATCGCCCGATGCGCGTGACTGGCGACGAGGCTTCACCACGCCCGCGCGAGAGAAGGACTGCTGGGGGGCCGGACGGTCGAAGTTCGATCCCGGCACGCTTCAGGGGGCGCTCCGCGCTGCGCCAACCTTGCCGAACACCCGGCTGGGCGAGTAAGGCGAGGTGAATGGCGTTGTCCTCACGGTTGTTCCTGGCGTGTGCGCTCCTGCTCAATGCTCCGGCTTGCGGAGGCCAGAGTCCACCCGACGCTGGCGGCCATCCGGATGCCGGCAGCGGCGTGACGCCCGCGTTCCTGCCCGAGGGAGCGCTGCGCGCCTGCGTGTTCGCCGGCGCCTGCGTCTCCCCGTTGTTTGCCGCACAGGGTTCTCCGCCGATTGCCGCGCAGGGTGCTCACTGCGTTCACCAGCTGGAGCGCGCCCGCGTCCTAGGCGCGCGGGGCTTGGAGCGATTTGCGACGTGTGCGCAAGCGGCGACCAGCTGCGCCCAGGTCTTCTCCTGCGTATCGCTCGATCACGGACCGGACTATTGCCTGGCGCACCCGGGCCTCTCGTGCGACGGAAATCTTTCGGTATCGTGCCCGACAACTCCGGCTTCTCCGTGGGCGATCGATCCACCGCCCTATGATTGCCAGGCGGACGGCATGATCTGCACGGGCGCCGGCAACTGCACGAACGGCAATACCTGCACTCACTGGCCGATCGTGCTGAACTGCTACGACAACAAACTCACCACCTGCGGACTCATCGAGCCCATGTGGGAGTCAGAGCTCGACTGTGCGACCGTCTATCCTGGGGGTCGCTGCGGTGTCTTCCAAAACCAGAGGCTGGCGTGCCTCCCCAGGGCGGCGGACGTTTGCCCGTCCGTCACGCAGCAGCCCTACCGGTGCTCGGGGAACGTCCTCCAAGGCTGCGACACGGTAGCGAAGGCCACACTGAACTGCGACACACTGGACAGCGACTGCCACGTCGACAACTTCGCCAACGCCACCTGCGACCCGAGAGCCCAAGAATGCACGCGGGACTCGCCCGACCGTTGCACCGGCTCGGGTCTCTCGATCTGCGTCGACGGCCGCTATCGCGACGTCGACTGCGCGGCACTCGCGCTCGGCCCGTGCCATCCCACGCCCGAAGGCGGCGCCGTCTGCGGCTCCCCCAACTGATCGCGCCGGACGAGAGTCCCGCCGAAATTGAAACCACACGTCGAAGAAGTCCTTCATTCTTGAGTTCGCCATCCCGAGGTCCACCAAGCAAATGTGCACAAGAGCGCTCAGTGCGCGGCTTGTCGCTTTTGTAGCCGCTGCACGAGGGCGGCACACGCTGGGTCGGCACTGGGCAGTAGCGACGGCGTAAAGGGGACCCGGTGAAAGACTCCTGGCGCGAGCTTCTGGCAGAGCGGGAACTGATAGAGGTTGCTCGAGCAGTCGTACTCGACGCCGCCGGTTGCGGGGTCGACGCGAACGCGGCCGCCGTTGTGGAATATGAGTTTGTCGTCCGAGTACATCCCAACCATGAAGTGGTACTTCAGCGCTCGGGTTTCGGCTTCGGGGCTGTCCAGGGTCGTGAAGCCATCGATACCGGGCATGCTCTTTCCGAGGAACTCTTGCAGGGTGCGCCGCATGACGTACTCGCACGGGCCACTCGTGATGCTCGTATCCGAGGTACGGTCGCTCTCCTCGAAAATACGCAGCTTGCCTTCGTGGCTGCCGACGACGAGGTAGGCCTCGTAGTTGTCACTCTTGTGCGCGCTCGCGGCGCGTTTTACGAACTCGATGCGCGTGCGTCCCGGCAGTTGTGGGATCGATATCGGGTCGGATGCTAGCTCTTCATGGAGAGCCGAGGCGCCGGAGTGTGCGTTACGCTTGCACGCGATAGCCTTCGACCGCGACGAAAGCCGACCGTAAAAAACCAGCTCCCTCATGTACAAGTCGGTCAGCTGCGCCACATCCGACGAATTCGTCGCGTCGAACCAGCGTGCGAGCAGCGAACGCAGTTCTGGTGACAGGGCTGCCGTAGAGGGCGGCTCGACCGCGGTGGGTGCGGCGCTCGCAATTGCGGACGGAGCAGCGGTGACCTGGGAGGCTACGGAAGACGTTGCGGCGCGTAGTCGTAACGCGGCGTCCCCATGAATTTGCTTACGCCCGTCGCAAGCAGGCAGGGCGACGCTTACGACGATGCTCAGCACGAGCAGCACGTTCTGCTGCTCGTTCATCGGCAAGAGACTCATGAGCGACCGAGCGTACCATCGTCGAGTGCCGCCGTCTTCTGGGCAGGATCGTTCCAGAGCTCGGGCGAGCCCAGATACGCGAGACTTGCATGCGGACCTACGGCGTCGCTCGCTGGGCTAGCCAAGTCACCCGACCGCGGTGCGCCTCGCTACCGTTCGCATCGTTTCGGGAGGACGATTCGGAGACGATTGCCCGAGCCAATCTTGCTCCAGCCCCAATTGTCCGCACGCGCCGCGACCGCCGAACCGCGGCGGTCGATTGGCGACGAATTGGCGGCACGCCGTTGCTATACTGTCGTCATGCGCGACACCTCGGAGCCGGCCCAGGATACGGCCAGTGGGCGATTCAAAGACGATTCCCGAGACCGGGTCGCGTCGAGTGTCCGATCGTGAATACGCCGCTTGTGGCTGGCGAACCGCCCGCCTTTTCTGCGATTGTGCCTCGTGATTGAACCGAGAAACGGCAGCTCGGGGGCCACTGATTTCAACCTCTCGCCGCTACCATCGATTTTCCCAATGCCGACACACGCAGAGGCACGAAGCTCGCTTTGCAGCGGCCTTCGCGCTCGAGCGTTGTTCGCGAATGCGTTGCTGGGGCTGCTGATGCTGATGCTGATGCTGATGGGCGGCTGCAGCAGGACCATTAGTCAAGCGACGATTCTACACGGGCACAGTGCTCCCCGTGAGGAACTGCGCGAGGACGTGGTGCGCCACAACGTCGAGGTCGGCTCGACGAACGGCGAGCAATTGCGCGGTTGGTATCTGTAAACCCGAGAGCGACGAGAATGGTCGTGTTCTTCGCAAACAACACGACGACCTTGCTCGAAAACGCAGCGTCGCTTTGGCAGCTTGCGGACGCGCTGCGAGCGGACGTAGTGGCGTTCGACTATCGTGGCTACGGCTTTTCCGCCGGAACGCCGAGCTTGCGCGGGATGCTGGACGATGCCCCCAGAGTCGCCGCCTTCGCGCACGTAATCGCCGAACGACGAGGGCTGCGATTTGCCGTCGTGGGACAATCGCTCGGCACTTTTCCCGCGGGGCGCGCGGCGGCTCCGCCTTGGGTCGAAGAGCTCATCCTGATTGCGCCCGCTGCATCGGTGAGCGACCTCGTCGAAGCGGTGAGCCACACCCTCCCCTGGTATCGACACGCCGTGGTGGGCGCGTCGCTGGAGCAGGTCGGCATCGATCCGAGCACCGACATCGCGGCGACGCAGGCAGAGCTTCTGCTGATCCATAGCGCACGAGATCCGCTCTTGCCGCTGGCCAGCACCCAACGCCTGTTGCAGGCGAGCAAGGCACCAAGACGAGCCATCTGCAAAGCCCCGGCAAGCTACGGCGAAATGGCGCCGACGAATTCTGGCGTGCGCCGCTGCATGCTCGACTTCCTACACCAGGAAAAAAGGCAAGCCTCTCCTGCTGAGCCGCCGCAAAGGAGCGCCGGACGATGAGTCAGGCCCTGCGCTGTTCGCTCGCTTTCGCATTGTTGGTGATTGGTTGTGCCACCCCGATCGAGACCGGGGCTTTCATTCGAAACCGCGTCGAGCCCCTTCCGCCCATGCCGGAAAGCGCGCAGCGAAGCAACATTAGTTTTCGCACTGCAGACAATACGATCCTGCGTGGTTGGTTCATGCGCAAGCCACGCAGCACACGTACGGTGTTGCTATTTCACGGCAATGGCGAAGGGATATTGTCATCCATGTGGTCCATCCAATGGCTCGCCGATGCGTTCGACGCCGACGTACTCGCCTTCGACGCGCGCGGCTTCGGCTTCTCGGACGGCACCCCGTCCATCGACGGGTCGATTGCGGATTCGCTTTCACTCTATGACGAGCTGCGCGAACTGGATCCCAAGCACCGCCCGATCGTCGTTATGGGTCAATCCATGGGTACGGCTTCGGCGATTCACGTTGCCGCCAACCGGCAGGCGGACTTGCTCATACTCCTGTCGCCATTCTCGTCTTTGAACGACGTGCTGGACGCGTATCGAGACAAGCTGCCCTGGTACGTTCATTTGCGAGTCGACAAGTCCCTATCCGAAGTTCGCAGCTCTCCGACGAGAGACCTGCTGCGGGTTACTGCTCCCACCTTGATCGTGCGTGGCAAAAACGACCCGCTGATCACCGAAGCGGCCGTGGGGCGGGTCAATCGCGCCTGCAACGCAAAGGTAAAGGAAGTCTGTATCGTCAAAGGCGTACACGAAGACGTACACCCTACGAACTCCCAGGTGCGAGCCTGCATCCAGCGTTTTGCGGCGCGCGCACTGCCTGCTGCGGCGTCAACAACGGCAATGACACCGAGCGCGCCTCCCGTGCCGCTCACGGGCGATCCCTAGCCCCCCGCGCGGAATGCCTAGGTCACGTGGTTGGGCCGAACTCCCACGACCGCGGAGTAAGAACCGAGGAGCGAATGGACCCCAGCATTGACGAAACCAGCTCGGCCAACGAGAGCAACTCCTGCCTTCGAAACTGACTTGTTCAGGTTGCGATGAGCAACTCACTTCGAGTCCAGCTGAGCGCGAGCCAACGCTAGCTGTGCCTGGTGCGCAGCGCAGCGACCATGGTGCCAGTCAGCGCGCCGATCGAAACCAACGCTACGCCGTTCTGCAATAGGTCGCCAAAGAAGCCGCTATCCAGAACTACACCCACTTGAACGAGCGCAGCGAACGCGCCCATCGCAGCCAAGACGCCGACTGCACCACCGCGCACCAGAGGCTCAAACGCATTTACCCTTTGGGGAAGGAATACGAGTTTGATCGCAGCCGCGAGAATAGCGGCGAGCAACAAACCGAAAGTGAGCAAAAAGGTGGCTAACAGCAGGGGCAACAAGGCTACCGAAAGCGTAGCAGAGCCTCGTCTTGACTCAGCTCGCGAACGAACACTTCGCCAACAATTTACCCCACGCGAAATTCGCGGCTCGCCAACGCAATGCATGACTAAAGGCTCGAACCCACGCCTTGCGGCGCCGGAACCTAGACCCGGTAAATGGGTAGCGGTAGCTAACGACGTCGGCGCAATGTTTTCGGTGCAATTCGCGACTGTTGGACTCGTTTCGACACAGCTTACGACCATTCGACGACGAGTCGCACTCAGGTGCATTTGGGGCTTGGCTCGGTGTACCGCCGCATCAAAACGTCGAGCATCGCGTCGTGCCAGGCAAGCCTTGCGCTCCCCGGACGTAGCCCCTAGCGTATTGCTCGAACAACTCGGCAGACTCGTTGCTGCTGAGGCAGGGGCCGTGCAGCTGCTCGTGCCTGAACTCGCGAGGGAGCTTGGAGACGAGGCTCGTGCTGAGATCGAGACGCACCGGCTGGCCATGATTGATTGTTGATGGTCACGAGCTACGCCACAGCGCGGCAAAGCCTTCGGCGTCGCGTTGCGAGAGACGGGTAAGGCAACGAAGCCCCAGAGGTGTAGTCTGTCGGCAATGGCATGGCTGATCGCAGGCATCATTCGCAATGACGCTCATGACGGTGCTGATCTCACTGTTCATCATCGGAGGCGAGCACAAGCGTGGTGCAGACGCGGCCTTGGTGCAGGGTGTGGCGCAGTTTGGACTTCGGCCGAGCTCACGGAGTCGCTGGACTGGCGCGCGAACGTTCGACGGGAGCGTACAAGGCTTCGCGATGAAATGGCCCCTCACCCCTCGACGAGGCGGGCGTCAGATCGAGGTCGTGCTCGCGCACCCCGAGCTGGTCGCTCGTCAACTGCCCGAGGGAAGCCGAGACGGCTTTCCCTGATCCAACCTTCACCTGTCATTCAACTCACGGACGCTCACCCTCAGATTCATCGACGTCATCGGCGACCTAGGCGACCTCGCTGCATGCGCCCATCGTTTACTAGCGCTTGCGGTGACTGTGCGCAGCGGCCAACCGATTCACACGTTTCCCCGGGACTGAGATGCAACCTCGGCCGGGGCCGATCGAAAGCGCGGATCCGAGGACGACGTGGTCGTCCCAAAGGCCGCGCGGTAGCCACCTTCCTTTGCTCCCGGCTGCGCGATGCTCAGCCAGCTACGGCACGCGCTGTGCTCTTGGAGGCGAAGCCACCAGGTCCGGGCGATGTTGCGCCGGGTTCGAGCGCCGCGTAGATTCGAAGGATGGCGAGCGACACCACGACTTCGGCGCTGCTCGCGCAGGTGCTAGCAGCTCGAAGCCTTGGGGCCGAAGGCCGCCTCCGAGTGGCCGCTGAGCGTCAGCGAAGACGCTAGGCAGATTTCAATCGAAGGCATGCTCCGAAGAACTCCTTCCTATTCGTACGAGG
>DATEPG010000581.1:0-3457 GCA_035273265.1 Polyangiaceae bacterium
CAATGACGCCGCCCACGACATCGACGCGGTCATTGCACAGGAAGACGCCCGTGACGCCCTTGAGTTCACGAAGGCACTTATCCAGCAACTGTTCGTTCTTCAACGGGCCTATGAAGAATTCAAAAAGCGCCGCGCAACCGGCGGCGATCAGGCCTAGCGGCGAGTGAATGAAACCAATTTGGTCGGCCTGGCACTGGCATGTCCGCGTTCCAGCGCTTCAAAGCTCGGCGAGCCAAAGCGGAGTCTCAGTCAGAGAACAGCCTCACATAGTGAGGCAAGAGGACTTGCGTGGAAAAGCCGATTATTGATTTGAGGACCGAACAGCTCAAGGAGCACTTCGACGCAACAAACGCGAAGCTGATCGTCGAGTGGCTCATCGCCGCAGAGAACCGCCGCCCAGTAGTATTAGTTGGCGCCGGGTTCAGTCGGAACGCGATGCACAAGTACCGCGGCGACCACGCGCGACGGAACGAGGTGCCGCTTTGGGTACATCTGGCGCAACAGATGGCGACTCACCTCCAGGTGGATGTTGGCAGGTACGACGCTCCGACTATGGCCGACATGTACGTGGCTTCGTTTGGCGACGCTGATTTGCGCGACCTACTGAAAAGCATGCTACCCGATGACGCGCTTGCTCCTGGGCGGGCGCATCGCGCGCTGGCAAATTACGACGTAGCTGCGCTTATCACGACCAACTTCCTGGATACGCTCCTCGATGCGGCCAAGTACAAAGAGGACGACAATTGGAATCGGGTCATCGCCGACGCAGACCTGTCGGCGAGCACCAAAACTGGGCGGTCTACGCCAGACCTGATCTATTTTCACGGGCACCGCTGCGCATCCGACACGTGGATCATGACGCGGTCGCAGTACGAAGACGTTGCAACGACGAGACCGGTCGTTGTTGCGCGAGTGCGCCAATTGATGGCGCAACACCCGCTGCTCGCGGTTGGCTTCGGTCTCGCGGACCCAAATTTTCACAACCTCTATCGACAGGTGAGTACCAACATGCGGCGTCACCAGCCGCTCGGTCTGTCGATCCAACTCACAGAAGTCTCAGAACCAGAACGCCGTCACTGGGACGAACTCGGCATACGCATAGCGGTGCCTCTACACGCCGACACGATTCGTGATGACCCCGCCCGGTCGAACGAGTTTTTTGAATGGCTTTTCAAACAGCTCTCAACCTCGTGGTCGCCGAGCGAAGATGCGGTCCTCGACTATGTCCTCAAGGAACCTGACCCAGGCCGTCGCCTCAAGAAGTTCAGAGACCTCTTGCCGCATAGATGGGAAGGAGCCGAAAAGGCTGGACACTATGAAGAACAAGCGGACAGATGGACCGCCTGGAGAAAGGTACTGTTCTCTTTTCTAACCGACAAAGACCGTGAGTTCGCGAAACAGACGAGCGGCAAAATCGCCGAGGCGAGTTTCCAAAGAACCACGGATAGGGTCACTCGTGGAATCGCGATCGCCGCCGGAGAGAACCGCGCCACGCCTGAATCTACGCGCGTAGGCAACTCCGCGCAGCCGAACGACACGGGGATACCGAACTTCAAGTTCCTCCCCGACGATTGGAAAGTCCTTCAAAAAGATCACGCGAAGACCTGGGAACTCGACGCCGTACTTGGGCATCTGCGCGTCGCCGGCGATTTCCTGGCGAAATACTTCGAGCTGGCACTCGACTTCGACCTATTCCGTACTGAGGATGCGGAACAGGCGTCGCTGCCTTGGATTCCGCTTACATTTTGGCTTGCGACAAGGGCGTCCGACGCTAACCCGGAACGACTGCAGATTCTCGCGCGCCAATGCATCGATAGCGCTGAGAAGTACGGAGACGAGCCCTGGGTCAGTCTAATCCAAACGGAGGCGAGGATCGCGGGCTTCGAGATTGGGACAGATGCCAACCAGACCTCTGGGGGCGTTTCGCTCGCGGAGGAAGCCTTCAAGGCAATGTTGGATGCCGACTTTGAGCAAGCCTCCAAGAAGTATCAACAAGCTGCCGACCGTGCTCGCGGCGAAGGGCGTGAACTTGAAGAATGGGCATGGCGTACCGGCGAACTCGACGCCCTGCACGCGCTGCTCGATCCGTACTCTGGTGGACCAACTGTAGACGGGGACCGCAGACAATCTCTCGAGCAGCAGAAGCGCGAGTGCACCAGTCGCGTCGACCACCTAAAGGACACGAGAGTCGTTCACGGCTGGCTGGATCGCAGCAAAGATCGAGTTCATCGTGCGCTTGAGCATGCGCTAGAACAGCGGGAAAGCGCGTCAAGGTACCGCGCAACGGGTGGGTCGGGAACCCGCTTCGATCGATCGCCGTACATGGCCTGGAGATCCTTCCGGGATATGGAGGCAATGCGCGCACCGCCGCGGTTGCAGAAACGATACCTGGCGCCGTTGCTTTGGGATGGCGGGTTCTCGATCGACGCGGAGCTCAATTACCGCATGACGTTCGACGTCAAACATACATTCGACTGGATCGACGATCTTCTCGACCGACCGAGCGCGAGCATTCAAGCCCAGACGGAGCGGGATGCGATGCTAATGGAGAGCTTCTGGACGGCGACCCGTACGAGGCGCACAAAGAGCGAACAGTACGGACAGCTGATCGCCCTTCCCGGTCTCAAACATGCTTTCCGCGCCTCCGACGTTGAGACGATGCGTGGTTGGTTGCAACATGCAAAACAGAACCTTGGGGCCGAGGTTCGCACTTACGCATCACGCACGCTGCTCGACGGGGACTTCTCGAAGGCCCTCCGAACGCTCGCTGCGTTTGGCGGGTGCGCCGAAACGCGGGAGCTGTTTGAGGAATGGCAGAAGACTGCTCGCGGATTCGGACGCTACGACCTAGCAAGGTCGTTTTTTTCGTTCCCTTGGTTCCGGTGGGCTCTAACTCAGCCGAAGGAAGTCGCCTCTTGGCTTACCTCCTTCGTGGAAGGCCAGCTCAGATCTCGGAGCGAGGAAACCAGCGCAGGGCCGCCAACTGCACGCGCTGTCAACACAGAGGACGACATGTTCGTCTTCGCGATGTTTAAGATGCTCGAAGAGTTGCAGAGTTCGGCACCCGAATGCATCGACGAGCACCTACGGTCAAATCTGCTGACGTCTACGAGTGAGCTCTTGCTCAGGCCAATCGAGCAAGACCACACGTGGGAAGCACGGCGAGGTGGATACCTTATCGAGGACGCGCTGCTGACGAGTGGCGACAAGCGCGCAGAGCTGGTGGAGCGTTGGTCGACTGTTGACGGCTGGAGCGTGCAGGACGCGGACGGACGTCTCGAGCTTCAGTGGAGCATCATTGCCGACGCTTTACTCGAGCGTGGGCGAGGGTCCGCACCGCAGGCTCTGACTGAGTGCCTCTTGGCGTTGTGGCAAGACATCGACGGGACCGGAAAATGGGAAGGCATCGAAGCCAAATACACGCTCAATCCGGGGCACGCCGAACCGCTAATTCGCT
>DATEPG010000582.1:0-21900 GCA_035273265.1 Polyangiaceae bacterium
CACGAGGCGGGGCCTGCCACCAATTGCATCCGCTGCCACAAGGTCGGCGGCTACGGCGGCAACCCGCACCCGCGGGGCTGGAAGAGCGCGCGCGGTGAGGATGCAGAGATGTGCAGGTACTGCCATGAGTGAGCGGGGCACATTCGGTGCCACGCTCTGGCTGGGCTTTGCCGTGCTGGCGGCGACCGTCAGCGCCCTGGCGCTGCCCGGCTGTCTCGAGCAACGCAATCAGCCCAAGAATGACGCGGAGGTCACGCGCTGCGCCAGCTGCCACGGCGACGCCAATCGCTCCGGCGACTACCTGCGGCGCGCCGCGCCGCCCAATGACCTCATGCAGCAGTCGATCCCCGCCTATCCAGGCGTCGGAGCGCACGAGCAGCACTTGAACGCGAGCGCCACTCACGCGGCCATCGCCTGCAATGAGTGTCACGTCATTCCCACGGCAGTCGACTCACCCGGTCACGCCGACGACGGCCCCCCCGGGGACGTGACCTTCGGCTCACTGGCAAAGACCGGCAATCTAAAGCCAGCCTACGACCCCGCCACGCGCACTTGCCAGAGCAGCTATTGCCACGGTGAAGCCTGGGCGGTGTGGACCGAGCCACGCGACAGCAGCGCCGCGTGCAGCACTTGCCATGGTTTGCCGCCGAAAGCCCCGCACCCCCAATCCGACCGCTGCTACGCCTGCCACGCGCAGGTCATCGACGCCGACCGACATTTCATCGCGCCCGAACGCCACGTGGATGGCGTCGTCGATTATGTGGCGGGCGACTGCAAGAGCTGCCACGGCGGTGACGTGAACGCAGCGCCGCCGCTCGACACCCTCGGCAACCGCGATGTCTCGGCGATCGGCGTTGGCGCGCACCAGATTCACTTGAGCGGCGGAGCGAATAGTCGCCCGCTCGCGTGCAACGAGTGCCACCTCGTTCCCGAGAAGATCGAAGATCCAACGCACGCGGACGGGTTACCCGCGGAAGTGACGCTCGGCGGAGTAGCACGGGCGATGAATCACACCCCCACTTGGAATCGCTCCCAAGCAACCTGCGGCGACACGTACTGCCATTCGCCCTCAGCCGGTGAAATGCGCCAATCGCCGCTGTGGACCGATGAAAATCCGCTCGATTGCGGCTCGTGCCACAGCCTACCTCCGGCGCTGCCGCATCCGCAGTCCGAGAACTGCGCCTCCTGCCACGGCGCGATCGTCGCCTCCGACAATCGCACGATCATCGACAAGAACCGGCACGTGAACGGGGTCGTCGATGTGTCGGTGGAGAGCAGTTGCATCAATTGCCACGGAGCAACGAATCCTGCGCCGCCCGTCGACACGAGCGGCAGCTCGAGCACCACGGCGTCTGGTGTCGGAGCACACCAAACGCACGTGGCTGGCAGCGAGCGCTCGCGCGCCGTTCCGTGCAGTGAGTGCCACTCAGTCCCGCAGAAGGTGCTCGATTCGGGACATCTCGACTCGCCACTTCCGGCCGAGCTCACCTTCTCCGGAGTGGCGCTCGCTCGAGGAGCCACGCCGGCCTACGTGAACGGAACCTGTCAATCCACGAGCTGCCACGGCGCGGTCTTCCCCGAGGGCTATCCCACGGGCGGCATGAACACGACGCCGACTTGGACGCGGGTCGACGGCAGCGAAGCCGCTTGCGGCAGCTGCCACGGGCTTCCACCGCCAGCGCCGCATCCGGCTCCCTCGCCCGGCTATCCCTGCCACAGCTGCCACGCCAATCTGGCCGTGGACGACGTGACGTTCACGCATCCCGAGCTCCACGTCGACGGCATCGTCACCTTCCAGCTCGAGTGACCCGGAGCAGCCAGCAACGTTTGCGGGCCGCTCGCGCTTACGGCGTCTTGGTGAACAGGTGGCAACCTGCGCAACGCGGGCTTTGCGGGAAATGATCGACGCGATCTTGGTGGCAGCTGAGGCAGATCTTCCGCTTGGGGGCGGACGGATCCTCGTGTCCCGAGTGACAGAGATTGCACGGCTGATGCTTCGCTTCCGCATGCAGGCCGGGTAACTTTTCGCGCTGGTGGCAGCTGGCGCAGGCCGGCACCTTCGCTATCCCCTTCGGACCGTGCGGACGATGGCACGTCTGACAACCGGTGCTGACGCGTCCATGGGCGCTTTGTTGTTCCGCGCGGTGACAGTCAGCGCAAACCTTCTGCGCCGGTAGACCGGCGTGCGGCTCGTGGCAATTCGTGCACACCTGATGACCCTTCGCGGCCGTCTGTTGTTCGGCGCGATGGCAGCTGGCGCACGTGGTGACCTGCGTACCGGAGTGCGGCTCGTGACACCCGACGCAACGGGCGTGTCCGGGCTTGACCACGCTCGCCTGTCGCTGATGGCAATTACTGCAAGCAACCTGGTCCGGTTCTGGGCGGTGAGGCAGACCGCGGTGACAGCCGGCACACGCCTGGTGGCCTTTGTTCGAGGAGACTTGCTTGACGCGCGCCGAGTGACAGCCATCACAAGTGGCGACACTGCCGAGCGTCAGCTTGAATTCGTGCGGTTTATGGCAGCCCGTGCAGGCCGCGCCTCGATGCGCACCGCGATCCGATTCGGCAAACTTGTGACACGACGTACAGGAGCTGACCTGAGCTCGTTCGGACGCGCGCGTCGGATGGGGATCGTGGCAACCGACGCAGTTACCGGCAGCTTTGGGGTGGTCGGAGTGAACGGACTGGTGGCACGAGGCGCAAGCTGCCAATGCCGACCCACGCACATTGTGCGGAGCGTGGCAGCTGGTGCAGCCGTTGTGCGCGGCGATCTGCCCTGCCCCGATCACGTTGACCTGCGCGTGGCAGCTCCGGCAAGCTGCGGCTTCTTTCTTCTCGAAAGCGTGCGGCTTGTGGCAGCCGATGCACTGCGTGTGTCCACCCGCAAACAGCGCGGATGCCGGAACGATCGGTTTGTCTTTGGCGTGACACGCGGCGCAAGTGGCGATGGCTTCTTTGGCCGCAGCGTGCCGCCGCTGGTGACAGGTCGAGCAAGTTTCGACCTGTGATTTGCCGTGCGACGCATGGCTCGTCGCGATCCGCTCGTGACAATTGCTGCAGGCAGCCGACTGCGGGGCGCCCGCGTGCGGTTGGTGACAGCTGAGGCAGGGCTGGGAACCGTGCACGACGATCGGCGCGAGCGCCCCCTGCTGGGTGGCGTGGCAACGCTTGCAGTCCGAAGCCTGGAACGACTCCACACCGAGCCCCCCGTCTCCAACGCCGGCATCGATCGGGACGCGCGCAGGCTCGTTCAGCAATGCTTCGGCGCGGCGCGCCCCCTCGAGCGTGAATGCGTGACACGTCGTGCAAACGGCCTTGCTGCCAGGGCCGAAGCGCTTGGCTGCCTCGGCCGCGGCGTGTTCGATGTGTCCCTCCTTCTGGTGGCAAGACGCGCAGCGATCCGGCGTCACGGGGCCCATTTTGTCGACCGTTGAAGCGTGGCACTTCACACATTCGATCTTTTTCGCGAGCACGTGCACACGATGGCCGGCGACATCACGCGCAAAGCTCCAGGCTTTGTCGACGTAAACACCAGCGCCCCATTGCCCGCTCTGGACGGCAGAGTCACTCGGAGGCGCCCCTTTCTGGCTCTCCGGCGCTTCTTTCTTGTCTGCGCAGGCAGCAAGCGCCGAAAGCACGAGTATCGGGATCAACACCCATGCAAGCAAAGACTGTCGCTGTTCCACGCGCGGCCATCCTAACCGCTTTTTCACTTGCTTACGTCCTCCGCCTCCAGCACGATGAACCGTGCCTCACGCAGGCCCCTGGCTCGGTTACGTAGCGCTGGCGAGTGCGGCAATCGCCGCGGTCATCCTTCTGCATTTTCTGCTGAAAAGGCCTGCGCTCGACCTGCGGACCAAACTGATGCTCCTGCTCGGTTTAGGAGTGTTTCCAGTGATCACGGCCGCCACTTCCACCGTCGCCGGTATGGAGGCCACGACCCATCGCGATTTCTGCGGCTCCTGCCACACGATGGACGACCACTTCGGAAACGCGACGGATCCGAACGCACAATCGCTGGCGGCGCGCCACACCCGAAATCCCTTCTTCGGCCAAGAGAGTTGCTACGTCTGCCACGCTGATTACGGCATGTTCGGCTACGCCCTGACCAAAATGGGCGGCATGAAACACGTCTATTACTACTATCTCGGCGGCTACCGCGGCATGTCCAAGGAGGAATCCCGCCGCGACGTTCACATCGCCAAGCCGTACGACAACGCCAACTGCCGGCAGTGCCATACCACGACTGCCCGTGTCTGGCGTTCGGTGCCTGATCATCAGGCGATGCAAGCTCAGCTCGCGGCCAATCGCGTGAGCTGCGCGAGCCCCGGCTGCCATGGCTACGCGCATCCGTTCAGCAAAGGTGCGGATGGCCTGGGCGCGGGGACCAGCGCTTCCGGACATCCTGCAACAGGGCATGCCCCGTGAGCTTTCTGGAACGGCTGCGGCACTCTGCAATTGAACGGCTGCGCAAACGCTCGGTCGTGAGCGTGGCTCGCTTGGCGTGCTGGGTAGCCCTGGTTGGCCTAGCAGTGATGGCCGCGTCGATCTTGAATCCGGCCCCACTGACCATCATTTTCGCGATGAGCGTCGGTCAGGTGATCGGAATCCTCGCATTCCTCTGCTACCTGCTTTCGATCCTGATGGACATCGTCCGTGGCACCAAGCACGCGCCCGATGCGCCGGGGCCAACGCAAAGTTTGCGCGAGCCTGATCCGTCGCGCGACGTCACCCCTTCGACATAACGTTTCGAGAGGCTCTCGAGCGTTCAACGACACTGGATCGGCGCAATTCTTGCGCGTTGACGCTATTAAAGCGCTCTGCGAGTATGGCGTCGGCTCGGGATGCCCGATGAGGCAGAGCCGTGGAGGATGCTTCGATGAAATTGCTTATGGGCGCTGCAGTCGTCGTGCTCGGACTCACCTCTTTTGGCTGCACAGGAGACGACGGCCAGGACGGCCCCGCCGGTCCTCCTGGTCCCAAGGGGGCCACGGGCGAACCGGGCGCCAAAGGCGCCAAGGGCGACGAAGGTCCTCAAGGCGAACCGGGTCCTCAAGGCGAACCGGGTCCGGCAGGAATTGGAGCAGGCGGCGACAGCGGTACCGGCAGCGTGCCCGTCGGCACCCTGAACGCGAGCTGCATGAAGCCCTGCCACACGTTCGCGGGCATCGTTGAACAGTGGAAAACGAGCCGCCACTACTCCACATACATTTCGAACCTGGGTGGTGAAGAAGTCGAGTCTTGGACGGGCGCCAAGTCCTGCGGCAGCTGCCACGCCTCGGACGGTCCGGAGCTCCGGCTAGCTGGAATCTACGGGAAGAGCGGCACCGTTGGGCCGACGGATGTCAGCCACGGACAACTCAACTACAAGGATTCGGTCTCGACTGGCATCAAAGAGATCAGCTACGCAGGACAGACCACCGTCGCCATGGTCGGTTGCGCCACCTGCCACGACGACTCGCCCGCGAACGACCCGCACCTCACTGGCGCTGATTACGTGGCCGGCTCGTTCCCGCTGCGCGTCCCGAGCGGCCCCGACGACTACTCCATGGTGGAGCGGAGCTCCGCGGTGGGCGTCTCCGATGGCAGCAAGGCGGGCAACCATCGAGCAGGAAACGCCTGTGTGTGGTGCCACAAGTCACGCAAGGACGTGACCAACTACATTCTGGCGGGCACCAACAACATCACCAGCACGACCTGGGGACCGCACAACGGGCCCCAGGGCGATGTCTACGCAGGTGCCGGCAAAGGCGCCTACGAGTATCCCTCGAAGACTTACGGCAATAGCCAACACACCACCTTCGCCACGGGCTGCGTGCAATGCCACATGCCTAAGATCGTCGACAACGGCAACATCGGCGATCACTCGTTCTACGCTCAACAGTCGGCGTGCAAGAGCTGCCACTCGACCGAGACCAGCTTCGATGTGAACGGCGGCCAAGGTAAAGTGAAGAAGGAGCTGCAGGCCCTGCGCGTGAGGCTGAACGAATTGCAGCTACTCACCCGCGATGGCACGGGCCCCTTGAGCAGCGACGACCTAGCCGATGACGAGTTCGGCGCGGATCAGTCCAGGCCCGCATCGGCTGCGCCAGGGCGCGACCCGGTTGACGGCCCCACGGCGGGCGCGCTGTACAACTATTTCGTGATGGCGCGCGGGTCGGCCCTCGGCGTTCACAACCCGAAGTACACCGGGCAGATCCTGTACGACTCGATCGACGCGATCGACGGCAGTTTGGCCGGCCTCTCACGTCCGTAGCCGCACGCGAGCAGGCGGGCAAACCCGACTCACTCCGCTCGGCGGCGTGAGTCGGGAGGCGCGCATCGAGCCGAGCTCAGTAGCTATATTCGATCTGACGCTCGATCTTGAGCTTCACGGGTAGCTCGCCGTTCGGCCCCGTGACGCGAAGATTTACGTCCTGCAAGAACTTGGCTGAGTAGTACTCCATGGTGGCAGGAGCAATCACCAGCGAATCCTCGAGCTTCAGGTCCATACTGGCAACGGCGACCTTGCTAGCGTCCGCGCCCTGAGACTGAACGTAGGCGGCGACGCGCTGCGAGATGTCCGCGTACAGCGCCTGGCGGTCCACATCGTATTCGCGACGGACCTGGACACAGCGGCTCGCGCCGCAGGGTGCCTCGGCGAGCACGCGGATCTGGCGTGTGGTGCCCTTGTTCGCGTCGTTGGCCATCCAGGTGCTACCCGGCTGCGCGGGACGTCCCACGAAATCGGAATGCAGTTCGACGCTGCGCTCGATTGCTAGAGCCTTGAGCCGCTCCGGGGAAAAGATGCGACGCAGCACTGGTTTCACGTCCTCCGACCCGAGCGCCACGATCGCGGCCGAGAATTGCTCGGTGCCGCGCACGTCCACGACGTTGCTGTCCTTGTCCGTGAGCACGTCGATCGTAACGGTGTTGGCCTTGACCTCGTCACCGCGCAGGTTCTCCGCTCCGTTCACGTTGATCTTCAGACCCACGAGCTTCATCGAGCGCCGAAAGAGATTGGTCTCTTGGTGCACGACCACCGTCCAATCCAGCACCCACTCCTCGAAATTGCGCAGAGGCGAACCCGGAATCGAAAACTCTTCCGATCGCCGCATCCGCTCTTGATGAGGGCGCTCGAGCGCAGGTGCGTACACGAACGTCGCCGCCCGAGCATCGGCGGCCGTGTTCGACGCCTTCTCCGTATTGGAAGGCGCGCAGGCCGAAAACAACATTGCCAGAACCGTCAAGCGAGCGGACGAAATCATCGAACCTCCAAAAGAACGAGCGTCCGTTTAACCGTCTTTGCCGGCCGAAGCAACCGCGAGCCTGCAGCGGACAGGCCGCAATCGCCGCGGGTTCCGGCCGAATCCGTGCATGACGAGTTCGACTCGGCTCGACCGCCGCAGCGTGTATAGTCCTCGAGGTTGCCCGGTCAGGGAGGAAACTTGCAGCGCAGACTTGAACCGTCGATGCCATTCACGCCGAAGCTGCCAAAGCCCTGGCGATTGCCAACGCTGGCCGCAAGCTCCCTGCTCGCGTTCCTGATCGATGCACCGCTGGCACTCGCCGACGAGCCGAGCGCTCCCTCGCCCATCGCGTCGGAGAAGGCCGCTGAGCACGCCGCGGCGCAGAAAAAGCCGAACCAGGACGGGCCGCAGAAGGCGACCGACAAGAGCGACGACGGTTGGCCCGACGTCAGCAAGTTCCTGGATGAAAAGTTCGGCTTCTTGCCGATAGCCAAGCCGATCACCGAACCTGCCGTGGGCTACGGCGTTGGGGGTGGCTTGATGTTCCTCAGCAAGCCATTGGGGCTCGCCGCCAAAGGATTGGGGCGACCGAACATCACGGGGGTGGGCGGCTTCGGAACGTCCAACGGTTCGTGGGGCATGTTCGGGATGGATCTCAGGTACTGGGCGAACGACCGCGTACAGACGTTGGTCGCTGGCGTCTACGCGTCGGTGAATCTCGACTACTACGGCACCGGTAAGGATAGCGTTCTGCACGACAATCCCCTGCGTTACAATCTCCAGCCCGCGGGCGGCGCAGGCTTGGCCAAGTACCGCCTGGCTGATTCGCGAGTCTGGGCCGGCGCCGGCTACGCCTTCGCCTCGACGCGCGTAACCTTCGATGCGCCCGAAGGGACACCCGCGTTGCCCTCCTACGAAAAGCGCTCGAACGTCGGCATCCTGCTGACCACGCTGACGCTCGATACGCGTGACAATTTCTTCACGCCACTGCGCGGCACGTTTCTCGAAGCCGTGTTCCAACCGGCTGCAACTTGGCTGGGCGCCGATCACAATTTCGAGCGCTTGAATCTGACGGCGATTCAGTATCTGCCGCTCCCCCACCGTCTGTTCTTCGGCCTCCGTGGGGATTTTGGGGCATCGTTCGGAGACGCGCCGTTCTACATGCGTCCGTCGATCAGTATGCGCGGCGTGGCCGCCATGCGCTACCAAGGCCAGCACGTCGCACAACTCGAAGGCGAGCTGCGCTGGCAGTTCTACGGTCGCTGGAGCATCCTTGGCTTCATGGGCGTTGGCGACGCTTGGAATCACCTCCAAGAAGCCAAAGACGTGCAGGCCGTACTCGCGGGCGGCGGTGGCTTCCGCTACGAGATCGCCCGCAGCTACGGTCTCCACATGGGTGTCGACGCCGCTTTCAGTCGCGACACCGGCGCGTTCTACATTCAGGTCGGCAGCGCCTGGATGCGCCCCTAACGTCACGGATCCATGCGTCGAGGACGGGGGCGAGAACCCCTCACGCGGGCGTAGCGCAGCCGCCGCCTCCCGCTACGTTTGCCGGCGAAAGCCGCAAAAAGCCGCAGACCGAGCAGACTTATATGAGGGGTTGGCTCCGGCAGGTCGGCGTTTGCGGCTTTCCGCCGACAACCGTGCCATTGTCCGCTATTTACGAATACGATGTTTGCGAAGGGAGCTTTCGTTTGAGCGAGCTGCACGATGCCAAGCAGAGAATTCAGCTGCTCGAGCAGCAGCTAGCCGACGCTCAGCTCGACGGGCGCCGCGCCAGTCGTTACTCGACGGACCCGCGGCTGAATCGATTGTTGGGCGATCCGCTGGTGCTAGCCACCTTTCCGCATCTGATTATCGTGTTGAGTCGCGAGCGACGTATTCTTTACGTCAACCGCGCGGAGGGGGACGACGAACCGGCCGACTACATCGGCGCCGATTGTTTGGTTTCGATACATGACGATGACCGGGAACGCTACCGCACGGTGTTCGAAGAGTGCTGGCGGTTGGGCGAACCGGCAAGTATCGAAATTCGGTCGGTCAACGGCTACTGGTGGGACTCGCGGCTCGTGCCGGTGCGGGATGCCGGTGAAGTCGTGTTCATGTTGGTCTCCAGCACGGATGTGACGCAGCGCAAGGCGCAGGAACAAGCCCTGCGCGAGAGAGAGAGCAGCGCACGCCTATCCCTGTTGGCCAGCGGCGTCGGCACTTGGACTTGGTGGCTTCGCACGAACGAATTGTATTGGGACGAAGCGCTGTGCGAGATTTTTGGCGTGGAGCCTAAAGACGCCCCGCGCAGCCGCGAAGAATACTTGGATTTGGTTCACCCCGAGGATCGCGCGGAGGTCATCGAACAAATCAAGCTCTACGTCGACACCGGCGTTTATGACGGCATGGCCTATCGCATCATTCGACCGAACGGCAGCCTGCGCCATGTGATCGCCAAGGGCGTGGCTCAATTCGACGAGCAAGGCGAACTCGAGGCGTTGCGAGGCGGCGTGCTGGATGTAACCGAGCGCAAGGAGCTCGAGGCCAGCTTGGCGCAAGCACAACGCATGCAAGCCGTGGGACGTTTGACCGCCGGGATCGCGCACAACTTGAACAATGCGCTCAGCGTCATTTTACCGAACGTGGCGGAGTGTCGTGAATTGGCGGCCGATCTGGTCGCCGAGCGCCTAGCCGACGTCGAGCATGCTTCGATGCGCGCCGCGGAGATGGTGCGCCAGTTGATGCTGTTCGCGCGCCCGCAAGACAACGCCAGTCGAAGCTCGTTCGATTTGACCGAGGCGGCGCGACGGATCGTAGACATGTGCCGCTCGACCTTCGATCGCAAGCTGCAGATCGAGCTCCTGACCGCCGAAATTCCAGCCGCGCTGGGCAATTCCGGACAAATCGAGCAAGTGCTACTGAACGTGTGTTTGAACGCGCGCGACGCCCTCTTGGAGAGTGAAGGGGCAGAGCCTTGCTTGCGCGTGGAGTTCTCCGAGCCTGCACCCGGACGGGTCTGCGTGAGCCTGACGGACAACGGCGTCGGCATGACAGAAGCCGTGCGCGTCCGGATATTCGAACCATTCTTCACGACCAAGGAAATGGGGCGCGGAACAGGGCTCGGGCTTTCCAGCGCGTACGCGATCGTCACCGATCATGGGGGCACCATCGAGTGCAGCAGTCGGTTGGGCGAAGGCACCCGCTTCGAGATCGAGCTGCCAGCGGCGCCAGCAGCGCAACCGGAGTTTGTGGCTACCAAGCGTGCGCCACTGCCGGTCGGCACCGAGACCATCTTGGTCGTCGACGACGAACTGGCGGTCCGTCAGGTGCTGCGTCGAATGCTCGAGCGCAGTGGCTTCCGTGTCATCGAATGCGAAGACGGCGCGCAAGCGCTCGCCGCGCTCGAACGCCAGCCACGAGCGGACGCGTTGTTGATCGATCGCTCGATGCCGGGCATGTCGGGCGAACAGGTGATCGATCGCCTCGGGCAAATCGGCATTCGGCTGCCGGTTTTGGTACTCAGCGGCCACTCCAGCGTCAAGCTCACTGACCCCAACGTGATGGCCGTTCTGTCCAAACCGATCACGCGCGAAGCACTCATTTTCGAGGTCCGCCGCGCGCTCGATCGGTACCTGCCCAGAGTTCGTTAGTGCGAAGCTTGGCGGCCGCGTTAAGCTGAGTGACGCATGCCGCCCCGCAACGCCCACTCGAACACCAAGCATCCGTCGACGCTGCTCGCCGCCGCAAGCGCTCTCGAAGCCGAGCTGCTGCAGCTCGAGTCTATTTCGCGCACGGCGCGCAAGATCCCGCTCAATTCCGAGAAGAGCATCGCGCGGGCTGCCAAGGAGCTACAAGAAGCGCTCACCCTCCCCGATCGTCTAGCAGCGGGATTGCAAGCGCTGGCTTCTGCCATGGCCGGCATGCAAGCGCGGCAGCAAGCAGCGCTCGAACCGTTGGCACGATTTGCCAGCGAGATTGCCCGGCGGCACCAGCGCCTCGCTGAGCATATGCAAGCGTTCGCTGCACTAGGAACTCTGGCCGCTGAAGTGACGACACGCATCCAGACGAGTGGCAGCGAACGGACCGCGGTGCTGGCTGACGTCGACGCACAGCTCACGAAGATTGCCGACGCCGCGCGCGCGTTGTTCGATCTCGCCCATGCCGAGGACTTTCCAGACCTGGCGCGCGAAGCGGATGCCTTGAAGCAGCGGGCAACCGCCCTTCGCCGGCGGCTCGAGAGCAAGGGCTAAGGGCGGGCGCGCGCGTTTCAGACGTGGCTCAACGCTTGCGAGTGCGAGTCCGAGCTCGTTCGAGGTGGTCGAGTACCGGATCATCCAATTCGTAGCGGTCTTGCACGGTGCGTGAGACCAGCACCGGTCGCTTCTGGCAGCCGGCTCGGCGGACGCGCGAGGCGAAATCTGCTGGCTGGTTCTGATCTGATCTGACCCGCCGTCGTGTGGATCCAGGCCGGTGCATCGCGCGGCTGCGATGCAATGCTCGCGCCGCCTCGGCATACCTTCGCGCACGTCGAGCCACGACGTGCTCGGCCGAGAACGCCAGTGTGGCCCGTGCTCGAATGGGACTAGCGGCAGCGACATTTTTCCACGGGGCGACAGAGTGCGACAGTCAGGCGCGTCACCGCAAAACCGACGCCAAGGGCACGGCGTCGTGCGGATGATGCAAGGGCGCACCGGCCCGCCAATTGCATCACGGCAGGCAATGAAGGACCATCGCTCGACCTGGCAATCGCCGTCCTCCGCCCTCGCGTCGTCGGTTACCGCCTTGGATCGAAACTTGAGCGCAGATGTTTGCGTGGTCGGGGCGGGCATGGCGGGACTTTTGTGCGCGCTCGAGCTTGCCGAGCGAGGACGCTCCGTAGTCGTGGTCGAACGTGAGGGGATTGCAACGGGCGACACCAGCATGACCACGGCCCACCTGACCGCGTTACTCGACACGCGCTATCACCAGCTTGCCAAGATGCATGGCAAAGAGGCCACCCCAGCAATCGCCGAAAGCCACCTGCGCGCAATCGCACATCTGGAGCGGGTTGCCAACGCCTACGAAATCGAGTGCGATTTCCAGCGCGTGAGTGGCTTTTTGTGCGCCGCAGACGCCAAGCAAGCGTCGACGCTCGCGGACGAGTACCAAGCCGCCCGTGACGCGGGCATTCGCTGCCAACTGATTCGCCAGCCTCCGCTACCGATAGCGCGCGGCCCAGCGCTGCACGTCCCCAACCAAGCGCAGTTCGATCCCCTGGCCTTCTTGACTGGCGTGGTTCGCGCGCTGCAGCAAAAGGGCGTCACCATCTATGCGCCAGCCACCGTGCAAAGCTTCGAGGCGGGCCACGGCAGCGAGCCGATCACTTTGCACACCAGTGATCGACGAACCATCCGCGCCAATAACGTGATCGTGGCGACGGGCTCGCCGGTCAACGATCGCGCGACCATGCACACCAAGCAAGCGGCCTATCGCACCTACGCGATCACCGCATTGTTCGCTGATACCCAGCCTGCGTTGTACTGGGATATGGAAGATCCATATCACTACGTGCGGATGGCGACCGATGCCGTTACCCAGCGACCGGTGCTGATCGTCGGAGGCGAGGATCACCGCGTCGGACAAGACCCGGACAATGAGCAGCGGTTCCGACGCTTGGAAGATTGGCTGCGTGAGCGCTTTCCCCGAGCGGGGGAGCTCGTGAGCCAGTGGTCGGGTCAAGTGTTCGAGCCCAGCGACGGCTTGGGGTTCATTGGTCGAAATCCCGGGCAGGAGCGGATTTTCATCATCACCGGCGAGTCCGGCAACGGCATGACCTACAGCGCCGTGGCGGCGCAGCTGATCCCCGATCTGGTGCAGGGCCTGCCGAGCCCGTACGAGCAAATATACGCCCCCTCACGCAAGCCGCATTCGATTGGCGCAATCGGTGAATTCGTGCGTGAGAACCTGAACATCGCAGAGCAGTACTCGGATTGGGTGGGCCCCGCTGACGTCGCGCGCGCCGAAGACATTGCGCGCGGGCAAGGAGCGGTATTGCGGCGTGGGCTGCGGCGCGTGGCCGTGTACGTCGACGACCAAGGAACGGCGCACGAAATGTCGGCGACCTGCCCCCACTTGGGTGGCGTAGTCGCTTGGAATCCGGCGGAAAAATCCTGGGACTGCCCGTGCCACGGTTCTCGCTTCGATTGCCACGGCAGGGTCTTGCAGGGACCGGCCGTCAGTGGCCTCAAACCTCAAAGAGAAGCTGCCGCGCGAGAGTAGCGCGGTCTGGGTCATACACGAGGAACGCAACTTGCATTGCTGAGTGAGGTGGTTGCTCACCATCCTTCACTCGATCGTGCGGCCAGCGCTCTCGAGCCCCACGAAAGATTGGAACGCATTGCCGCCCAGGATCCGCAGGTGATCTCGCTTGCCGGAGGCCTGCCGAATCCAGCGCTATTTCCGCGGCGGGCCTTGAGCCGAGCATTCGCTGAAGCGTTGCACGATCCCAATTGCCCAGCCTTGCAGTATGGCTGGCCAGAAGGGTCCGCGCGCCTGCGCGAATTCATTGCCAAGTCGCTCCAGGCACGCGGGGCAGCGGTCCAACCCGAGAACGTGCTGATTACGAGCGGAGCTCAGCAGGCGATCAATCTCGCCCTGAGCGCCGCGGTACGAGCCGGTGATCTCATCGGTGTAGAACGGGAATCGTATCCCGCAGCGCTAGAGGCGATCCGTAGTGCGAAGGGCGAGCTCGTGGGCTTGGAAGACGCCGTGCGCGCGTACTACGTCATGCCGGGCATTTCGAACCCTCGCGGTTTGCCGCTCGACGCAACGGTTCGCCACGCCCTGCTGCATCGCTCACGCGTCCAGAAAGCCATCATCATCGAGGATGACGCATATACCGATACGGCATTCGACGGTCGACCGAGCCGTCCCCTGCTCGCCGATGCTCCGGAGCGAGTTTTCCACGTCGGTACCTTCTCGAAAACGCTGGCGCCCGGGTTGCGGGTCGGCTGGCTCGTCTCACCGCCTCGCTTCCACAAAGAATTACTCGATGCCAAGCAGACCATGGATCTCCAGGCAAATAGTTTGGCCCAAACGATCTTGGAATCCTATCTTCGAACTGGCGAATACACACGGCACCTAAAACGCATTAGGAGAGACTACGCCGCGCGCGCCCGAAAGCTCGCACTTCACGTGCGCCGCCATCTTCCGCAGTTTCGATTCCGGGCGCCAGCGGGTGGCTTTTCCCTGTGGCTCGAGAGCGACCTACGAGGCGACGAGGAAGCCCTGTACGAAGCCGCCCTACGTTGCGGCGTGACCTTCGATCGCGGCGCGCCATTTCGGATTTCGCCCGTCAGCACGCTCTCTTTCCGGCTCTCCTATTCCGCAGTGGGCGAGGGCGAAATGGAGGCTGGTGTTTCCCGTCTCGCCAGCGCGCTCGAGTCAGCTACCTGAGCCCGATCGACTTCTGCGAGCCCACGCCCTAGCGATTGCTGCCGTCTGGGCTCTCGGCTATGAGCGCAGCGTAGCAATCGCCACTTGACGCGCCCGCTCGCTCCACCTACCGAGTGGCTGGCAGCTCCCATTTCGTCATGACGCGCTTTCTTGCACTCGCTGTCGTGGCGTTCGGCGCCTTCGCGACACAACAGGTGTCCGCTGCCAATCCGGACGACACCCCGATCTCGCGCTCGTGTCGCCTGTGCAGTCGCTTAGCACCTGAGTTGGGACTCGGCGTGCCGATTTGGGTACCGATGGTGATCGGCACTTTCGGCTACGACTCCACGGCACCTCCAGTGCAAATCGACTCTTCGATCCGCTTCGCGTTCATGGGTCGCATCAGCGCGCGCGCGTGGGGCCTCGAGCTCAGGGCCGAGTCGTTCGGGGTGGGCTTCAACTCGCGCTTCGACCGCCGCGACGAGGAGGACCAAGGGCTGGACGCTTCCGCCCTCATCTCGCGCGGGATCGCAGCCTATCACTTGCCGGTGATTGCGTTCGGTCATAGCCGGCGTGCGGTGCTGCTCGGGTTCGTGCCTTATGCAGGCGCGCGCCTACAGCGCGTCAGCGCCCGGTTGCCCGTACCGCACACGACCGACTCGCAAGATCGGGCGCTCTCCTGGTGGTACGGGCTCGCAGGCACGGCGATCGAGCTCGACTTCCGGGTCGGCCTGACCATGCGCCTCGAATTGGACGTCGGTGGCTTCAAACCCGACTCCAACATGGCCTGGTGGGGCGCAATCTCCAGTGAATACGCGTTTAGTAGCTGGCTCGGCCTATCCGCAGGCTGGAACTTCTATCAAATCGAGCACGACGCGGAGCCGTTCGACCTTCGGCTTCGTTTGAACGGGCCGGAGCTCGCCTTGTCCTTCTACCTTCATTGACCCGCTGGTTTTCATCAGCCTGGGCTGCCGTGGCTGCGAGTCGCCCCTGGCATGGACGGTGCACTGAGCCGAGGTGTGAACGTTGATATAGGCAATTTAGCCCCTGGAATGGCCAGCTCGTCGGCGCAAATTGTCACATGGCGAGGCGATGACCGACAGAGCGTACTTGCCTGACTGGTCGAACTTCTGGGGACGATTGACGTGAGCGACGCCAGCTCCACCGACCGTTCCTCGCTGGCGATCGACCGGCCATCGATTGCCTTCGATGAGCGCCTGAGCTTGGTCGCCGGGCTAGTGCAGCGGTTCTCGTGGGAGCGTGCCGACTCGGCAGACGGCACGGTCCGAGTGGAGCTCGGTGGACGAATCACCATCGATGATGCGGCAGCGCTCTGGAAGCGCATCAGCGAGACGCTGGTCGACGTCGAGGGCGCAAAAACCGTGGACGTCGATCTAGCGCGGATTCAGGTGATCGACGGAGCATGCATGGCGCTCCTGGTTCAGTTCAGGACCGATCTGCGCGGACGACGGATTGCTTGCGAGTTTCGCGACGGCAACCCGGAGGTCAAACGCATCGTGGACCTCTATGGCGGTCGCAGCAAGGCGCGGCACAAGCGGCGCAAGCGGCGGCCGGCCAACGCCATCGAGCAGGTGGGAGCCGCCACCATCTCGGTGATCGGCGAAGCCAAGCAACTCTTGGACTTCTTGGGTCAGCTGCTGGCTTCGACCGTGCACGTGATCAGAAACCTCAAGAGCCTCAACCTGCGTGACGTCGGGTTGACCATGGAGCGAGCTGGCGCTGACGCAGCGCCGATCGTCTTGCTGATCAATTTCCTGATTGGCTTCGTGATGGCCTATCAGAGCTCTGCACAACTCAAGCAATTTGGCGCAAGTATTTACGTGGCCGACTTGGTCGGAGTGTCCATGACGCGGGAACTCGCGCCACTGATGACGGCGATCATCATTTGCGGTCGTTCGGGGGCGGCATTTGCGGCTGAACTCGGAACCATGAAGGTCTCCGAGGAAGTGGACGCGCTGCACACGTTGGGATTTCTGCCGCTGCCATTTTTGGTGATCCCTCGTATTCTCGGCTTGGTCTTGGTCGCGCCCATTTTGGTGTTGCTCGCCGATGCAGTCGGCATCGCCGGCGGTGCGGTGGTGGCGGCGTTCAACTTGGACATCACGCCGACTGCTTTTTTGAGTCAGCTGGAGAACGCCATCCGAGCCAAAGACATCCTTTCCGGCATCATCAAGGGAGTGGTCTTTTGCGGGGCAATCGGGCTCATTTCCTGCCAGCAGGGGCTGGCAACCTCGGGCGGCGCCGAAGGCGTCGGCCGGCGCACGACGAGCGCGGTCGTGTCCATCTTGTTCACGCTGATCCTGCTCGACACCTTGTTCACGGTGATGCTGGCCGTGTTTGGAATATGAAAAAGCCCCTGATAACCGTGCGCGATCTGAGCATCGGCTATGGCAGAACAGTCCTGCTGCGCGACGCGAGCTTCGAGGTGGCGCGGGGCGATATCTTCGTGATCTTGGGCGGCAGCGGCTGCGGGAAATCGACTTTGCTCAGGCACCTGATCGGGCTCGAAAATCCGCTTTCGGGAGAGATCCGAATCGCCGGTATCGGGGCACCACGGCTGGAGGGCGCGGCGCCCCGATACGGCGTGATGTTCCAGTCCGGCGCGTTGTTCAGTTCGATGACCGTGGGGGAAAATGTCGCTTTCGCGCTGCAAGAATGGACGCACCTACCGGTCGAAGCGGTATCCGCCATCGTGCGCGCCAAGCTGGCGCTGGTCGGACTCGAGGGCGCTGAAGAGAAGTTACCAGCTGAGCTCTCGGGGGGCATGCGAAAGCGCGCGGCGATCGCACGCGCCATGGCTTTCGAGCCGAACCTGATCTTTCTAGATGAGCCATCTGCGGGGCTCGATCCAGTGAGCGCGGCCGAGCTCGATGAGCTGATCTTGGCCTTGAATGCCAACTTGGGCCTCACCGTGGTGATGGTGACGCACGAGCTCGAGAGCATTTTCAAGGTCGGCAAGCATTGCATCATGCTCGACCGCGACACGCGCAGCATCATCGCCCGCGGCGACCCGCAACGACTTCGATCGCAGACCGACGACCCGCGTGTGCGCCGTTTTTTCAACCGTGAAACGAGTGTCCCCCAGTGGCAGTAGGTACCAATCGTTGGAAGCTCGGCTTGTTCGTGATCGTGGGCTTCGCCATTGCCTTGATGGCGCTGTTCCTGCTCGGAGCACGCAATTGGGGCAAGCAGACCGCCGAGTTCGTGAGCTACTTCGATGAGTCGGTCCAGGGTCTGGAGCTCGGCTCTCCGGTGATGTTCCGCGGGGTCAACGTCGGGCGAGTAGCTGCCATCGACATCGCCCGTGACCTCCGCCATGTGCAAGTGACGGGCGAGATGAACATCGAAAAGGTCGCCAAGCTCGACTTGGGGGTCGTGGGCAAGGGCCTGAAACCCACCAAGATAAACCCCGATTTGCGGGTGCAATTGGCCCAAACAGGCATCACGGGCGTGCGCTTCGTGCTGATCGATTTCTTCGATTCGAAAGCCAACCCGCCTCAGCCGTTGCCCTTCGAACCACCCGCCAATTTCATTCCCACGGCAGCGTCGACCTTGAAAAACCTGGAAGAGACCGTAACCAAGACCGCCAATCGCTTTCCGGAGATCGCGGACGATGCGGCTCGCGCAATCGCGCAAGTGCGGATGGTCGCTGAGCAGATCCAGCAAGGCCACTTGCCAGATCGAGTTGGCGAGACGCTCATCCAGGCCAACTCGTCGCTGTCGGAGCTGACTACGCAAATGAAGGCATTGAACACCGCGAAGCTTTCCAGCGAGGCGGAGAAGAACCTGAAAGAGTTCAATGGCGTGTTGCTGCGAACGAATGCGCTACTGACCCGCCTGGATGGCGAACAGGGCTTGATTCACAATGCCGAGCGCAGCGCCGATGCGATCGGCGAAGTCGCTCGTGGCGCACGCAGCTTGGGACCGGAGCTGGAGCTGACCTTGCGCGAAGTGCGCGGCGCGGCGCGATCGATCAAGAGGTTGGCCGACGCGCTGGAGCGTGACCCCGACATGCTGGTCAAAGGCCGAGCCAGGAGCGGGAATCGATGAAACGTGCGAGCAAACTGTGGCGCTGGTGTGGAGCGCTAGTTTTGAGCGGCTGCCTTTTCAGCTGCGCTTTGACCTCCAAGGGGGACGCGCTGTCGCCTCGCTACTTCAGTCCAGCGCCGGTCAGGGCAGCAAACTCCCCGAAGGCCACACGCGCGTTCGAAATGAGACTGGGACAAGTCTCGTCGGCCTCGCACCTCGACGAACGAATCGCCTACCGTATCGGCGGCTCGGAAATGGGCTTCTACGACGATCGTCGCTGGACGGAAATCCCCGAAGCTTACCTGCGCCGGGCACTCGAGCGGGAGCTCTTCGAACAGCGGGGACTATCGCGGATCGTCACGGGCGAAGGCCCGACGCTGGACGTGGAGCTGACTGCCTTCGAGGAACTCCGGAACCAACCGCTCAAGGCGCGAGTTACATTGGCATTCAGCCTGCGCGACCAGCGCCGTTCGCTGATCGAGCGCACACTCGAGATCGTGCAGCCAGTCGGCGAGCGTGCAAGCTCCGATCCGGCTCAACGTCTTGCGGAAACAATGACCCAGGCATTGGATGACGCGGTCCGCGAGCTCGGCTCCGAGGTCGTGGCAGCTCTGGCTGCTGTGCGCGCGACGCCGCCGACGCTCGACCAGTAGCGGCGCGCTGGGGTTGGCTTGACTGGCCCGAGCTTTGCAACGCACCCGCGAGATTGTCTACAGACCGAAAGGATGCCCGATGGACGAGCAAGAAAATCTGTCAGGAGGCGCTGCGATCGACAAAATTCGGCAGATCGCGGAGGGCGAGATCGCCATGATGCACACTTTCGGCAAAAGCGAGGTGAGCGTTGCGCGACCAATGGCGACCGCGGGCGTCGATAGTGACGGCAGCCTTTGGTTCTTGAGCCCCGCCGGCAGCTTCAAGAACGAGCAAATCCAAAAGGGCGACGCCGTGCAAGTCACCTACTCGCTCAAGGCCAGCTCGGAGCACCTAGTCCTCGACGGTACCGCCGTCGTGCTGCGCGATCGGCAGAAGCTGGACGAGCTCTGGAGCGCGCTCGACAAGAACTGGTTCCCCGGGGCAAAGATGACCCGGCCATCACGCTGATCCACTTCACCCCCCGAATTGGCCACTACTGGGATACCAAGCACAATCGAGCCCTTCAGCTACTCGGCATGGCGGTAGGCGCGGTCACGGGAAAGCCGATGAGTGACGGGGTCGAGGGCGACCTTCGTCCCTGAGTGTGGCGTCTATAATGCCCTTGCGGGGGCCGACTGACACGGCTTCGGGCAGCTCGAGCGCTCACAGCGTGTGACGCTTGAGTATTGGCCAGGCGAGGTCCGGATCACCGGGCGGCTCGCCTGCTGCTTGCTGCGTGCACAGAACGACCTCCGCGCCGCCTTCGCAACCGGAGAACGCCGCGCAGCCGTTAGCGTCGGCAGCGGCGGGAGTGCCCGAACAGCGATGGATTGCGCCCCATGTTTCGAAGGTCGTGCGAGCGCCGAGGAACGTGAGGGGCATGCCTGGAACGAGCGCCGAGGCACCTCCAGCGTAGGGAACACGAGTATCGCCGGTGCTGCGGAAGGAAACCACGCTGACTGGTCGCGACGGCTTGCAATCGTCTACGTTCTCTTCCAGGAGATCGAACGCGGCGGGCGCGATGCCGGCAAACACGTCCGCTGCGTGACAGCCGAGGTAGTGCACCATCCCGCCGCCGGTCAGGACCCCGACGGCGTAAACGCGACGCGAATCGACGCAGGCGATACTTTGCACGTCAGCGACGAGAGCACGCGCGAACGAAACGTCGTCGACGTTCGAGACGCAGCACGGGCCCACGTTCCATGCGCTGCCCGCGGGACCTCGCGAGCCGTCTGGGAAGGCCATCACCACCCCCTCGGGGTCGAGCCGCTCCGGATACGGTGAATTGGCACGCTCGGCCGCGCCGGACGCACCGAGAGCGTGAAAATCAACGACCAGCGGAGCCAGCTGTTCAGCATTGTACGTTGCTGGTAGGTGCAAGACGTAATTCCGCATCACCGTACCCACCAGCACTGTCCGAGTCGTGTCGCCCGGTCGGAGTGCAGGCATCGGGCAAGCGGGAGCGCCACTGCTGGCGCCGCCAATCCCGCTACTGCCGCCAATCCCGCTACTGCCGCCAATGCCGTTACTGCCGCCAATGCCGTTGCTAGCCTCGCCCGCGTTCGACATAGAGTTGCTGGTGATCGGATAGACGTTGGCGCGCGGGCACGCGACCAACAGCACGGCGATGCCGAATGGCGGGAACAACCGCAAGCGTGTCGCAAGGCGCTTCATAGCCAGGCGCCGACCGTGAGCGACAAAAGGACGTTCGGACGTCCTGTGGTGGCCACCAGGGTGTCCGCGAAGTGAATGGCGACATACGGCGCGGCAAGCTGCACGTGAGATGCGAGCGTCAGGTAGTACCGGTGAGACAGAGAGAGCCGCGCTCCGACACTCCCTTCCAACAAGAAGGACCACTGGGCGACCTGGTGGCCGTGCTCGGGCGAGTCAGCCTGACCGTCGAGTGATGTTCGCAGCACGCCCGCGAAAAGGCCGAACAGCGGCCGCAGGCCCGAAGCAGAAGGAGGGTCATAGAGGGCGCCCAGAAGCCCGAATTGTTGCGCGACCCGCGCGCTGCCCGCCGCGCTCTCGAGACTCGGCTGCGTACCAAAACCGCTCAAGGTTGCTTGCATTAGCAGTGCGGGGCGCGCTCGCCAGTCGAAACGCAAGAGCGGTAAAAAGGCAGGGCCGACGCCATCCAAGCTAGTGAGCAGCGTTGCGCCTGCTTCCAGCCCGAACCGCTCGACAGGAGTGCGGGTCGCCTGCGCCGGCTCGGACGCCAAGGGAGCTGGAGCCTGTGGCTGCGACCGTGCCTCGCTCGAGCCCGGCTGATTGCCCACGCTGAGATCCAGCTCCAAGAAACTCGAGCGCAGGGCTTCGATGGCGCGAATCGCGAGCGTCTCCGAGCTACGTGCGGCGCCCGGATCGAGAACGACTTGGAGCCGCTCCGAACGGCGCGGTGCCTGCTGGAAGATCCAGATCTCGACCGACGTAGGAACGACTTCGCCGAGCACATCGATGATCGCAACGAAGCCGCGCTCGTTCGCCATCGACTCGCGCCAAGCGCGTGAATCACTCGAGCCATTCTCCTGGGTCGGGCGGCGCTCGATGATCTCGACCTGTAGCCCGACCGCGAGCAATTCCCCCT
>DATEPG010000583.1:0-10458 GCA_035273265.1 Polyangiaceae bacterium
CCCAAGTCGACAATCGAGGATGGACGAAGCTGTTCGAGGACCCGGTCGTCGCTGAAGCCATCGTCGATCGCCTCGTTCATCCCAGCCAGCGCGTTGTCCTCAAGGGCGGCTCGTATCGCGAGCGCTTGGCCAACGCCAAAAGGCCCACGTGAGCGTCGCTGCGCTCCGAACTTGACCACTGCAAACTTGGCCCTCCCAAGGGCATTTTCATAAACTCAGTTTCGAAGATTCGGCACTCGCGTCGCTTACGCTCCGTCCCAGCCAGTTCCGTTCGGCTAGGGTGGTCAACTTCAGCGCAAACGGGTGGGTAACTTCACTGCAAACGGGCACCTTTGCGCGCTGGTCGACGTCTACTGCTTGGTAGCTCTCAGCCCGACGGAGCCACCAGTCCAAGGCGAGACGCCGCCGTTCTGCCCTCGGCCGCGCGCGGCGCGCTTTGGCGCCGCGTCCGGCCTTGAGGGCCACGGTCGCGCGCAGGCTGCGCAGCAGCCGAGCACGACCGGCCGTGATGCGCCGCTCCCCGCGGGAGCAGCCAATACTCAGCGGACGAAGAACGCGTAGCCCGTCGCGACATGGTGGACGGCACGACCCGCCACTTCGTCGCCGACCTATACCAAAGAAAATTCGACAGCTCAGGCACGACCCAAGAAGAACGCTTCCGCCTCTATGCCGGCGATCGCCAAATCGCGGAAATCACGCGCAAAGACAGCACCGACCAAACGCAGTACTTCCACCCGGATCACCTCGGGTCCCCCGAGACGATCAGCGACAGCAACGGCGCGGCGTACCAGCAACACTTCGACCCCTTCGGCGCCCCGCTCGACGCGTCCAACCCCGAGCTCACGCGGGTTGGGTTTACCGGGCACGATCACGACAACGATCTCGGATTGATCGACATGAAGGGGCGCGTGTACGACCCGCTCGCTGGGCGATTTTTGACCGCGGATCCGGTGATGCAGGCGCCATATTGGAGCCAGGGGTTGAATCGCTATCGCTACGTGTTCAACAACCCGCTCAACAACACGGACCCGAGCGGGTTCATCGCGGACGGCGGTGACTATTCCGGGGTCGCGATCACTGGCTGGGGCGCGGGGGTGACGGGGATCGCTGCTGGGATCGGTTTTAGCGGGATCGGGGCTGGGGCGTTGAGTTCGGTGACGTCGGCGTTCATGCCGTCGATCGGGGATGGGAGTGCGGGGTCGACGCGTAGTGCGCCGGCGCCGACGGCGGTGCCGAAGGGGTCGGCGTTGAACCCGCAGGGGGGTGGTGGGGCGACAGGTCAATTCGGTAACGTCGGCGCAGCGCGGCGGCCACCTCCCATGTGCAGTCTTGGGATGTGTGTTGCACAGATCACACCTGGGGGCGAAGGAGCGCCTGGTTACCTACCACGCACTGATGGCACTGGCGGGGGAGTTCCGGTCGAGCAGAGCTCACCGATCCTCGATTGGCTTGTGTCTCGGATAGCGCCGGAGGTCACTGCCGTAATCAATCTTATTGTCAGTATCGAGGAGCATCGCCAGGCGTACGCGGCGCAGATGTCAGGTCGGGATGTTGACCAGAGGGTAAAGAAGGAGGTTCGCAACGAAAACAGAGCCGCCCATGACGGAGAGCTGACGTGCGAGGGCTGTGGGCGGAATGATCTGGTGGACCCCAAGCGCGCCAAAGGTGGGGTCCCGAGACCCGAGAACGAGGCACAGGTGGACCACGTTGTGCCCAGAGCGGACGGTGGCCCAAATGATAAATCAAACCTTCGAGTCCTTTGCCCCGGGTGTAATGCGCCGGGCGTGATTCCGCGTTAAAGAAGCAGATCGAACGTGCCGAGTAAGAAAAGATGAGCACAGCAATGGACACGACATCGTTACAACCGCGCTGGCGTGGGCTTTTTCGCGGGTCCGTCCGCGAATCGCTTGCGCACGCCAATTCCGTTTCGAGAATAGGAACTCAAGAGACTCGGGCGTGGGAGCGTCCAATCCGGTATGTTGCAGACGATAACCAGGGCTATGTGGGGGTCGTCGAGTTCGGGCCCGGCGGGGCGATCGGAGCCATGAACTCGCGAGATGTGCAATCCTTCGACCAAGCGCGCGCCATTTCTGCCGCGCCCCCAGGGGTCCGCGATTCACTACTGCGGCTTTGCGAGCTTCCGCTTCTGCAGGAACGAAAAGGGGTATCGATGGTATTTTGGTCAGTCGGTGAGGCGATCCTAGGCCCGGCCGGTTGGCATGACATCTGTTCGCACGGAGCGGAAGTGTTTGCGCGTGAGCTCCTGTCTGATTCTGCTTGGGAGGCAGAGGCGGTATCGCACTTCGACCTGACACCGGAAGTCGCGCGGCTAGCGATCGCCATCGCTTCGCGAGCAACGATCCAGGCGCCGTTGGTTCATCTGTCGGATCGCGAATTGAATGCCCTCATCCATCCCGGATGTGAGTACAGGGATGAAGCGTTCGACCTACTGTTTTCGGATGGGCTTTTCGTAGTCTGAACGGAAGGCAGGCTATGTGGCGTCGTCGCGCGTTCGAGCTTCGCTCGAATGCGCGACGACCGCGTTGATCTGACGCCCCATCCCGCTGTACGTTGGGCCGCCAGGGTGACGGCGCTGGCGGCCAGGGACGTCGGTGGGCTCGATGTCGCGCAGCGCGGCGGCGCCGAAGGCATCGGGAGTCATCCGCCTTGTTGAGTAACCGTCCAGTCCCGGACGGTCATTTAGGTCCTTTGAGTCATGCCCACCCTGGCGCAGGCGGCGTGCCAGCCCCCTGCGAAATTACGCCGCGCAATGACGGGGCTGGCGCGGCGCGTGCGCCCTCTCGCATGACTCGAAGCGACAACGAGCCCGCGTTGTTGCTACGCTGGTCGCCGTCCGCCGCTCGGTGGCCGAGTCCGAGTGGAGCCACCAGTGCAAGGCAAGACGCCGCCGTTCTGCCCTCGGCCGCGCGCGGCGCGCTTTGGCGCCGCGTCCGGCCTTGAGGGCCACGGTCGCGCGCAGGCTGCGCAGCGGCCGAGCACGACCGGCCGTGATGCGCCGCTCCCCGCGGGAGCAGCCAATACTCAGCGGACGAAGAACGCGTAGCCCGCCGCGACATGGTGGACGGCACGACGCGCCACTTCGTCGCCGACCTATACCAAAGAAAATTCGACAGCTCAGGCACGACCCAAGAAGAGCGCTTCCGCCTCTATGCCGGCGATCGCCAAATCGCCGAGCTCATACGCAAAGACAACGCCGACCAAACGCTGTACTTCCACCCCGATCACCTGGGATCGCCCGAGACGATCAGCGACAGCAATGGCGCAGCCTACCAGCAACACTTCGACCCCTTCGGGGCACCGCTCGATCCGCCGAACCCCGAGCTCACGCGCGTCGGGTTTACTGGGCACGATCACGACAGAGACCTCGGATTGATCGACATGAAGGGGCGCGTGTACGACCCGCTTGCTGGTCGATTTTTGACGGCGGATCCGGTGATGCAGGCTCCTTATTGGAGCCAGGGTTTGAACCGGTACAGCTACGTGTTCAACAACCCGATCAACAATACGGACCCGAGCGGCTTCATCGCGGACGGCGCGGACTATTCCGGGGTGGCGATCACTGGCTGGGGGGCGGGGGTAACGGGGATCGCTGCTGGGATCGGTTTTAGCGGGATCGGGGCTGGGGCGTTGAGTTCGGTGACGTCGGCGTTCATGCCGTCGATCGGGGATGGGGTTGCGGGGTCGACGCGTAGTGCGACTGCGCCGACGACGGTGCCGAAGGGCCGGGCCAACCCGCAGGGGGGCGCGGGGGCAGCGGGGGAGAACAAGGGGGGCATCGGTGAGCTGGCGCCACCAGATACGGTTATTCCCGACGTATATCGAGGAGGAGAGGGACGCGTCGTGTGCTACCCCGCTTGCTCCGCGGACCCGGATGCGGCTTTCGGTCCGAATAAGGCAGCTGCCGATTGGTACAAGAAGGGCTACGAGATCGTTGGGAACGGGATAGTTCTCGCGGATGGAGTGATTGGTCTCGGCCGTTGGGCACTGGGGCGGCTCGGGATCGGTGCTGGAAGGGCAGCACTGACGGTTGGTAGGACACTGAACGCTACTGTTGGAGAAGAGGCTGCTGCAGTTACGCGCGACGTCTTGAAGGGAAGGCAACCACTCTCGGCCCTGACGGCCGAACAGCGCGCGGGGGCGGCGGCCTTCTACCGAGATGTTGCTTCGAGGACAACGGGCAAGTACGCTGAGACAGCAAGCAAGTTCAACGTGGCGCGCGCGGAATTTTTGGAGGGCACGAGGTCATCGATATCCTCCACGATCCAGGAATTCATGAAGGGATTGTAGGATGCGAGCCACTAAATTGTACGGACTTGCTGAGTGCCCGGTGTGCGCGGACTCCGGCGCGCTGATCTGCGTTAGATCGAAGCAGTCGAAGGGCCTGATGTTCTTTTGTCCACTTTGCGGAGTGGCATGGCGTCAGCCGCCGCCGCGATACGAATTGAACGAGGTTTCATCGCTTGAGGAGCTTGCTCCCGCGGGTATTGAGCTTCCGTCAAAGGAGGACGTTGATGCTGCTGGCTTCGCGCAAGTCCAGGAGCTATCGGCAGAGGATTGGCTTCCAGATTTGGAACCATTCCTTCGACGCTCCGTTGGCGATGCGTGATCGCTCACTCGCGCCGTCCCTTTGCCCCGCGTGGGAGCGAGGCATTGCAGGCCGCTTTGACATCACGAGCGATCTTCCAACTGACATCGTAAATTCGCAGGAAGTTCCTGCTTTGGTTCTGAGTTCAATGCCCGTGTTGGAAGAATGCTGCGCCGAGCGTGGGGTGGTTTAGTCGTGCAAGAAAGTACACCGGCCTGCCGAAGGACAGCGCGGCGGACGGTGTTGGCGCGCTTGGATGCCATAGGAGCGCTATCTGATCGTTGGCAAGTCAACCTGCGGCGATCCTGCGTCGCCCGTGCACTCAAAGATGAGGCATGCCCACGCGATTCGCGGACGGCCCCACGAAAAAGCCCACGCCAGAGCGGTTGTAACGATGTCGAGTCCATTTCTGTGCTGATCTTTCAGCCAGTGAACGAGGCGGGCACGCACGTAGTTGCTAAGCTCGCGGGCCAGCATGGCTACGAGGCATCCGCCGAACAAGACGAAGAGAGCAAGCGCTGGACCTGCTACTGCAAGAAGCAAATGCTCGCTACTTACGATGGGATTGTAGACGCACGCCGATGGCTCCCTCGCCGCACAGCAGCGCCGGCACATCTCGGGCCCAAAAATCTTGGAGAGGTGTCGGCGCGCTTGACTGCTATACAAGCGCTATCTTGAGCTTTGGCAAGTCAGCAATACAGGCCACGATCGCCGCGAGTTCGCAATGGACCCGCCGTGCCTCAAAGCCGTACGCGATAGCCCGGGCCCTCGACGACCGAATCGCGCGCAGCATCCGCCCGCCTGCGCTGCTCGTGATACGCCCCACCGATCTCGATCTCGAGCCGCCGAGCGGCGTCAGAAGGTCTGCGATGACCCCGCCGCCAGTCTCAAGGCGAAGCGCCTTGCCCGCAGCTTCCTACTCTGGTAGGAATTGGGCATGGGTCAGCCCGCTGCCAAGCTCTCTGTAAGCGTGCCCAGCGAACTCGCCGTCGCCGTTCGTAAACGAGTCGGCGCACGTGGGCTTTCCGGGTTCGTTGCTCGTGCGATGGCCCACGAGCTTGAACGCGAAGGCCTCGGCGCGCTCCTTCAGGAACTCGAAGCAAAGATCGGCCCGCCGACGAAGGCCGACCTCACTCGTGCACGGAAGACATGGCCGAAGCGCTGATCTTGGACTCTGAAGCGCTCAACGCTCTTGCGTTTGCGTCTGAACGCGCAGTCCTGGCCAAGCGCGCGTCGGCCATCCTTCGCCTCGCTCATGACAAGCGTGCTCTAGTCCGAGTGCCTTCTGCGGTTCTCGCCCAGGTTTGCCGGGGCGTGAGATACGACTCTGCCATTAATCACCTGTTGAACAACCCTGGCATTCGCGTTGCGGAACTAACTCGAGTCGCTGCTCAACAGGCCGGACACTTGCTTGCCAAGCTGAAGCTCTCGTCGGCTCACGCCGTCGATGCCTTCGTTGTCGCAACCGCGCTTCAATTTGACACGGCAGTCATTGCTACTGGCGACCCAAGGGACATCCGCCGGCTGGCAGCACCCTTTCGACGCATTGCCATCTTTGCGCTGTGAACGCTGGTGCGAACGCCGGCAAACTCGGTTTCTGTGGTCCTACAAAGTTAGACCCCGTGCCGAAATGCTCGCGCGCGATGGCGCCTACGAACTACTGCACGCCGGTGATGTGTGCGCGGTTGGCGTCGAACTTGAAGTAGCTCGAATAGGCGTCGTCGTTGCCGGTGCTTTGGCTGCTAGGAACTGCGTTTCCGGGGCCGAGAGACAATGGACGAACCGAAGCACTTCCGGGCGCAGGCACATCGGGTTGGGCGGGGGTGACCAGGGTGACGAAGCAGAGCAGCGTCTTGCAGCCGCCGACTAGGACGTCCAACAGCGAGTTGCAGCCCGGCTCCACGGCATTTCCGGAGCAAGCCGTGTACGCGCGTGACCCGGTGCATGCCAAGCATGCACTCGCAGCGCCGCTGGCCAAAGACGCGGGCACGGGGATATGGGCCAACGACTCCACCGTTACGTTGCCGCAAATGCCCTGACCGGAGCCGGAGCCCGTGATCGACTGAAACACCGTCAGGCCAGGCGCCAAGTTCGTGGGTGGCGGAGCGGGGGCGTTCGGCGCCGGCGTCGCATTCAGGGTGGCACGTAGCCGGGCGTTGGACACCGAGAGGAAGCTGGGAACTCCGCCAATGGACAACGGAAGCTTCAGCAACCCAGGCCCCGCACTCAGACTGCGCGAGGCGAGGGTGCCCGGCAAAGAGTTCAGCGGCACCCCTTGCGCGTTCACGCTCGCCGAAGGCACGCGAAACCAAAAATCCAGCGGGCTTCCCCCCGGCCAGGGCCCGTTGGCAAGGTCAGGAACGGCAGGCACAACCCCGATCGCCAGCGAGGAGTCGTTGCTCGCGCCAGTCGGATCTTCCAGCCCACCAAAGTGCAGCAAGTTGTTCAGCGCTCCGGCGCCGATCGATTGCTGAAGTTCGGTGTTGATGGGCCCCAAGGCCGTGCTGCTGAATGCTCGCCCCAAGGTGTTCGCGGTCGGCGAGCAAAAGTCTGGCGCGCTCACACTTTGCAGGGAGATGGAAGTCATGCGGTCGACGACTTCGTATCGGCAACTCGCATTGCAGCCATCGAGGTTTTTGGTATTCCCGTCGTCGCACTCCTCCGCCGCTGCGAGCATCGTGTCACCGCAGCTCGTAGGCGCGCCGCCCGAGCTCGTTCCGCCTGAGTTCGTTCCGCCTGAGTTCGTTCCCGCTGAGTTCGTTCCCGCTGAGTTCGTTCCGCCCGAGCTCGTTCCCGCCGAGTTCGGTCCACCTGCCGCGTCTGTTCCGCCGGAGTTCGCTCCAGCCGAACTCGTCCCGCCCGAGCTCGTGCCGGCCGAACTCGTTCCGCCCACAGCGTCTGCTCCGCCGGAGTTCGCTCCAGCCGAACTCATTCCCGCCGAACTCGTTCCACCCGACTGAGTTGGCCCACCACCGGCGATTCCGACAACGCCGCCGGTGGCTCCCTGGCCGCTTTTCCCGCCCTCGCTCAGGGCGCCGCCGTCACCTAGATCGCCGGCCGCTGCGGCATCACCGCCCGAATCGCCGCTACCGCCCGAGCTGGTGCTGCCGCCGAGACTGCCGGCGCCGCCCCGCCCCGCGTTGCCGCCCAGGTTCGAATTGCCGGCGCTCGGGTGCTCCTGGTGCCGATCGCCACCACACGCGCCACAAACCAGCGCGAGCGCGCCAACGATCATGCCGCGAGCCGCCGCCCGCTCTACGCGGTCACCTTTGTCGATAGCCATCACAACCCTCCTGGAGACCGTCCTTGGGCGTGCAGCTTACAGGCAGCCAGCGGCTTAGTCCGGTACAAATTCGTGGGGAGGACCCCACCGGACATCGCGCGGTCCGACCTGATCGTTCGCGGGTGGCCCGAACGGCGCACTCGCAGGCTGGCTCAGAATTGGCTGAAGAACTGCCACACCGCGGAGCTCGCAAAGCTGGGCGCGCTGTGTTTTCCGTCGAACTCGCAATAGTTCACGGGATGGCCCGCGCTACAGCCCTGGTAGGCGACGCACGGCGTCGGAGTGACCGCGGTGGTCTGGGTTCCGCAGCCATTCTTCTTGAGGAACACGTCGAGCGCGGCTTTGCCGTCCGCGAGTGGCACGACGTCGTCGCCCGTGCCGTGGGACATCCAGACTGCGATCGGTTGCGTGTTCGATTTCGTGCAGCCGCTGTAGAGAGCTCCCGACATCGGCGCGATGGCGCGGAATACATCCGCCATCTCGCAACCGATGGTGTTGGACATCATGCCGCCGTAGCTGAAGCCGGTCGAGAAGATGCGCGACTGATCGATGCAAAGCTTGGAGTTGATCAGCGCGAGTAGGGCTTTGAGGAACGTGATGTCGCGCCCGCCAGTGTTGGCCCAGCCGTTGTCGATGCCGTTGGGCGAGACGAAGATGGCCGTGCCTTTGGCGAGTTTCTCGAGGCCATAGTAGGGGCCACCGCCGATTTGGCCGCCGGACACGTCGCTCGCTTTTCCGCCGCGCCAATGCCAGCCAAAGATCAGCTTGTAGGGCGTGTTCGCATCATAGCCATCGGGTACCTTCAGGATGTACTCGCGCAGGGTTCCGGAGACATCGATCGTGGCGGTGCCGCTCGCGAGAGGATCGGTAACGCCACAGCCGGCACTCTTCGTGGCACCTGTGCCCGTACTGCCGCCGGTGGTTCCCGCGCCTGCGCTGCTCGCTGCGCCGGAGCTCGCCGCTGCGCCGCCTGCATTCCCTCCAGCGTTGGCAGTGCCGCCGCTGCTGCTTGCGGTCCCGCCGGATGGGAGCGCGCTGGTTCCCGCCGCACTCGGGGAACCAGCGGTCGATGATCCGCCTCCGAGCGCGCTGGTCCCGCCTGCACTCGCGCCCGCGGAGCTCGCGCCGCTCGGCGGGGGATCCTCCGCGCTGCATGCTTGCAGCGCAGCGGCAAGTGCCACGGTCGTTACGGTTCGAAGTAGTTCTTGTTTCACGGTTCCTCCACGAAGCCCAGCGCGACTCGCGTGACCCCAGTGTACCGACAACACGAATGGTAACGAACGGACGTTTCTGTCCCCCGCGGGGCACGAGAACTATCCACTCTGGCTGCTCTGGCTGCGTTAGCTAGCGTCTAGGCTCGAGCAGCGCGAATGCAGCGCCTTGCTCATCATCGCAGACCGCGATCCGCGCGCCACTCGGCAGGCTAAATGGGCCGAGCACGAGGCCCCCTCGGACGCGCACCGCCTCGAGCGCGGGATCGAGCGCGGCGACTTGGAAGTGGAACAGCCAATGCGGATGTACGCCCGGCCGTTGAGCGATGTCCGACAGCGCGCCGACCGGGGCTCCGCCCGGTTGCCACGCAAACGGGTGATGCACGCCGTGCTCGGCGAGGTCGACTGGAGTCTTGAATTCCCAGCCAAATAGCTGGCTGTAATTGGCCTTGGCTTGCTCGACGTCTGCGGTGTTGAGTAGGTGCCAAATGATTCGAGGTTGGGGGACTTTGGCTGCTGACGCGGGCGCCGGCTTGCCGAGCGCGACCACGGCTCCTCCCGGGTCGCGCATCGCCGCTGCTTCGAGGCCTGCTGGATTCACCCACTTTGGACCGAGCGCTACGGCCCCGCGTCGCGCGAATGTAGACGTTGCAACTTCGACCTCGGCGACGTCGAGCATCCCGAGCCAATGCGGACGCGCGCCGCGCGCGACGGCCTGCTCGTGGAGTGGAAAGATCTCCAGCTCCGTGTTGCCGAGCACCGCCGAGTAAAAGGCCCGTGCCGCAGCGACGTCGGTCGTGCGCAGAACGTAGTGGAAGAATTGCGTCATACGTCGCAAGTCTCATCGCATGGGGAAGAGACTACGACTACTGAACGCGTGCCGTGAACTCTACCGGGCCCAGACGCACGACCGAGCCGTTCGGCACGGGCGCCCAAACGCCCGGTGAAAGGCGATTGTTGTTTACGAGAGTCCCGTTGTTGCTGTGTTCGTCGCGCAGTAGCAGCTGGCCGCTCTCGAGCTTGAACGTGGCGTGCACGGCCGAGATGCGTGGCTCAGCCAAGGCGATACCGCATTGCGCGGCGTCGCGGCCGGCGCGCATCTCTTGGCCTTGCAGCACGGTGAACACGCCCGCTGAGCACTGCAAGAGCGCGCTCGAGGCGCCTGCGCCATACGGGTTTGGTGGCGGCGCTTGGGGCGACGGCGCTTGCCCGCCGTAGACCTGACCGGGCGCTGCGCCGCCGTACATCAGTTCCGGGCTGACGCCGGCGAGCGGCGCGCCCTGACGGGGCGGATTGCCGTAGCCGGGCGGATTGCCGTAGCCTTGCCCAGGTGGCGCGCCATAGCCGCCGCCGTAGCC
>DATEPG010000584.1:0-5966 GCA_035273265.1 Polyangiaceae bacterium
CCCGTGGCGCGGGATCTCAGTACGGCCGGAATCGTGCTCGTGGCTGCGTTCAGCGCGCTTGGTGAGGAGCTCTGGTTCCGAGGCCTACTGCAGCCCTGGGTGGGTCTCTTGCTGCAGGCGGCGGCTTTCGGCATCGTGCATGCGCAGCTGCGTGGTCCCAGTCGCTGGGCGTGGATCAGCTGGGCGACCATCATGGGGCTCGCCTTCGGGGCGACCTTCCAGCTCACCGGGTCGCTCGCCGGGCCAATCGCGGCGCACGCCCTGATCAACTGCCTGAACCTTTCCTACCTGAAGAGCCACGACCCGGAGCCGCGCCGCCGCGCGCTGGGCGGCCTGCTCGGCCAACGCAGCTAGAACCGCGGACGGAAAAAACTGCCGGCAGCTGATTTTCCGCTCTTTTTGGCTTCGTTCCCGGCCCCCAATCACGGGCCGTGCAAGGTGTACGATTGCAGGGTTACTCTGCTCGTCTGAGCTCCACCGAAAAGAACCCATCCATGATGGCCGAGTCCGACTCGAGTTACCCCGAAGATCGCCCGCGGGTGCTCGTCGTCGACGACGAGAAATTCATCCGCGACATCATTGCCGACTTCCTCGGCATGGAAGGCTACATCGTGCGCACCGCCGAAGATGGCGTGAGCGCGACGAACGAGCTCGAGCGCGCTCGCTACGACATGGTCATCAGTGACCTCAAGATGCCGAAGATGGGCGGGCTCGATTTACTGCGTGAGGTGGCCCGCACCCATCCGGACACGCTGACGGTGATCATGACCGGGTTCGGCACGGTCGAAACCGCGATCGATGCCATGAAGCGCGGCGCGTACGACTACATCTTGAAGCCGTTCAAGGTCGAAGAGATCGTGCACATCGTGCAGCGCGGATTGGAGAAGCGCCGGCTCTCGGCGGAAAATCTCCGGCTGCGCGAGGCGCTCTCGCTGTACAAGGTGAGCGAAGCCATCACTGCCAGCTTGTCGCTCGACGAAGTGATCGCGACGGTCGCCGACAGCGGTTTGAACGAGATCCGCGCGGACATGGTGATGACCTGGCTGGACAACGGCGAGGGCGCGTTCTTCCCTCGAAATGTCAGCTTGGCGACTGCCTTCCCGGAGAGCGAGGAGGTCGGGGAATTGAGCGCGCAAACGGTCACCGAGCGGTTCAAGCAGGAAAGCTTCTTGGTCGAGCATGGCGCCCGCGCGCGCGAGTTGTTCGCGACGCACCCGTCGCGCCAAGTGCAGAGCATCATGATCATCGCGCTCAAGATGCGCGATCGCCTGCTGGGCTGGATCGCCGTGGTCTCGCTCACTGCCAGCAAGCGCTTCGACGAGGGGCAGCGCAAGTTGCTCAGTATCATCGCCTCGCGCGCGGCGGCCGCCATCGAAAATGCGCGCCTGTACGAAGATCTGCAGGCCACCTTTCAGCAAACGATCACCAGCTTGGCGCGCACCATCGACAAGATGGATCGCTACACCTCCGGCCACTCCGAACGCGTGGCACGCTACGCGGTGAACTTGGCACGCTGGCTCGGCCTGGACGACGTGCAAATCGAACACGTGCGCCACTCCGCGCTGATGCACGACATCGGCAAGATCGGCTGCGTGATGAACCTGAACAAGACCGGCAAGCTCACGCCCCAAGAGTACGAGGTGTTCAAACGCCACCCGACGTACGGCCGCGAGATCTTGGACCCGATCAAGTTCCTGCAGCCGGTGATTCCCGGTGTACACTTGCACCATGAACGCTGGGATGGCCGTGGCTATCCGCTCGGCCTCGCCGGCAACGATATCCCCCTGATCGCCCGCATCATCGCGGTGGCCGACACCTACGATGCCATGACCAGTGACCGCGCGTACCGCCGGGCTTTACCGCACGAGGTCACGGTCAACGAAATCTTGCGCTGCTCGGGCTCTCAGTTCGATCCCGACGTGGCCAACATTTTCACCGAACAAATCGACGGTCTACGCAGCGAGCTCGTCGATTCCGGTGCCAAGATCCCGGAATGACGACCGTGCGAGAGTTGCGCGCATTCTGGCTGGGACGTGCGGCCTACGAGCCCGTGCACGCGCTTCAACATCAACTGCAAGAGGCACGCAAAGCCGGGCGCATCGCCGACACGGTGTTGTTCGTCGAGCACGAGCCGACGGTCACCCTCGGCCGCGGCGCGACGGCCGAACATTTGTTGACCTCCGAGGCTGCATTGGCAGAGTCCGGCATCGCCTTGGTCTCGACCGGTCGAGGCGGCGACGTCACCTTGCACGCACCGGGGCAGCTCGTCTGTTACCCGATCTTGGATCTACATCCGGATCGGATGGACGTGCGGCGCTACGTGAAAGATCTGAATCGCGTTATGATGGCCCTGGCCCAGAGCTACGGCATTCACAGCGGCGTGATCGAAAAATACATTGGCTTGTGGGCAGATCAAGCTGACCCCAGCAGCTGGCCTGGCGTAGAAGCCGCGCGCACGCCGGTGAAGCTCGGCGCGATTGGCGTACGCATTTCGCGCTGGGTGACGATGCACGGCTTCGCCTTCAATTTGAGCACCGACTTGTCGCTGTTTCGCTTGATCGTGCCCTGCGGAATTCAGGAGTTTGGCGTGGGCTCGGTAGCTTCCTTGACCGGCTCTGCCCCCAGCGTGGAGAGCGCGGCGCAGCGTGCGCTGCCGATTCTCGCCCAAGTCTTCGGCTACGAGACACCTGATTTGCGCGTGGCGACGATCAGCACGTTGGCGAACGGTGTTCCCTCCGAAGCCCCGAGCACCTCGCACGACAAGCCGGCACAGCTCAGCTGAGCGGTGATTTCGCGCGCGGGGCGATAGTGGCGCCCGGCTCGACCGCGATTGTAGCCGGAGACTTTCGCCAGCCATTCGAAGGCACGCGTGACGGTGCTGCGCGTGGCGTTGCCAGCGTCCAACTCACGGATCACGATTCGTCCCTGCGTCACGCAGCGCGTTGCTCGCCGCAATAGCTCGTCTTGCTCGGAGAACGGCAAGTAGTGCAAGACGTCGATCAAGAGCAGGGTGTCCAGCTCGCGCTCGGCGAACTCGAGCAAGTCGACCGTTTCGAAATGCGCGTCGCCGCCAGCAGCGCACTCGGCGATGGCTACTTTGCGGGCGTCGGAGTCGAAGCCGTGAAGCACGCTGCAGCGTCCGAGCTCCCATAGAAATAGGCCGAATTGCCCGCGGCCGGCGCCCGCGTCCAGCACTCGCCCCCAATTACCGGGTATTTCGCTGAGCAGCCGTGTCAGCGGATCCGTGGTGAGCTTGGCCGCCACGTAAATGCGATCGGCGGTCGGCGCGCTGCGATAACGCGCGATCGTGCGCTGTGTGGCCGCATCGCGTTCATGCTCGGCTTCAGCTTCGGGCGTGGGCACGGGAGCGCGTCGCTTGCTCGCAATCGCGAAGGCGATCGCGCTGCCTAGCGCTCCGAGCGCGGCGCCGACGAAGACACTGCCGAGCGCCGCCTGAAATGCGAACCCCAATATCCCAGTCTGCCGTGCCCGCTCCAAGCTGAAGCTCGCGTGCTGCCCCGTGCTCACGAGCGATCCAATCTCGACCTCCAATGTAATCAAGAACGGCGCGACCAGCGGATTGGAAATATTGGCCACCAGGTAGGCCAACACGAGATCCAAACGCAAAGGCAAACAAACCAGCAGGCAGAGGACGAAGTGAAAGCCGTAAACGGGCAAGCAGCCGATGAAGAGCCCCAACGCGACAGCCAGCGCGACGCGTGCAGGAGATTGCCGCTGACCGCGCAAGCGGCGCCAAATTCGACTCAAGCTACGGCGCAACGCGACTTCAAGCGGAAGGGTGGACCGAGTTGCGCTGCTGCGTTTGCGCAATCTTGAGGTACATTTGCGCACCTTTGTGCTCGGCATCACGCTCGATCACCGCTTGGAACTCCTCGATCGCGGCGCCGTGCTCGCCGGCCGATAGCATCGCGACGCCGAGCAGCACGCGCGCTTGCACGTAGTTCGGGTTGTGAAGCTTCGCGATCTCGAGTTGCTCGCGCGCGCGATCCTTCTGGCCCTGGTCGCGGTACAGCGTCGACAGCCGCGTGCGAAGATCGACGAACGACGGACAGAGCGCGACCGCGCGTTCGAGCTCGGCCATCGCCTCGGCTGGCATACCCGCGTCTTGATAGGCCTGGCTGATCTCGGCGTGCATGTTGGCGATCTTGCCCATCGCGAAAGGGTCCGCCGGACCGGCAGCACGACCGCGGATGCGCGCATAAATTTCGCGCGCCGAGTCGTATTTGCCGAGGTCGTTGTAGGTCACCATCAAGTTCAGCTGAGCTTCCGTATAGTTCGGGTTCAGCCCCACCGCCTTTTCGAAGTTGAACTCGGCTTGGGCAAAGTCACCGTGCGCGTGAGCGATCACGCCGAGCATGTCGAACACGTCGGCGAAGCGATCGGTCTGCTGGACGACTTGCTTCAGCAGATATTCGGCTTTGTCGAACTCGCGCTTCTGATAGTGCTCGCGCCCCAAGAGCAGCAGCTGCTTCAGATGGTCGTCCATGTCGGCAGTCTGTTTCAAAGGGCCTGCGTGCGAAAGCCCCGCGACGGCCCGGCTCGACGCCCGCATGGCGGGACCCGCCAATCCCTATTCCACCGTCGAAAGCATTTTTCAAGTAGCGGTTATAGCGGCGCATTCTGGCGCGGGTCCGATCGCCCCGCTTGCCCCGCTGTTCGTCCGCTGCTACCCCGCGTCCGTGCCCTCTTCTCCGGGAGCCGGGGGATCACGTCACGTCGGCCGTGTCGTGGATCCTTCAGTACGCGACGACGGAGATCCTGAACCCGATCTTCAATTGGCGTCCGACGCCGCTACAGACGAGGTAGCGCCGGATGAGTCTGCGCGCGAGGCGAGCCCCGAAGCAGGCGCAAGCGCGCGGGAACGGCTGCTGGCTCGCGCCCACGCCGCCCGGCCGGATGCTCGGGCTGAGGGACCGGTACACGGCGGTCTGGACGAGATTGGCCGGCCAGAAGAGCGGCAGGCGAAGGAGAGCGAACTCGAGGCGGTTGGCAGCTCGACGGGGCGTGCCCCCTCGTCGCCGCTATTGCCGCGCACTGCCGACCAACTGTCGCCGACGTTGATCGCGGTGTTCGGCACGCTGATCGGCATCGCCACCGTGCTCACGTTGATCGCGCTGATGATCAACCTCGACCGACAGAAGGGCGCGCGGCTGGCCAAGCCGGGGAGTGGCGCCCAGCCCGCCAGCAGCGTCTCCGCGGCAACGACCGAGACGGCTCCTCCGGTGCAAAAGCGCGCGCGACAGAAGGTGCCCGGCCCGTGGCGCATCGCCGACGCCAAGGACGATCCCAAGCTGCGCGTGGTCGAAGGCAAAATCGCAAGCGAGCCGTTCATCAAGGCGCTCAGCGCGGTCGGTGTGCCCGAAAAGGAGGCCTATCGCGTCATGCTGGCAATGAAGGGCGTGCGCGATTTCGACAAGTGCAACAAATCTGATCGCTTCACCGCGCTGCTCGAACGCGGCTCCTCGCGCCTCAAGGCCTTCGAATTCGCGGTCGGTCCAGAAGAGATTTACCAAGCGCGTGAAGCCGACGACGGGCTGCTGAAGGGCAGCAAGCTCGACCTGAAGGTGGCACGCAATCAGGTGAGCGGCGCGTTGGTTTACGATGGCAAGAGCTTCGATGCGTCCGCGGAGCGAGCGGGTTTCGACGCGGGGCTAGCGCACGTCGTCGCGCTGGCACTCCAGGGTCACCTGGCGATGGATGAACTCGAGCGCGGTGATCGCCTACGTTTGATCGGGCAAGAACTCACGACGCTGGGCGAATTCGCGCGCTACACGGGCATCGAGGCGGTCGAGGTAGTGCCCGCCAATCCGAAGCGAGAGCCACTGCGCGTGTACTACTTCGACGACCCGAGTTTGCGCGGTTACTACGACGCGAACGGCAAGAGCCCGTACGAGGGTGGCTGGCGCAAGCCGATCCCGGGCGCGGCCATCACTTCGGCCTTCAAT
>DATEPG010000585.1:0-6030 GCA_035273265.1 Polyangiaceae bacterium
AAAGGCGGCAAGGGCATCGACAACACGAGGGTGTGGGCGCAGAACGCGCTGCTCGTGGTGGATGGCGGGCAAATCGTCCAAACGCCCGCGTACTACGTGTTTCGCCATGTCTCTCAATACGTTGCGCCGCAGGCGAAACGCATCGATGCAACCGGCGGAGATGCCGTAGCATTCAAGAACCCGGACGGCAGCCTGGTTGCGATCCTTTACAACAGCGGAGCCGCCAACAATAACTACGTCGTCTCGATTGCCGGAAAGAATTTGCAATTCGCAATGCCGGCGAGCGGCTGGGCGACGATCCGTTACCTGCCCTGAGGCGTCGGGTTTCGCAGTTTTCGCAATGGATCTGCCACGCTGGCGCTACTGCGTGATGCCATGAAGCAGGCCCTGAGTTTCGTCGCCGCGCTCGCCATCACCTCGCTCGCGGGGCCCGCTCGTGCTGCGTCGTCGCAAAAGGTCGAGCAGAGTGTATGGGGCGTGAGCGGCCTGCCGAGCTACGTCAACATGTACATCTACGTGCCGGATAGGCTGGCGGCCAAGCCTGCTATCCTCGTTGCGTCGCACCACTGCCAAGGCACCGCCGCGAGTACCTACAGCGAAACCAAGTCGAGCTTCGTGTCCCTGGCCGACAAAAACGGCTTCATCATCATTTTTCCGGAAGCTACCGGGCACAATTGCTGGGACGTCGGTTCCGCAAAGTCGCTCAAGCATGACGGGGGCGGCGATACCCAGGCGATTGCCCAAATGGTGCGCTACGCGCTCACCAAGTACAGCGCAGATGCCGCTCGCGTGTACGCCTTCGGAGGTTCTTCGGGGGCGATGATGACTCAAGCGTTGATGGGTGTATACCCGGACCTGTTCGCGGCCGGAGTGGCTATCGCCGGAGTGCCATGCGGTTGTTGGGCCGTGGATTACACCGGTGACACGGCGAGCAACGGCCAATGGAGTGGGCCGTGCGCCGGCGGACAGGTCAGCAAGACCGCTCAGCAATGGGGCGATCTGGTGCGCTCGATGTTCGCTGGCTATACCGGCCATCGACCGCGGTTGCAGCTCTGGCACGGCACTGCCGACACCACGATCAGCTCCAAGAATCTCGCCGAAGCGGTCAAAGAATGGACGAACGTGCTTGCGCTGAGCGAGACGCCCGCGAAAAGTGACAGCACGTTCGGTAGTGCGCACGATGTTTGGAAGAACGACTGCGGGTTTGGCGTGCTCGAAACGTTTGCTGTGGATGGCGCCGGCCACGGGGTGAACTGGGATGTAAACACTGCAGCCGGCTTTCTTGGTCTCGATCAGGCGGGAGGTTTGGATCCCGAGGCCGCAGCCTGCGCGCCCATTGGCGGCGGAGGTGCTGGAGGTGCTGGAGGCGCTGGCGCGGCTGCGGGCAACTCGGCCGCCGGAAGTGCGCCGATCGCCGGCGTTGGCGGCCAGGCAGTCGGTGGTGCCAACGGCGGAGGCAGCGTTGGCGTGGCCGGCGCGACCAGCGCTGGGTCTGCCGGAGCTGGCTCGGCCGCGAATGGTACGAGCGGAGCGAGTGGAGGATCCTTCGCAATGCCAGCCGCGACTGCAGGCGCCACTTCCGGCGGCGCAGCAGGCGCCGGTAGCAACGGCTCGCTGGCACCGGCCAACTCAGATCAAGGTTGCAACTGCGCAGTCGCAGGTAACGCGCGCCGCGGCATCCTACCTTTCTCGTTACTCTCGTGCGTCGGCGTTGGGCTGGCGCTTCGTCGGCGACGTTGCGGATCGCGCGCACGCGCAATGATTCGTTACTAACTCGAACGGGCCCGTCAGCAACTTCTTTTCTCGACGGATCGCGCGCGCGACCGCTACTGCCATTGAGTGGTTCACGCGAAAGCGACGAGTCTCGTTCTGCTGTTGACGCTGTTCGAAAGCGGCGCCTGCAGTAATGGTGTCCCCGGCGAGCCGGCGAACGTCGGCGGTCGATCGAGCAGCGCCGGAGCGCCCGCTGCTGGAGGAGCCGGCTCGTCGCAAGCGCTCGCGGGTGCCGGCAGTGGCGTGAGTGCGGGCGCTGGCGGTAGCATCGCTCTTGGCGGAGCTCCGAGTTCGAACGCGGGCAGCGGATCTCCGAGCGCGGGCGGTTCTGGTGCAAACCTAGGAGGCTCCAGCGGGGCGACGAACGCGGCGGGCAGTGCAGGTGCGAACACGCCGGGTGGGAGCGCCGGAGGCCTGAGCGGACCTTGGCCCCCCGCAGCCACATTTCCCAATCCGATCCTGTGGCAGGATTTACCGGACGACGAAGTCATTCGCGTTGATGACGTGTTTTATTACACGGCCTCCAATATGCACTATTCGCCGGGAGCGCCAATCCTTCGCTCTTGGGATCTGGTGAATTGGGAGTACGTCGGTCACGCGGTCCCGGTCTTGGATTTTTCAGCCAAGTATGATCTGAGCGGCGGGCAAGCGTACATCAAGGGCACGTGGGCGTCGTCCTTGAACTATCGCAAGAGCAATAAGACTTTCTATTTTCTCGCCTGCATCGAGTTCGGTAAGACTTACATCTACACCGCTCCGGCCGCCGAGGGACCCTGGCAAAAGAAGTCCACCATCAACAACTGCTACTACGACGCAGGGATGATGGCCGACTACGACGACTCCGCTGACGACACGATGTATGTGGCGTTTGGCGGCGGTGGAAACATCAGCGTGGCTCAGCTCAGCGCCGATGGCTTGTCGCAGGTCAAGACCCAACAAGTGTTTACGACCGACGGCGCATACACGCTCGAGGGTTCACACTTTTTCAAATACAAAGGCAACTACTACATCACGCCCACTCGCCCAGCAGATGGTGAATTCGTACTCAAGTCGAGCAACGTGTGGGGCCCATACACGGTCAAGACTTTGATCGACAAAACGAAGGGGCCGGTCTCGGGAGGAGGCACTCCCCATCAGGGCAGCCTGATCCAAACCAAAAAGGGAGACTGGTATTATATGGCCTTCCAGGATGCGTACCCGGGGGGGCGCATTCCAGTGCTTGCACCGGTTACTTGGAGCGCGGACGGATGGCCCACGGTTCAGCTGGTCGCCAATGCTTGGGGCGCAAGCTACCCGTACCCGGATCTCCCACGACCACCGCGAGCGACGAAGCCGCACACGGGTACGGACGTGTTCAGCGGCACCACTCTCGCCCCCGAATGGGAGTGGAATCACAATCCGGACAATACCAAGTGGTCGATCGAAAACGGCGTCAAGCTGCAAACCGCCACTCTGACCTCCGATCTGTATAGTGCTCGCAACACGCTCACGCGTCGCAGTATCGGGCCGCAATCGACCAGCACCATCCAAATCGACATCAGCGGCATGAAGGATGGCGATGTCGCAGGTCTCGCGCTGCTGAAGCATCTGTCGGCCTACGTTGCGATCAAGAAGTCTGGCGGCTCGAGCAAAGTAGTCATGGTGAACGGGCTGGCCATGAACACCAGCACCTGGGCCACCACCAGCACGGGTTCGGAGGCGGCGAGCAGCCCGATTTCCGGCAGCACAGTCTGGCTGAGGGCAACGCTCGACGTGAGACCCGGAGCCGCCCGAGAGGGTAAGTTCTCGTTCAGCAGCGACGGGGTGACCTTCACCTCGATCGGTCCGCCTTACATCCTGAGCACCGCGTGGCAGTTCTTCCCAGGCTATCGCTATGGGATCTTCAATTTCGCGACGTCAGCCCTGGGCGGCTCGGTCACGGTCAAGAGTTTTCAGCTCACCGTTCCCTAGCTACACCCCAACGCAGTTGGGGTGATTGAGAAAGCTAAGACATCGCGACCAGAAAGCGGTCCGTTCAAGTGGGAAGCGGTGTAGTACGGCGCGCGATCGACTCGAAGCCTACTGCGCGATGCAGTTCTGCTGCATCGTCGCCCAAATCGCTTCGGCGGTTGCTCGGGCGCCGCTGTCCGTAGGGTTGAGCTGATCGGCCTGAATGTACTCGGCGTAGTGTCCTGCGAAAACGGTTCGTAGATCGAGCCAGTGACAAGGCAGGGGCGCGTTCTGGCAGGCGCTCTGAATCAAGGGCCTGAGCGCGTCGATTCGGGTTCTGATGTTTGCATCCCCGGGATCGGGGTAAAACGCGTACACCACGTGTTCCACGTTGTCCGTCGCCATCTTCGCGAACAGCGCCTGCGCGGCAGCGGCGGCCGCAGTGACCACCGCACAGCTCGCGTTTGCGCTGTCGCAAGAGCCGAGGAGTGCATCGGCGCCACCGCCGTCCATGATCACGACTTTGACCTCGGCTTCGGAGACGCCACTCGTGTATTGGTCTGCGATTCCGTTGCCGTTCAGCGCGAGAGCATTGGCGAACAAGTTCGAGCGGTCCCGATAACGTTCACCCACGGACACGGCACCTGCGTCGCGGGCCATGCCTTCGAGGTAAGCGGTGATCTGGTGGGTCGTCGCAAAAAAACTATCGCCGAGGACGAGCACCTGGTTGGCGCGCACGGTTCCGCTCGCGCAGGCGCCCGCCCCCGCTCCACCGTCGGCGACTGCAGCCGAACCACCGGCACCAGCGCTGGGCAGCGAGCCGGTTCGACAAGCACCCTGCTCGCAGCGGTGGGACGACGAGACGACCGCGCAGTCCGCGTCCCCCACGCAGGAGACATCACAAACTCCGGGCGCCGGTGGCGTGCCGCTCGAACAGTCTGCGTTCGAAGGCACACACTGCGCCGCCGGCAATGCCTGACAGGTGGCGCGCTCGGTGCATGGCAGGGTGCACACGCCGCACACGCACGTTAGGCGGTCGCCGCAGGTCTGGGAGCTCGGTTCGCAACGGGAAAGGAAGTGGGTCTCGCCACCGGTGGGCTCACTGCTCTCTGGCCTGCAGCTGAACATCAAGGCCAGCGCGGCGAGCAGGAGCGTGACCCGGCTCTTGGCTTTGCTAAGCATGGTCTTCGCTATCACCGTCTTCATGTATCAAGCATTGCCCAGCATAGATCACGACACGCGTATGCACCTCCGGAACCGGCCGTTCTCCGTTGAAATTCGCGACGCGTTCGCGCATATCGGTGAGCGTGCTGCGTAGGCGACCGAGCGTGCCGAAGACCTCGGCTTCCAGCGGATGCCCCGGCCAGACGTCGATCGTGTAAGTGCCGCCGCCGACGCGATCATCGAGCGCGGTCGCTCGATTTTCGTTCAGACGACTGGCGATCGTGGTGACCAAAGCCTTGAAATGATCGAAAATGGCCGCCTCCCAACCTACCGCGGCGCCGACCGGGACGACCAGCGCGCGCGCACTGTACCGGACGATTCCGTTTGCCTCTGCCTGTTGAATACGGCCGTCCGCAAGTAACCGCGCAATCGTGCCCTCGAGGGTGGCAACCTCGGTCTGGGCTCGCACTGCGATTTCGGCCAGCGTCAGCGGCGCTTCGCGATACATCAGAGAAATCAGCAGTTCTTCTGCGCCCTCGGGCCCCAGCTTGCGTTGCAGCGCCGCGAGCTCATCGTCCGAGGCCGCTCGATACGAAGGATTGGAGCCAGTGCCGGTCCAGAATACCAGCTGGCTGTCGCACAGGTCACGAATCACCGACCGGACTTGCGCTTCATCATCGTTGGCAAAGCGCGCCAGGATTTCGCGCCGCGTGACCACATTTTGAGTCTTGATGTGCTCGAGTACGACCTCCCAGAGCGACCGGCCGCGTTCGGTCGAGCTCTCACTGAGGCGTTGGATTTTGCGCCGATAGCTGCGAAGGCCCAGGCCGAACATGTCGGCGCTCACTTTTCGACTGATGCCCTGTCGCTCAATCTCTCGCACGAGCTCGATGAACACCTGGTCGGCGATCTGCGCGAGCGGGGCGCGAACCCCCCGCGAGGTGGCCAGCTGCGCAATCAAGATCGTCGTTTGCCGCACGATGGCGTGAATCAAAAGCTCGATGGTCATCTTGCCAAGCCGTACAGCTATACATGGCACGGACTCACCGGGCAGGGGACCGGATTGTCCTCCCTTCGCCTGAAGGAGGATCTTTCCCTAATGTTCGGGGGGTTGCGCGTTAGGAATGAGGCGCAGCCGCAACGCACCGCAACCCGCGCCGCTCT
>DATEPG010000586.1:0-11771 GCA_035273265.1 Polyangiaceae bacterium
CTCGGAAGCGACCGCCAACGCCGAAGCGGCCAATGACGCTCGGGGCAAGAAGGTTACCGGCGGAATCGTTGCGGGCGTAGGCGCCGCGGCGATCGCCGGGGGCTTGATTTGGTATTTCCTGCAGCCGCGCAGCGGAGCCGCGACCGGCAGCCTACAGAAGCCGCTCGTCAGCCCCGCGCTGACGCCTGGCTTTGCAGGCGTCGCACTGAGCGGCGCGTTCTAGGGCGGCGGCTCCTGAGTCAACGCGCCGCGGCGCCGGAGCCCCAGGTAGAAGGCGCGGGCACCCGCGGCCTCGGTGCAGGCTCGAGCTCCGTGCTTTCGGGAATGGTTCGCGGGGCGTCGCCCGCGTCACTCTCTTCCGCGATTCGCACGGGGGCCGTGGAGGCGTAGCGAAAGCCAGCGGGGTCCGGCCGCAACGGCGGCGGCGTTTCGCTCGATGACCCGCCGCACGCAGCAAGAGTGGCTAGCGCGGCTAGCCCGGCTAGCGCGAGCCCGGCTTCGAACAGAAGGCGGTGACGCATGATGGCCCGCGCTCTAGCACGGGATTGCTCGGGCGATCAAAAGCCACTAGCTTCCGCGCTCTTGTCGCCCCCGGAAGCCATCATGGTGAGCGCATCGCCCGACCAGCCCTCGCTGAGGCGGCCTTGATCGGCCGTCTGCGTGGTCGCGTGCTGACCGACGAGGCGACCGGAGCCGTGGTCCTAGACGTGCACGGGGTCGGCTACGACGTGTCGACACCCGTCGGCACGCTCGGTCGCGCGCGTGTCGATGCCAACGCCGAGGTCGAACTCTGGATCCACACCCATGTCCGCGAGGATGCGCTGGACTTGTTTGGCTTCGCCAGCGAGACCGACCGGCGGGTGTTCCGCCTGCTGCTGGGTGTACCGAACGTCGGTCCCAAGACCGCCCTGGGTGTGCTCAGCGCCATGCCCGTCGACGAGCTTTCCCGCGCCGTCGAGCGCGGAGATCACGCCCGCCTGGGCAAGATTCCAGGTATCGGAAAGAAAACGGCCGAGCGGCTGGTTTTGGAGCTGAAAGAGAAGCTCCGCGGGCTCGACAGCAGCGTCGCCAGCGCACCGGTCGAAACATTGGGAAACGAGGCCGATCGCTTGCTCAGCGCGTTGGTCAATATGGGCTACCGGCCTGGAGAGGCCGAGCGCGCGGTGTCGGCCCTCGGTCCGAAGCTGAGCACCGAACCACTCGGAAACTTACTGCGCGAAGCGCTGGCTAAGCTCACGCCATGACCACGGCCCGCGTTGGAGACCTTGACCCTGGCAAAGGGGCGTGGATAATCGCGCGCTTACGAGGGAATTTCGTCTCCTCGGTCTGCTCGGTCCGCTCCCCTGGAGGACACCTGTGATCACGTGTTTGAAGTGCGGCAAGGAGAATCAGGACCACTATAAGTTTTGCTTGGGCTGCGGAGCAGAGCTCCCACGTGCAGCTGCAGCGAAACCGTTTACGGCGGCGACGCCCCCGCAAGGTGTGCCGGCCGTTGCCGCCATGCCTGCGCCCGCGCCAATGCCAACACCATCAGCGGCACCGCCGCCCGTGGCGCCACCGCCACCCATGGCGCCGCCGGTTGCAGCGCGGTCGCCGTCAGCGGCGCCCCCTGGAGCGAGTGCCACGGTCACCTGCCCGCAGTGCGGCCATGTGAATGGAACCGGGCATCGCTTCTGCGCATCGTGCGGCTACAACCTCGGCGCGCTCGCCGGGGCCAGCCCCTCGGCAGCACCTGCGGCGGCGGCGCCAGTCGCGTCCACCTATCCGCAGATCATTCTGACCGCGCTGCGCGCTGACGGCAGCGAGGCTGGGACATATCGCCTGCCGGACGTGGCGCAGATCACTCTGGGCCGTGACACCGGCTCGATCTTCGCCGGTGACAGCTATCTATCCCCCCGTCACGCGACCTTCACGCGCCGCGGAAGTCAGCTGTCGATCAAGGACGAGGACTCGCTCAACGGCGTGTACCTGAAGCTGCGCCCGAACGAGCCCTGCTTGCTCGAGTTCGGCGATCTGTTCAGGATTGGACAAGAGATCATTCGTCTCGAGGAGCTCAAGGGACAGGGCCGCTCGCCCGACAACGTGGAGCGCTTCGGAAGTCCGGCAAAGGGCTACATCGGTCGCTTGGCGCTGGTCATCGGTCGCGACACGACCGGCAACTCGTTCCCGATCCCGGAGCGCGGCGTGCATTGCGGCCGTGAGCGTGGCGACATCTTGTTCTCTGAAGACGGATATGTCTCCGGCTTGCATTGCAGCATCGCCAAGGGTCCGGACGGAAAGATCTATCTGACGGACGTCGGCAGCTCGAACGGCACCTTCGTGCGCCTGCGCAGCGAACACTCCGTCGGAGCAACGGACATTCTGCTCATGGGGCAGCAGCTGTTCCGCATCGACTACTGACCGCATGGCAAGCGCCCGCACGATTCGAGTGGTGGCCGCCGTGATCGAACACGGCGGCCGCTATTTGATTACCCAACGCCGCGCGTCAGCCGTACTGCCCCTACTTTGGGAGTTTCCAGGCGGCCGCGTGGAAGAGGGTGAGAGCGACCACGCTGCACTCAAGCGCGAGGTATTGCACCGGCTCGGCGTGGACATCCAATGCGGCAAAATGATTAGCTTCGTCAGCCACCCCTACGATCACTACGTGGTGGAACTGTATCTGTACGAGGGTCGACTGCTGGAGGGCCAGCCGAGCGCCGTGAACGTCAGCGATTTTTCCTGGGTCGCCAGCGAAGATTTCGAGTCCTATTCGTTCACGCCCGCCGATGAAGCCTCGATGAGTCAATTGCTCGGGCTGTAGCGAAAGACACGCAACCCGAACGGCAGGTGCACCGACCAGGTTCGGTGAACGCTCACCATTTCGCACGCTCGCTCGCGCTACCCCTGTTGGACTTGCTGGCGCCGCCCAGGTGCTGCTCGTGCGAAGCACTCGAGCCCGAAGCCTCGGGCTATTGCGCAGAGTGCGGCGAGCCCCAGCCGCTTTTCGACGTCGCCTGCCATATCGCCGGCGTCCCGGTGTTCGCGGGTGCTCGCTATACCGAGCCGCTCATCTCGGCGATCCATCGCTTCAAGTATCGGTCGGCACCGGAGCTAGCTGCAGCGCTCTCTCGTCACGCTGTGCGCGGGATTGATTTGCTCGGCATCGAAGCGAGCGACGTGTGGGTGCCAGTGCCACTTCACCCGCTGCGGCTCGCCGAACGCGGTTATAACCAGGCAGCTCTGCTCGCGCGCGAACTCTCGCACATTCAGCGCGCTCGAGTCGACGCGCGCCGGCTGTATCGAGTACGGCACACGGAACAGCAGGCGAAGCGCGACCGCGACGGGCGGACGCAGAACGTCGCCGCAGCGTTCCGAGCGCGCAGCAGCGCAAGCGATGGCGCAAGGCAACCACCACGAATCGTGCTGGTCGACGACGTGGTGACCACCGGTGCGACCGTTTCGGCCTGCATCGAGGCGCTCCGCGCGGCGGGTGACCAGGTCATCGGCTGCGTGGCCGTCGCCAGCGCGACGACTTACAGCGATTGAGACTTTGTCACTGGTCGCTGGGCAAATGCGGGCATAATCGGAAGACTCTGGTCTTTGGAGTCCGGATTGATCGACCCCGCGCAAGACGTACATTACTACTGGCTGGCCGCCGACGGCGCGCGCTTGTCAGGCAGCGGGCACGACCTACGCGCCGCGCTTCGCAGCGGCGCCCTGCGCCCCAGCACGCTGGTCTGGCGTTCGGGCTGGGCAGAGTGGTTGCCTGCCGACCGAATCGCGGAGTTGGCCGCAGCAATTGCCGAAGCTGCTGCAGCGCCCAGCAGCTTCGGCACACTCGGTCCCCCGCGCCGCGTCTCTTCACCCGCGCGCCCGTCTACTGCGACTCCGCCGCCCCCTTCGCGTGCTCGCGCGCCGATGCCCACGCTCTCGGAAGAACAAAGCGTCGCACCCGCCACCGCTACGTTGCGTCCTCCGGGCGCCGTTCCCCCACCCGCTCGCGGCGTACCGGTGCCCGCGTTGGATTCTTCGCCGCGCGCGACGATGACGCCGGTGCCCAGCTTCGGTCCGCCCGGAGGTAGAATCGATACACCGCTACCGACCACGCTACCAGCGGTGGTCAATCGCGCACTCCTGGCCGAGCCTCCGCCGGCTTCCACTGAGCCGTCCTTGGACTCGACCCGCGAAGTCGTGCCGGACGTACCCGCCGAGGCCCGCCGCACACCGGTCCCGCTGCCACTGGGCGCACGCACGACGATGAAATCGAGTGCGGAGGCCGAAAGCAACGCGCGGCGCTTCCGGCAAGAGTCACGGCTGATGATTGGCAGCATCGAAATCGATGGCCGCATCGGCGTGGTGGTGCTGTCCGTAGTCAGCAGCGCGTTGCTCGCCGCGTTGGTCACGCTTTGGCTGTCGCGTTCGCCGAGCAAGAGCCCCATGACGCAAGCGCGACCGCAGACGAGCAGCGCGAGTCCCCCGGCCATCCCACTGGCGGTGCCCGGCTGCCGCTTGGCGCTGCCAGCGGCGCGCATCGCCGCCAGCGTCGAACGCAGCGTGCCTCCCTACACCGCCACGCTCGAGAAGACGCGCGATCTGCTGGTAGGCATCGCGGAGACCAAGAGCAAAGGTCTCGGGCTGCGCCTCGATCCAAACACGCTAGACGTCTTTTCCGTCTTCGAGGAAGACGGAAAAGACGCGCTACGAGGAGTCGTGCCACTCACACGCTCCGGCTCGTCGACGTTCTTCGTGGACCGGGACGATCGGGCGCTGCGCTCGGCGCACACGATCGACGAAGTACCGCCATTTACCTTGGGCATCGCCGACGGAGGTTTTTCGCGCGTGGTCGCCGGCAGCAGCAGCGTGATTTGGCCGCTGGATCCAAGCGCAAAAATTACCGAGCCGCGCTCGGCGCAGCTCGCGGGACACGGCTATGGCGTCACGTTTCGTCGTGGCGGCAAATCCGGCAAAGTCATGCTCGGCTTCGTCGCCAATGACGGAGCAAAGAGATCGGAGCTCACGGAAGTGCCCGGGGCACCCAAGCTCCTAGGCACACCAGTGATCGCAGGCAGCAGCACTGGCGCGCTAGTCGCGTTTGCCGGCCGAGATGCCGAAGACGCTGCTTGGAGGCTATTCGTGTCGCGGGCCTTGCCGGGCGCAGAGCCAAGCCCAGCCCGCGAGCTGACCGCCGGCAGCGGCGGCGGTGCGATCTCACCAGCCCTGGCCGCGCTGAGCGGCGACCGCTGGCTCGTCCAATGGACCGAGGGAAGCTCTGCCCAATTTCACGTGCACGTGCAGAGCTTCACGGCCGATCTCGAGCCCATCGGCCAGAGCATCGTCGTTTCGCCCAAAGGGGCCAACGCCGGACAGGGCGCACTGGCCACATTTGCTGGCGGAGCAGCCACGCTCTTCATCCTGACGACCGCAGGCCAGGACGAACTCTGGGGAGCAACGCTCGCATGTCAGTGATGGTAAAGACGCGCACGCGCCTAGCCCTGGCGCTCTTCGGCATCGGCTTGGCGAGTGCGAGCCTGAGCGGCTGCGCGGGCTTCGGCTCGCACGAGTCGACGGTCGCGCGAGGCCAATACTACGCGTCCGGGGACCCGTACTACGACGAGTTCTTCGTCGATCTGTATCTGCTGCAGGTGGGCATGGCGGAGGCGCCCAAGATCCCCGAAGCCGAACATCAGCGCTGGATCCAGCTGTTCGAACTGGAGCCAGGGGCGACCCCGGCCGCGATCGAACGGCGCTTGCGCGAAGAAGCGCTGAAGTTGAGCCGCGCAGGGGTTCATCTGCGGCTGGACCAGAGTTTGGTCGCGGACGGACCGAGCGGGGCGAGCACCGTGATCCGCAGCAATGCCCGACCCAAGGAAAATCCCGCCGCGACCCTGCTCGCGAACGTGGAAACCTCCGGCACCAACCTGCTCCATTGGATGCTCACCATGAAGCAGAGGCAAGAAACGCTCGATCGACTGCTGCTGATGACGATTCGGCTCGACGCCGGCGTCGACCGCACATTTGCCCAAGCTCCGATCGGTAAACTGAGAGAGGTGAAAGAGAACCTCGCGGATGCTCACAAGCTGATTGCATTGATGTGCTCGCGAGTCGAAGCGGTACGTGCGGAAAGCGAGCAGCTCTTGGCTGCATTGACCCATGGCATCAATACCGACAACGGCTCGATCGGTCCGCCGATGAGCGCTGAAGCGGGCAAGAGCGAGAGCAGCCACAAACCCGGCAAGGCGCCGGATCCGTCCAAGAAAGCTAGCAACGCTCAGCCGAAGAGCCGACCTCCGAGCAGCGCGCCCGCTGCGCGCCCCAAGGCGCCTGCGGCGGGCGGCGACGGCGACGAACCTTCCAAACCACGTGCGCCGAGCGGCAAACCTGCGCCAGCTCGTGATTTCGAGCCCTGACCGCGCAAGGGGCCCGCGCCGTTATTGAATGGCGCGAATCGCCGGCAAAAAGCGCTCGGGTGGCACGAAGTCATTGTAGCGCGCGGCTTCCCTGCCCTGCGAATCGAAGAGCACGACCGTCGGCAATCCGCGCACCTTGAACGAAGCCAACGCGGCTTCCACCTTTGGGTCGTCGGCGTTGGTCGCGTCCACTCTGACGTTGACGAAGCGCGCCATCTCGGGAGCCACCAGAGGCGACGAGAACGTGACCTTGTCGAGTTCCTTGCAGGCAGCACACCAGGCCGCGCCAAAATCCACCAGCATCGGTCGATTCTCGCGTAGGGCTCGGCCGCGAGCGATTTCCAAATGATGCTCCCAGGTCACGACATCAGCCGGCTTGATCGCGCCCTCGAAACCCAAGAACAAGCCTCCGCTGAGCAAGACGATACCCAGGCCCTTGGCAAGCTTGACGCCCACGCCAGGCTCCGCAAATTCGCGATGCACCGCTCCGAGCAGTCCACCCAGGACCACGAGGCCGACCATCACCGCGAAGAATTGCCAAGAGGTACCGGCAAATTTACTCAACACGGGATAGGCCGTGCTCAGGAAATGGAGCGCGAACGCCACTAGCCCGATGCCGAGCACGGACTTGACGTGCACCATCCAAGCGCCACTCTTCGGCAACTGAATGGCGAAGGCTCCGACCAGAAAGAACGGCACCCCGAGCCCCAATCCAAACGCGGTCATGGCGCCAGCGCCCAGCGCCGAGCTGCGCGTGTTGGCGATGAAGGTGAGGATGCCGGTCAGCACGGGACCCGTGCAGGGCGTGGCAATCAAAGCGCAGGCCATGCCCAGCGCGAACGCGCCCTTGTAGCCAATGCCGCCCATCACCGCCAAGCGATTGGTCAGCGCGGAAGGCAGCGCGAATTCGAATGCGCCGAACATGGCGCTGGATAGCACCAGGAACAGCAACGCGATGCCGACCACCACGATCTTGCTCTGCAGCACGGCGCCGAAGATTTGCCCGCTCTGACCGGCGATCACGCCGAGCGGCACGAGCATGCCGACGATCCCGAGCACGAACGCAGCCGACAAGGCTGCGCCCTGAAATCGGCTCTTGGCTTGCGAGGCGCCGAACACGCTCACGGTCACCGCTACCATCGGATAAACGCAGGGCGTCAGGCTGACGACGAACCCGCCCGCGAAGGCGGCCAATGCGGCGTAGATCGGGCCTTTGGCCAAAGCCCGTGTGAAGGCATCGGTCGCTTCGGGTGCGGCCTGGGCCAGACTCGGTAGGAACAGACAAAGAGCGGCCAGCGCCAGCGCTAGCGTGATTTCGATCTGAACTCTGGTGCGGAAAGGTTTCACGATCTCTCGTATCTCTCGTATCTCTCGTATCTCTGTACCTGGGAAACCAGCAGTTGGTTTCGACGCCCGGGAAGATAACCTAGCACTACGCGGCACCACGCTGCCCCGAGCGCATCGCGCGTAGGAGATGCCGAGCATGGGCAATTTCCCCCGACAACGCCACTTCGAGCGCGACCCGCCCGCTGGTGGTGCGCTTGACGAACAAGCGCAAATATTGCCGCGCTGCCGTAAAATCACCCGCCTCGTAGGCCAGTTCCCCGAGCACGAACTGGCCATAGCCCTGGCCGCACGGGGCATCCGCGAGACGTTCCCTGAGCGGCGCCAGGTCCGAGCGCCCTTCACCCGCGGCACGCCGTGCCAATGCCGCTTGAGCGAGGTACAGCGGCTTCTCGGTGGTACCCCAACGCGACGCGCGCATCAGCGCGCCAGCCGCCTCTCGGTAGTGGCCCATCAAATACAAAATACTGCCCAGGGTCCACAGATGGAACGCTCGCCGCGCGGGTGGGCTGACGCGGCTCGCCAGGCGCAGGTGGTCGACGGCGCGTTCACGCTCGCCCAGGCCCAGGCACGCGCGCGCGGCGTCTTGGCGCGCGACGTCGGGCATGATGTCCGCCAAGATCATCTGCTCGGCGGCCGACAGGGCTTCCGCAAAGCGGCGCCCCTCCATGTGTGAGAGATACAGCTGCCGAAGCAGCAGCGCGCGCGTGGTCCGGTCCAAACCAGCGCTGAAGGCTAGGCCTCGCTCGGCGTACTTGGCGCGCGTACCAGAAGTGCGTGCAAGCGTGGCCTTCCGGAGCAACAGCTCCGGGGTCGGTCGCGGGGCACTGCTCGCGCGCGTCCTAGGCATCCATCAGCAAGTTAGCAGCACCTGCACACACGTCCAGATTTCGTCAGGCCGGTCCAAAAACTCCGCAGTTGGCGATTGCCGTGCGCGCCCGAAGCGGGCAAAAGCCAGGGGACTGCATGCGATCGCTCGGCCGGCTCCTCTCTCTCCCTTCGCTCTCACTTCTCCTCACGTGTGGTTTGGGCTGCGGTCACCCCGCGACCGACAAAGAATGTCAGGAGATCGTCGAGCGCATCGCGACCCTAGAGCTGGAAAAGGCCGCGGGCAGCAACGACCCCAAGTCGGTCGGCGCGCAAGTCGACGAAACGAAGAAGGCGCTCGCACCCAACACGCTGAAGGACTGCGTGGGCAAGCGCATTACCGAGCGTGCCATGCAGTGCGTGCGCAGCGCCAAAAACTCCCAGCAAATCGTCGACGACTGCTTCAAATGAAGGAGCGGCTCCGGAAGCCGCTCGCCGGCATCCTGCTTTTGAGCTGCACGTTCTCGGCGCAAGGCTGCGGCAAGCGCCCTTCAGCGGAGGAATGCACGGCGCTGCTCGATCACTACGTGGAGCTATTGGTCAACTCCGATCGGCCCGGCAGCAACGCCGCCGAGCTGCACAAGTTGCAACTCTTGGCGCGTGACAAGGCCAAACAAGACCCGGAGTTCAGTCAATGTTCCGAGCGCGTTTCGCGGCGCGAACTCGATTGCGCGATGAGCGCGCCGAACGCCGACGTGCTCGAGCAGTGCCTGCTCTAGCTGGAGCGCCCACCCAGGCGTGTTCTGCGCGTCACAAATACTTCGAGAGCGCCTTCACGGCCGCGGGCACGTCCGGGCGCACAGCCATGAAGTCCGCGAACGGGTCGCCGACTTCCAGCACCCGCGCCGGCACCGTGAGCAGGGTGAAGCGCGACGTATCCAGGGCGACGTGCAGCTCGTTCCAGGCAATCGGCGTCGAGACCGTCGCTCCCGGGTAGGAACGCACCGAATACGGCGCAACGATCGTGCGCGAGGGCCCGGTCTGCCCGGTGTCGACGTAGACGCGCGAACCGCGCTGGTTCACGCGCCGCTCCATCGTGGCAATCGTGGGATTCTTGTCGGTGACCAAGCGACCGAGCAACTCGACCAACAGCTTTGCGGTGTCGAAGTTCACGCCTGGCCCGAGCGGAACCAGCACGTGCAAACCCCTTTGTCCGGACGTCTTGGGAAAGCCGATCAGTCCCACGTCATCCAAGATGACTCGCAAATCCAAGGCCAGGCGCACCGCATCCGAAAAGGGACGATCGGCAATATCGAAATCGACCGTCAGAAAGTCACATTGATCCAGCGTGCCGCGCTGCGCTGCCAGCACGTGCAGCGGGATACAACCGAGATTCGCGATGTGAACGAGCGCGTCTGCGCTATCGACCAAAAAAAGCGTCTTCTTCGGCGAGCCTGGCTCGTCCTCGTCGACCCGCTCGATGCGTTCGATCCAATCCGGGGTGCCGGCGGGCACGTTCCATTGATAGAAGTGCTTGCCAGCGATGCCGTCTGGATAGCGCACGAGCACCACCGGGCGCTCGTGAAGGAAGGGCAACATCACCTCCGCGATGGACGCATAGTAGGCGCACAGATCGCCCTTCGTGTAGCCCTCGTCCGGCCAAAACACCTTGCTCGGATTGCTGATCACCACGCGCGTCGCCGGGCTGCTCGGCGCGCTCGAAACGCTCGAGACGCTCGAGACGGCCGAAAGGGGCGGAACCGCACTCGGTGCGAGCCGTTCCTCGATTAGCTCGTTGGCTGGTGCCGCGCGACAATCACCCGGCTCTACGTCGCTGCGCAAACCTCGATACACGGGCGCACGGAGCCGGGCTTCACCGTCGGTGAAGCCCAAGAAACGCACGCTGACGACCAACTCTGGCCGCACCCATAGTGCCCCCTTCGCGTCCTCGGGGATCTTGCCCGCGGCTGGAAATGCCTCCGTTCGGCGAGCCTCCAGGGCTTGCTCGAGGGAACTCAAGGTAGCGGCATCGAGGCCGCTGCCCACCCGACCCCGATAAAGCAGACGCTCCCCCGAGTAGCTGGCCACACACAGGGCGCCGAGGGCCGAACGGGCGCCTTTGCCACGCATGAAGCCGATCACGACGAACTCGTCGTCACGCTCGCTCTTCAACTTCACCCAGTCATCCGTGCGGCGCGGCCCGGGCCGATAGGGCGAAGCCGCACGTTTGGCCACGACGCCTTCCAAGCGCTGCGCGCGACACAGCTCGAACAGCGGACGACCATCGGCTTCGAGATGATCGAGCGCACGCACGTAGCCCTTGCCGCGAACCAGCTTCATCAGCAAGGCCTTGCGGGAGATCAGCGGCAGACCGCGAAGGTCGAGATCGTTGAGCGCCAGCAGATCGAAAACCAAATAGCTGACCGGAACTTCGTTCATCGCCGAGCGCACGTCGAGCGGCTTTTCGGCGTGGATGCGCGGGGCGATACGCTGAAAACTCGGGCGACCATCAGCGTCGAACGCCACTACTTCCCCGTCGAGCACGACACGCTCGGGTGCCAGCGCAGAGACCGCCCGCGCAATCTCCGGATAGCTGGAGCTGGCAGCGCGGCCATTCCTGTAGCGGAGAGCGACGGCGCGCGCGTGTTTGTCGGCGACGATCCGCACCCCGTCGATCTTCAGTTCGTAAATGCGACCTTCGTCGACCAACTCGGCGCCCGTCATGGCGCACAACATGGGAGTGAGCGCACTCGCATCGAGCGGGCCGCGGCGCGCGCCGAGCGCTTCGGCCTCGGCCTCGAGCTCACTCACCAGACGCGAGCGCTGCGCCAAATCCGCTACGGTCAGCCCGGATAGAACGCTATACGGTTGCTCGACGAGCACGTCACCCGGCGGATGCGGAAAGGCGTCCTGCTTCTTGATCAGCAGCCATTCATTGGATTTCTTGTCGGTTGGTCCCGACGCCTTGCGGCGACCGGTAGCAACCAGCGCGAAGCGGCCATGAAGCTTGAACCCGTCCAGCTCGAAATCCAGCTTGCCGAGCTCGAGCCCCTGCTCGGCCGTCGTCTCCAGATAGCGAATACGCCCGACGTCCCAGACAATCATCGCGCCGGCGCCATAGTTGCCCTCTGGAATCACCTCTTCGAACTCCAGATATTCGAGCGGGTGGTCCTCGGTCAGCACAGCGAGCTTTTTGTCCCCGGCCTCGAGACTCGGGCCGCGCGGAACCGCGAA
>DATEPG010000587.1:0-15966 GCA_035273265.1 Polyangiaceae bacterium
CGGCGGGTTGCGTCCGTGGTGTGGAAGTAGCCGGCAAGGCGGTAGGCCCAGTGTGCCGCGCTGACGCCAAGCGGGGCTTTTGGCTCAGCGGTGGCCGAAATTGCGCTGCGCGGCGCGTGAAATGCGCGGCCGGCCGCAGCCATCACTCCCTCGAGCAACCAGTGCGTGGTTTCGTAAGTACCGTTGCCCTGCATGGGCGCGTGGAACGGATCGCTGCCGAGCGCCGCCGGCTCGTGCAAGAAGGCGCGCTCTGCCGTAGCAACCACGGTCAGGCCAGGCGCGTCGGTCGAGTCGGCGGAGTCAGACGAGATTTCGAGCCATTCGAGCATGATTGAGTCGGAGTCGAATTCGGCTTGGATTCGATCTTTTCGGACTTGGAGCGATCGATGCGCTACGAGTAGAGCATAGCCCAACGGATCAGGGAAGAGCGACTAAAGTGCCTGAGCATCGTGAGTACAAAGATTGTGTCGTGATTGGTGGGGGCCCAGCGGGCAGCGCTTTTGCCGGGATAGCCGCGCGCTACGCGCCGGACGCCTCGATTGCCGTTTTGGAGAGGGCGCGCTTCCCGCGTTGGCGAATTGGAGAATCTACTATCCCAGTTGCAAATACCGTGCTGCGCGAGCTCGGGGTTTACGACGATCTTTACAATGGTGGGGCGGTCAAGAAAGTCGGCATCACTTTCGTCTGGGGCGCCGACCGAATCCCTTGGAACGCTGATTATCTGCAGATCGCCGGCGATAGTGAGCAGCTCGGGCCACAGCGAACCATTGATGTCCTCGGCCAAGATCTGAGCACCTTCAGCGATCGCTTTGCGCCGAGTCGGATGCCATTCGTCGGCTTCAATGTGGAGCGCTCGCGCTTCGATATGGTGCTACTCGAGCGAGCGCGGGTGCTCGGCGCGGACTGCCGAGAAGGCGTCACCGTCACCGAAATTTTGCGCGACAACGGCGCAGTGTGCGGGGTTCGTTACCGGAATGAAGAGGGGCTGGAGGGCATCATCGATACGCCATTCGTGCTCGATGCCAGCGGCCTTTCGGCGCTGCTCACCCGTGGTCAGCGCGTTCGCGACCCTGAGATGAACAATTTCGCCGTATATGGTTATTTTTCCGGCGCCGAGTGGAAGAGCACCCTTTCCGGCACGCGCGCTGCGACCACGGTCTTCATCGCCAGCGTGCCACTCGGCTGGATCTGGTATTTTCCGATCGGTGCAGACCTGATGAGCGTCGGTTTCGTCACTCACCGCCGGCACTTTCGCGACGCGCTTGCTGGTCGTGACCCGGAGCTGCTCTATCGTGAGGCTCTAGAAAGCTGCCCCGAGATCAAAGATTTGCTCGTGCACGCCACGCTCCGTGACGACATCCTGCCGCAACAAAAGCGCGTCGGCGTCACTCAGGACTGGTCTTCCTGGGCCGAATCCGCGGTGGGGCCAGGTTGGGCCGCAGCCGGTGATGCCGCCGTGTTCGTCGATCCAATCTTGTCCTCCGGCGTTACGCTCGCATTGCAGAGCGGACATCGTGCTGCCTACACGTGGCTCACTTTGCGCGCCAAACCGGAGCTCGACGGCCAACAACTGTGGCAAGCCTACGGCGACTACTTGCGCGGCGAGGCCTTCTCGTTCCTGCAATTGGCGCGCTTCTTCTACGCCAACAATCGCTCTGCCGAATCTTGGTGGTGGGAGGCGCAACGACTCTTGAATGCTCGCGGGAGTTTGGATCTTGCCCCGCTCCAGGCCTTCAGTTTGGCTACGGCGGGTTTCTTCCCGATCCCCCGGGCGATTGGTTTGGAAGTCGTTGCGCCATTGCTTGGAAAGCTTTCGGCCGGCGCCGACTTCAGCCGAATCCACGAGGACATGGGCCTCGATCGCGAGCAGATCGAAGGGAGCCTCACTCTCGTCCCGAACGGTGCGTTCAGCCTGGCGATGCGTAGCGAACCCAACCCGAAGGGTGACGGAGTACTCGACATCTATCATGACCTAATCAGTCGCGATCCTGCTTTGTCGCACCGCATCGCCGCGCTCCCCAGCCGCATTCCAGCAGAGCTCGAGCCGATCGTGAAACTGATGCAGTCACCGATCGTGATCTCCGAGCTGCTCGAGCGGGCGGTGACGCTTCTCGCCAGCGCCGGCGCTGCGAAGGCGTGGCCCGCTGCTCGGACTCGCGAGCTCGGCTTGGAGTTGGTGCGTCGCGCGGTGATCAAGGGGTTTGCGCGGCTCGAGAGCCGCCCGCCCGCGTTCGAGCCTGAGCCGAGCGTCTGAGCCGGGTTCGAGCTTCCACCCTGAAAGGGCGTGTGTTCTACTCCCGCGCCCAAACTCCGTGAACATTCGAAAGTGGCAGCTCTGATGATCGATGAACAAACACTGAGGCAGTTCGGCGGGTTGATCGTTCGGTTGCAAGAGCGAAAGAACCTCACCAGGGAAGAGGCGCGCGACGCCTACCTGCAGATCTGGCAGAACCAGCAGCCTGAGCTTCAGCAAGGGGCATTCATCTCCGCGCTGCGCGCCAAAGGCGAAACGCTAGACGAACTCTTGGGCGTCACCGAGAGCCACAACCTGGCCTGGCTCGCCCACTGCGCCGGCGAGGTCGGCGCACCCGAGCCGCATTTGGGCCTCGTGGGCGTCGGCATGGATAGCCTAAAGACGATCAACGTCACGAGCGGAGCGGCCATCGTGCTCGCTGCCACGGGCGTGTACGTGCACAAGGTCGGTGCGCCAGGCATGACCGGCGTGAGCGGCAGCCACGATGCTTTTGCCGTGCTGGGTTTAGATCCGGATGCGAGCATCGCGAGCACGCTTCGTTCGGTGCGAGAGTGCCGGCTGGGCTTCACTTCGGTTGTCGGGCAAGCGGCACGCGACGCGGGGATGTTTCGCGTACTGAGTCAGTTACGCTGTGGCACGACCGTACACATCGCTGGCCCGCTCGGCTTTCACAGCGGTGACGAGCGTCGCAAAGTGATTGGCGTACCTCACCCAGGGCAAGTTCCACTCGTGCTCGAGGTGATGCGGCAGATGGGTTACGAGCGTGGGCTGGTACCCTGCGGCGGATCGAAGGAATTCCCGGACCGCTTCATGGATGAATTCAGCACACTCGGCACGACCCGCATTGCCGAGCTGCGCGACGGCCAGGTCCGCGAGTACGAGTTCAACCCGGAGGACGCCGGTCTCGAGCGCGCGAACTATGCGGACGTCGCGGCGGCTGCCTCGCCCGAGGAAAACGTGCTCTGTCTGCTGCGTGTGCTCTCCGGCAAGGGGCCCCGAGCTTCGGAAGATCTGGTGTGTTTGAATGCCGCCTTCGGCCTACTCTTCATGGACAAAGTGAGCGATCTGCGGCAGGGCGTGGAGGCCGCACGCAAGGCGGTCCGGGGTGGCGCCGCAGTGGAGCAACTGAAGGCAGCCATTCGCACTCAGAATAAGGACGTGAACGCTGGTCTAGCCCGGCTCGAGGGCTTACTGGCACGCGTCTGAGAGCAAGAACGGCGGTCTGCCTTCAGCTCGCTTCGGTCAGCGAATAGGCGAGGCGGAAGCCGACGAAAAAATACACGTGATTCGGCTCGAACCAGAAGCGGTCAGCGCAGCGCGCGCTGACCCGACCGCCGTACCAAGCCCCGCCCCGCACCACCCGTAGCGGGGACGCAGAGCTTGCTCCGACGGCCGATGGCGTCTCGGTCCAGTCGCGCATGTTGCCGGCCATCCCGCGCACGCCATAGACCGATTCATCCTCGGGAAAGGACGCTACGGTCGCGACGCGCGGGCCGTCCTTCGTCGATTCGCGAATGTTGCAAAGGCTGGCGTCGAAGCGATCACCCCACGGGAACCAGCGGCCGTCGACTCCGCGTGCAGCCTTTTCCCATTCGCGCGCGGTGGGTAGCCGGTAGCTGCGCCCGTCCTTGGCCGAGCGCCATTTTCCGTAAGCTACCGCGTCGTACCAACTGATGCTCGAGATTGGCGCATCGAGTTCTGCGACGTTTTCGGGTAAATGGGGCTCGAATTCGAACCCGCGTTGGGGGTCGTAAATGGCGTAGCTGCCGCCGTCGGGTGCACGTCGCGGCGCGCGTTGAGTCGCGAGCTCCAGGTCCGTTCGGGCCAAGTCGTTCAAAAATTCGAGATATTGTCGGACCGTCACCGGGTAGCGCGCGATCGCGAAAGCGGACACGTGTGGCTCGCCGCGCGGTAGGCTCCAACCTTCGCTGTCGCCGCCCTCGATGAAAGGTCCGGCCGGGACCTCGCAAAAGTCGTTCGCGATCTCGTTTGCGCGATGGAGCTTGATCGAGCCTTCCCAGTCGCGGTTGCGCGAAATGTGCACGGGATAAACCAGCGGCGCGTATCCGTCGAGCTCGACGCGCGCGACGTAGCTCCCGGGGCCGAGTGCCAAGCCTTGAATTGGCGCCGAACCCGTAAAAATTGGCGGACCGGGCCGCAGCAATAAATTCCGTTCCTCGAGCAGAGAGAGACGTACCAAAGCCCCCGCCGGCTCAGTGTGCAGCGTCAGCGTGCCATCGCCGGAAAGTCGCTTGCTGTATCTGCCGTCGTGGTAGCGGCGAACGAGCCGCGAATAGAAGCCAACTTGGTCCGGTTGCGCGGAGTTTTCGGCCTCGATCAGGCGGTCCCAGTAGTAGTCGGCGAGCAGTTGGCGTGCGGCAGTATTCTCGCGTTCGAAACCGAGCGCCTCGGTGAGCACGCCGACCACATCGGTACTGAGATCAATCAGCTGACGTCGCCCCAGACGAACCTGGTGGTCGGCGTCGTACAACGCGCGCTTCTCGTCGACGCTTTGCCAACTCTTGAAGCTACCCTCGAGCTCGCGGCTGCTTTGTTCGAGATCGACGACTACTTTGCGTTGCAATTGATAGACTCGAAGCAGCTCTCGCGCCTCGGCCACCTTTTCCTCCGCCAAAGTGTGGCGTCGAAGTTTGTCGGTTTCGGTCTCGAGCCAGGCTTGCACCGCCCGATACAGCTCACGGACTTGGCCTTGCCGCTCGTCAGGAAGCTTTGCCAGTGCTTTCAGGCACGCTTCCTCGAGCTCCAATGGGATGCTTCTGTCGGGCGCGACGGTGCGCATCGGCGGCGGCGGCGCGGTCAACACTTCTCGACACAAGAGCAGGGGGTTCTGCCCGTTGAATGGACGCTGCAGCGTCAACATTTCGTACAGCATCACGCCCAGTGCATAAATGTCGGCGCGCTCGTCGACGACCGAGCCCGCCCACTGCTCCGGCGCCATGTAGGACGGCGTACCGATGATTTGACCAGGCATGGTCAGACCATTGCGTTGCGAGTCCGTGTGCAGGCCGGACGCGGAGCGCACTTTGGCGATGCCCCAGTCCACGACTTGGACTTCGCCGTGCTCGCCGAGCATCACGTTGGCCGGCTTCAGATCGCGATGAATGACCCCTTGATTGTGGGCATAGGATACGGCCTGCGTGATCTGCAGGAAGATCTGCATCAACCGCGTCAGCGAATATTCGGCGACGATGGCCGAATCACCCGTGCTCAAGCAGCGGAGGACATCGTGCAGCGAGCTACCACGCAGGTAGCGCATCGTGCTGAACGACGAACCGTTCGACGCGGACTCGAGCGTGTAGAGGGGAACGATATTGGGGTGCTCCAACTGCCCGAGCACCTGCGCCTCCTCCAGGAAGCGGCCGTTCACCCCATCCGGATCGGCATGCTGGACCTTGAGCGCGACGCTCCGGAGCAGCGATTGGTCCCGCGCCAGGTACACAGTCGCCATCCCGCCAGCTCCGATCTTTCCAAGCAGCGAGTAGCGCTTGGGATCGATGACGTCGTTGAGATGCCGGGCCTCGGTACTGGAGATCGGTGCCGCAGAGATGCGCTCGGCGGTGACCGACGACGCCGATGCGGGTGCCTCACCCTCGGCCAGCGTCGATTCACTCGCGAATGTCCCTACCAAAGATACGGTACCATCCGCCGTGTGGGGGCCCGTGGCTGGCGGCAAATCGATCTTGGGCGAATCGATCGGTGGCGAACGAAAAGGGGGCATGAGCTGACAGAAAACGTTGCTCAGAGGGTAACATAGGCCGAACGCCTCGAACCAGCGTTCTACGCTCACCATCCGGCGCTCCGACGCCCCCCGCTGCAAACGCGCGCCCCTGCCGAAAGTTAGCGCAAAATTGCCGCGATCTGGGTATTTTCCCCGTTTCGGGCGGAATCCGCTACGGCGTGCCGTGGGCTCACGGAGACGCGGAATCCGTGGCCCTCCGAAACTGAGCGTGTCCCTTGGTTACACCGCCGCTACTTGCGGCGGGTGAGGCTCGGCTCCGCGGCGAGCGAAGCGTAATAGTCGATGAAACCGAGCTTCCCGGTCACGAACTCGCTGCGCCGAGTTTCACCCAGGCAGGCGACGCTGTTCGCGAAAGCGAAGGCGTTGACGTAACCACTGCTGCAGACGCCGACCTTTTCCTGCTGGGACAGGTTTTGGGCCAGCTCGTCGAGCCCGCTGAAGGCAAACAGCTCGGTGTTGCCTTGCTTCAGACTGCTCGCGGAGTTGATCGGAAGCCCCGCTTCCTGCTCGCGATAGCGACCTGCTTCGTCGTAGTGCTCGAAGGCGAAACCGAGCGGGTCGAAGAGCTTGTGGCAGGTGGGGCAGGCGCCGCCCGCAGCCATGTGTTGCTCTTCGTAGCGCTGGCGGGTGGTCTTCGCCCCCGGGGACGCGGTTGCCAAGGGCGGCACATCGGGCGGAACTTGCGGCCGCTGTCCGCACAACAGGCGCTCGAATACCAGCAAGCCACGCAGCGTGGGCGAGGACGCTGTTTCGTGGGAGTGCGCGGCGATCAGCGAGCCTTGCGCGAGCACGCCGATGCCTCGCCCCGCGGGGCGCTCCACCTTCTCGAAGTCCGCGCTGGGCGCGGGCAGATTGTAGAACGATGCAAGCGCTCGTGAGGGCGTCGTGTAAGACGCTGTGAGCAATTCTTTTGGTCCCCCACGGCCGGCGAGCACCACCTGCTGGATGAACGCTTGCGTCTCCCGCACCATGTCCGGCGCGACCGCGGCGAATTCGGCGACGTTGGGCAAGCTGCCGGACACCTGATCGTAGCTGAGCCAGCCTCTGAAAAAGCGCTGCAGCGTTTCTTGCCCGCTCGGGGACGCCAAAAGCTGTCCGGCGATCATGGCGAGGTGTTCGGGCGAATCGAGCTGCCCCGCGTCCGCTTGGGCCAGCAATTCGGCACTGGGCGTCGTGCCAGTGAACATGTACGCGAGCTCACCGGCGATCTCGTGCTGGGAGAGCTGGTACTCGCCGCCCGAAAGCGTGCCGACTTCACGCCGATACACCGCGTGCGGCGACTGAATCAACCCGACCGTCATCCAGCGCAGTGCGCTCTTGAAATCGGAGGCCGCCAGCCGTGCGTCGAAGAACGAAAGGTAGCGGTCTTGATCCGCTTGGCTCAGCGGCCTTCGGAACAAGCGCCGCCCGAATTGATCGAGGAAGGTTTGCGCGCAGGCGCGATTGCCTGCGCTGGCGGCGCACGGCAATACTTGGGGGAGCACGTCGTCGGCGACCAGCGCGGTTGCCAGCGTATTGGCCGTGTCGAGCAGCTTTTCGGCGACCTGCGCGCCGACGGAGAGCACGGCAGGGTCGTTGTCGAAGCCCAGTCCAGATTCGGCCTCGGAGATCGACACCGTCCACTTCCCCTTCACTTGCGGGAAAATGTCGTCGAGCGAGCGCTGCAGTTCGCCGCGCGTGAGCCGGCGCAGTTGAGGCTTGCCGAGCGCGGACTCGCCGCAACTTTGGAGCAATGTCGCGATGCCGATCGGACTGGGACCCTCGCCGCCGCTGACGTTGCCGGTACCAGCGCCGGACGGGGTTCCGCTTGCGCCGCTACTGCTGTTGCCGCCGCTGCTGTTGCCGCCGCGGGCGATCGGATTCGCATCGCCGCCCGCCGAGCAAGCGACCGAGCTGGCGAACAACGCCGCGCCGCCGAGGAAGAGACCGGCACGATGCAGTGAAGCCTGCCGCATCACGCGAGCACCTCTTGGATCACGCCGGTCGAGTCACCAAAGCTCATCAGCGGAGCGCCCATGGCTTGAGCGAGCGTCAGGTACAGATCGGCCGCTGGGCGATCGACGGCGTTGCGCACGATGCGCCCGGTCTTCAACGCGCCGCCACCACCACCGATGGTCACCAGTGGGAGGTACGCGGAGGTGTAAGGCTGCGGAGCCGGGTGGTACGTCGGATAATCTTCGGTTTTGAGCGTGTGATTCTGGCCGTCGCCGATCTCACTGCAAAAGTAGATGATCGTGTTGTCGATGATCTTACTGCCCGGAGCCGCTGGATCATCGACCAAGAGCGGCTTGAGCAAGCCCTCGACGATTTGCTCGGTGAACCAACGCTGCGCGATCGCAAAGTCGGTCACCAGGGGGTTCGATATCATCTCCGGGTTCATCTCAGGCCCGTTGTGAGAGATGTCGTTGTGATGGGCCTTGTTGATGCCCATGAACTTGAAGTTCATCGCCGACGTGGAAAACATCGCCTGCAACGTCACGATCGGCGCCGCATTGCAAGCGATGGCTTGCGCGGCGACTTCCATTTGCGCGGCTAGGATCAGCGGGAAGTTCTGGTTGTCTCCCTGGTAGTCGCCCAAATACCAATTGGGCGTGCCCTCGGGCGTGACATCGGGCATTTTGAGCGCGCGGATTTTTTCTACGTTCGGCAGGGCAGGGGCCGCAGTGCAGCTGAGCGCGCCGCCGCCGCCACCGCCGCCGCTGTGCAAAGCAAGCAGTGCGTCGAGGTGCGCCTTCAGCTTGGTCTGCTCCGTGGTGAGCGCGGCCAGTTCTTGCTGCAGGCCCTGGACTTCTCCCTCCGTTAGCTTGAGCAGCGCCTCTCGAGCCTCCACGTCGGGATTGACGCCAGTCGGCGCTTTCAATCCGGCGAACACCGCATCCGCAGCCTTGACCGGGTTTTTCTCGGCTTCGACGAAGCCCGTGCCGTCCCAAAATACCTTCGGGTAGAGCGTGACTGCGCCGAGCGGACGCGACGATGCGCCGAGATTGAGCGGCTTGATACCGAGCTTCTTCCCGATCGCTTGGTCGATGCTGATGCGCGGTAGGTTGCCCTCGAGGTCCTTCGAGTCGGTCAGGAAATTCACCGCATTGACGTGCGGACCTCCACCATTGGCATACTTGAAGCCCTGGTAAACGTTGACATATTGCTTGTACGGTTCGAGCGGGCCCAGGATGCTCTCGAAGCTCTTGTCGAGCGCAAATTGGGTCAGATCGCTACCCATTACCTTGGGATTGTAGTGAATGTTCGGCACGCCGTGTGGCATGTGAAAAATCAGCATGCGCTTGGGCGCCCCAGCGGGCGCGGCCACGGCTAGTCGGCTCAGGTTGAAGGCCGCCGGGGCAGCCAGCCCAAGCGCGGCCGCGCGCAGGAACAGGCGTCGTTGAATCCCCTTCGAAGCTCGAGCCACACGCGTGCCTTCACGATACTCAGTCAAGCAGCCTCCATCGGAAACGAAGCGATTCTTGCCCCGCCGAGGGGCTCAGAAACGTGCCACGTTCCCTGGGCTCCGTCCGCTCTTTTCGCTCGCGCGCGGTTCCTTCTCCGTGCCCGTCTTCTTCCTTTTCAGCTCGGTGCTCAGCTCGGTGCCTTTTCCGTGCCTTCCCTGTGCCCGTCGCCCGTCCTCGAACCTTCGCCCCGCTGATCAGCGAAATGGCGGTTTCGCGGCGCTTTGCTGGGGATCGGCCCGCGGATCGCTTCTGATGCTAGTTGTGTCCGCCCCTTGCTGGGCGCTCCATGCCTTCACGCTGAAGGCTGTCGTCCCAGGTCCGGAGCCAAGTGCTAGAGGGCCAGGACAGGGTGGCGAAACCGCACACACGAGAAATTTGCGAGCTGACCGTCAGCGCTAGGACTGCGCTAGGGCTGGGCTTCGCGGCGGCGCGGTCGTGCTGCGAAACTCGTAGCACGACCGCATCGCGTGGTGCGCGCTAGGTCACGGACAGCGCGTGATGATTTGGCAGTTCGTGAGCGAACTAGAATTGTTGCCCGTTGAATTGGCCTGGCAGCTGTTCGTGCCAGCATTGCCGTTCAGCGTGTTGTGATTCAAGCAATCGTTGAGCGTGTCATCGCCGTCACCTCCCTGGAGCTGATCGTCGCCAACCTCGCCGTTCAAGCTGTCGTTACCGGCGTCGCCGAAGAGGCGATCTTGGCCGCCGCCGCCGGATAGCGTGTCGTCGCCTTCGCCGCCGCGCAGTTGATCGTCTCCCTCTTCGCCGCTTAGCGAATCATTGCTCGGGCCGCCCTGCACGACGTGCTTGCGGAATCGCTGGATCGACTCTGCGATTCTTGCGCCGCTCCATCGTCGGACACGCGAGCTGTGGGCCAAATCACACGGGCCTGTCGGCATGACGCATGCCGTCTGCGTCAGTGTGATGTACCTCACTGTGACGAGCGTTGTGCTCGTCCTCGCGTGTCACGAGATCGGAGTTCGGCTCACGCGCCCGGAGCGACGGTGCCTTTGTCAGGCTCGTTCACGCCGCGCACCGGTTTCGGATGACCGCTGCCGAACAGAGCTGGATACGCGAGCCCGGCGAGTGCCGCGCCGGCGATTGGCGCCAACCAAAACAACCACAGCTGAGTGAGTGCCCAGTCGCCGACGAATACCGCCGGTCCCGTGCTGCGCGCCGGGTTCACCGAAAGGTTGGTGACCGGGATACCGATGAGATGAATGAGCGTCAGCGCCAGGCCGATTGGGATCGGCGCGAAGCCAGCCGGGGCCCGACCGTCCGTCGCGCCAAGAATCACGAATAGAAAAAAGAAGGTGAGCACCAACTCGGCAACCAAGGCCGACACGAGCGGGTAGTTCCCGGGAGAGTGTTCGCCGTATCCGTTGGCAGCGAAACCGGACGCCAAGCTGAAATCCTGCCCGCCGCTGGCGATCACGTAAAGCACCCCACCAGCGGCGATTCCACCGACGACCTGAGCCGCGATATAGGCGGGCAGCTCTTGCGCGGGAAAGCGTTTTGCTGCGCACAGGCCGATGGACACGGCTGGGTTGAGGTGACAGCCGGAAATGTGACCGATGGCGTAGGCCATCGTCAGCACCGTCAATCCGAATGCGAACGACACACCGAGCAGCCCAATGCCCACTTTCGGAAATCCTGCCGCGAGTACGGCACTGCCGCAGCCCCCGAATACGAGCCAAAAAGTTCCGAACATCTCCGCAAGCATTCGACGGCTGAGGGGCATGGTGCTGTCTCCGGTGGTGTGGTCGAAAGCGGGAGAGTAGCTCCCATCGCTACTTGCGATCAACGAGGCCAGTGAGCCGTTCGGAGCGCCTGTTGCGGCCCTGCTCGCCTGCTCCTACTCCTCCTGACATCCGCATATTGTTCCGGCAAAAACACGGATACCGCTCGCCGGCCGGGGAGGCTAGGCTTGGTTGACTTGAAATGATCGGAACTCAATCTACTCGGCGTCGTCGTGCTTTCCCGTGGTTCGCTGGCTCTTGGGCAGCCGTTGCATTGTTCAGCATCGTCGGCTGTGTCGACGACCCGAAGCGCCTACGGCCACAGGCCGGCTCGGCCGGCACGGCGGGTGATCGAGCACCGACCGGTGGCGTCGGTGGAGACAATGGGTTTGGTGGGGTCGCTGGAGTCGGCGAGGCGGGCGCCGCCGCCGCCGAGGCGGGAGCGAGTGGCTCCTCGCCAGGTCTAGGCGAAGGTGGCGTGGGCGGCGAGGCCGGAGCGGCATTCGCCGGTGATGCGGGCAGCATGCAGGCAGGCTCCGGAGGAGAAGGCGGCGAAGTCGACACCTTCAACGAGCCCTGTCCAATCAGCGTCCTCGACGGTTGGGCCAGCGTGGCGGGCCACGAGTTCGATCCCTCGCTCAACCAGCCAGCCGCCCCCGAAGTCACTGTCTCGAACGCGGTCGATCTGGCCATGTACGCGGCCAGCCCGGACCCGTACATCATTCACGTCACCGGCACGATCCCCTTGCCCGTGTTGGACGTTAAGTCGAACAAGACGATCGTGGGCGATGGTCGCGACGCCACGCTCGAGGGCAGCATTCGCATCGCCGGCACGTCGATCGCCACCGCCGACATGGTGTCGAATGTCACGATTCGGAATCTGCGGATCAACGCGCACAGTTCGGAACCGTCCGACTCAGAGCGCGACGGCATCGGCATCGCCTACGCCCATCACGTCTGGATTGATCACGTGGATGTCTGGGATGCACCTGGCGAAAACCTCGAGATCTCGAACGGCTCCGATTACATTACGGTTTCCTGGTCCAAGATCCGCTTCGAGCAGGCCCTTACCCGAGAGGGAACGCGCATCGGTTCCAGTGACAGCAACTCGGCTGAGGACTCCGGGCGGCTCAAGGTCACCTTGCATCATGACTGGTGGGCGGGCTCCGTCTTCCAGCGCATGCCGCGCGTGCGTTTCGGGTCCGTGCACGTTTTCGATAACTACTTTTCGCACTCGGCGGATGTCCAGAGCTCGAGCTCCTACTGCGTGGCGGCGGCCTTGGAGTCACGCGTGCTGGTGGAAAATAACTATTTCGACAACGTGCCCCATCCGCACGTATTTTTCAGCTTCGACAGCGCCACGGGCATGTCGGCTTTCCGTGAGCCCACCGCGCAAATGGTCGCCACCGGCAACACCTACATCGGGCAGTCGGACGACGCGGGTGGAAAGCAGTCGGGCGGGGACACCTTCACGCCGCCCTACACGGTCGCTCTCCAACCAGCCGACACGCAGCTCAAGGCCTTCGTCCGCCATTGCTCGGGACCACGCTGACGGGTTCGGCTGCGTAGCAGCGCGGTCGACTACTTCTGGCACAGTCGGACGTAGCCGACCTGCAGCTGCTGCGCGAACTTGGCGCTGCCATCGGGGGTTGCCGGAAGGGCGCCAAGCCGCATCCTTCGCGCAGCTGGTGGCTCAGCCGGTTGCGCGCGCCGCCCTGCTGGCCTCGCCTGTTTCGCGTTCGCGCGCTTCGCGTATTTGGCGAAATTAACCGTATGAAAGGTTTTTTTGTCGATCGGGTAAGGTTTGGTAGCGGACCGGTAACTAGCGATTGAGGATGAACATGGCCCAAGTTCCATCGACGACCAACGCGACACGCTGGTCCTTGATCGCCCGTGCGCAAGGTTCGGGAGCCGACGTGCGCGTAGCGCTCGGCGAGCTGCTGAATCAGTACGAAAGGTTCGTAGTCTGGCTAATCAGGTATCATGGCCACCCGCCCGACACCACGCCCGAAGAGCTGAAGCAGGAGTTCTTGGAGGGGCTCTTGCGGCGCAACGACATCGCCAAGCTGGATCGCGGACGAGGTTCGTTCAGGTCGTGGCTCGGGCTGGCGGTGAGGCGGTTTCTGTCGAACGAGTGGAAGAAGTGGCGAGCGGCGCGCGCGGGCCGCAAGGACACCTTGCTGATCGCGGTCGATCCCATCGAGCTGGCGGTGCCCGCTGACGATGTTTGCACACGCGAGTTCGCCTGCCACGTCGTCTCGCATGCGCTCGCGCAGCAGCGAGCTGAGAGCCGTAACGTCCAGCGCTTCGACGCGCTTGCCCGCTTTCTACCCGGCCCACAGATGGATCCGGTCGATCTTGCCTCGCTCAGCGCTAGCCTAGACATGACTCCAAATTCGCTGGCCAAGGCCATCTGTGATTTGCGTACGCGCTTTCGCCTGCTCTTGCGCGAAGCGATCGCTGACTTATTGGACTTGGATCCGGATCCCGACCCCGATCCGGGCGCGAGCCCCGGTGCCGTCAGCGCCGCTCGCGAGGCCGCTCGGCTCGCTGCCGCCGGCGCGATCGACGCAGAGCTGCGCGAACTGCGCCAGTACTTTTGGTCATGACCCGGTGTTCGGTCTGCCGAGCAGAGCTGGTCGAGACCGCCTGGGGCCGGCTTTGCGGTGCCTGTGCGCTCTCGGTTGGCATGTCAGAAGAGCGTGATTCGATCGGTGACTACGAGCGCTTTCAGCTGTTGGGCGAGGGCGCGATGGGCGAAGTCTACCTCGCCAGGCACATCGATTCTGACGAGGTCGTGGCGTTGAAGCTGGCTAAGCTTTCGCTCCTTCAGCAGCCGGGGGGCTACGCCGTCTTCCGGCAGCAAGCCAGAATAGAAAGTCGGCTGCGGCACCCGAACATCGTCCCCGTTCAGGGCACTGGCCAGCACCAGGGTCAACCGTTCGTGGTGATGCCGCTGATGGAAGGCGGCACGCTGGCCGAATCACGAAACGTCGCGCGCTACAGCGAGCCGCGTTCGCGACTGACTCTGGTGCTGACGATTGCGCGCGCAATTCAGTTCGCCCACGAGCGCGGCGTCTTGCACTGTGATCTCAAGCCGGAAAATATCCTGTTCGACGCCGCGTGGGAGCCACGCGTGAGCGACTTTGGGCTGGCGCGCAGTCTCGGTACGCCGAGCTTTGCGGACTTGGTTGCGGTGCAAGGGGGGACGCGCGGTTGGATGTCACCCGAGCAGGTGCGGACCGAGTCGCTGACGACCGCTTCTGACGTCTACGCGCTCGGCTTGCTGCTGTACTGGCTGAGCGACCCCGCCGTGCGTTCCGAATCCGGCGGCGGCTTCTCGGAGCGCGCGGCGCTTCATCCGCCGCTTCGCCCTTGGTCCCCCGATCTCGATTGGGCTCTCGCGGCAGTCGCGCACCGCGCGCTTCAGGAAGACCCAGGGCAGCGTTATCAAACGGCAGCGGCGTTGGTCGAAGATCTGGAACGCTTGCTCTGTGATCGTCCGCTTCGTGGCCAGCCAATCCCGATTTGGGGTCGCAGCTGGTATTGGGCTCAGCGCCACCCGGGCGCTCGCAATGCGCTCTTTCTACTTCTGCCCGGTTTTGCGCTGGTCACGATGCTGATGGCGGCGGCGCAGCGCAGCGAACTGCGCCGGTCGGTGTTGGACGTGAATGCCTACGCTGCCAGCGGGCAAGCGGCCGCCGTGCTCTATCAGCTGCGCGACTACGCCGAGGCCATCGAGCGCGCAGCTGCCGATCCCGCGGTGCAGGCGCTGACGCACGGCCCCCTGCTCGTCCCGGCAGCTCGCCCCGGTGAAGGCGTCGGTCAAGATCCCTGTCGCAGCCAGAGAGCGCTCGAACAGCCCACCGCGCTGGAGCGCTACGCGTCGAGGTTCGCCACCATGACGGTGCTCAACACCGACGGTTGCGCACGGGCACGGATTTCGGAAGAGCCCGCTCAGCCGGAGTACGCCCGCTCGACCTACAATTGGCGCGACTACTTTGCGAGCGCGTCGCGCGACGCAGTTCGTCCGGAGCGCATCACCTACGTTCGCAAAGCGTATCGTTCGTCAGTCTCTCAGCAGATCAAATTCGCGGTTTCGAGCCCGCTGTTTTCAGACGGTAAGTGGCTGGGGGTCGTCTCGGGCAGCATGGTGGCCGCCTCGACGCTCGATCTGCCGCGCATGAAGCGCAGCGAAACCAGCGAGCGCATGACCGTGCTGATCGGTCCGTTCGAGGGTGAAACGTTCGGCCCGCACCTTTCGCCCGCTGGGCCGCAGGAGTTCACGTTACTGGCTCACGGGCAATTGCGGCGCGGCAGCAAGGTGACCATCGACGAGGCTACCGCCGCCCAGCTCGCGCGTGCGTTCCACAGTGCGAGCGCGACCACCCGCCAGTTCGAACTCGGCACCGCACTGCCACTGCAGCGTGCCGACTACGTGGACCCGCTGCTCGGCGGACGCTGGCTGGCGGCGTTCGCTCCGGTCGGAGCGACCGGCTACGTAGTCCTAGTTCAGACCCGCGACTCGGTGGCGATCCGGCCGAGCAACGGACTGGCCCGGACCGGTCTGGTTTTGGCATGCAGCTCCGCGCTGCTCATGACGCTTTGGGGATCGTTCTACCTGTGGCGCCGTCGGCGAATGACTGGAAGGCTCGCAATGCCGGCTCCACTCGGCAGCTGAGGGCAGCTCAAGCGCCGCCGCCTTTGCCAGCCGTGCCCGCGCCGCCGCCCTTACCGCTGCTGCCGCCAGTCGCTGCGCCGCCGCCCTTA
>DATEPG010000588.1:0-13519 GCA_035273265.1 Polyangiaceae bacterium
CTGTCTGCAGGCTTGCACGCTGGGCGTTCCGCCGGCTCTGGAGCGCAAATGCCACGGGCGACCCGACGTTGCCTGCACCGCCGTAGACAGCTTGACGTCAGCGTATTGCTTACCCCACTGTCGCGCAGATCTGGAGTGCGGGGCGAGCCGGTTCTGCGACCACGCGCTGGGCTTGTGCGTGAAAACCAAGCCCGTCGGCGATCCCGTCGGCACGCCGTGCGATCCCCAGGCCACCACCAAAACCTGCCTGGCCGTCTGTCTGCGCACCAGCGCGGACGGAGTAACTCCCGCCATCGGCGTTTGCGCCGAACTGTGCTCGGCCGGTTCTGGCTGCATGTACGATGACGCAGGAAACCCCGGTGGGGGGTGCTTTGGCCAATTGACCGCCGCGTTCGGACCGCTCGATCTCGGCTATTGTTCGCCCAGTTGCAGCTGCACGAGCGATTGTCCAGCCGATCTCGGAAACAAATGTCGCGCTTGGACCAGCGCCGAAGCGGAATACAAGGACGCCTTAGGCAAACCCGGGCTCTGCTTCGACAGCATCGAGGGCAGCCAGGAGCTCGCCTGCAACTAGTCCACGATCAGCGCTGGCGTCGCCACGACGAATCCGTGCAGTTGTAACGCGAAAGGCCCACTCCCGAAATGCGACCGACCATTGGATGAGCTATCGCGGGGTCGTCTCACGCCCTCCTCGAAAGCACATCCCATGCTCAAACTATTTACGCAGTTCCACGTGGCCATCAGTCTGCTCGGAATCGTCTCTGGCTTCGTCGTCGTCTTCGGCATGCTGACCGGCGATTCGCTCGACGGTTGGACCGCATTTTTCTTGGCCACGACCATCGCCACCAGCGTGACCGGGTTCATGTTTCCGTTCCAGAAGCTGCTGCCTTCGCACATCGTCGGCGCTATCTCGCTCGTGCTGCTCGGGCTGGCCGTGTACGCGCGCTACGGAGCACAGCTAGCGGGATCGTTTGCATGGATCTACGTGGTGTGCGCAGTGCTCGCGCAGTACCTGAACTTCTTCGTGTTGATCGTACAGAGCTTTCAGAAGATCCCCGCGCTGAAGAAGCTCGCCCCGACGCAAACCGAAACGCCGTTCAAGCTTGCGCAAGGGGTGGCGCTCTTGGCCTTCATCGGCCTCGGCATCAAGGCCGTGTTCGCGTTCCAGGGCTGACGCTCGGCGATCGCGCTTCGGTCCGTGTTCGGCCGCACCGCGCTTCTACCGACAAAATGACCGCTATTGCCGTTCGGAGGTGACAACGGACGGCTTAGCTTCAAGACTCGCGGCCAATGGTTCGCCCGCTGCTCCTCGTCGTGAGCTGCTCGCTCTTCGGCTGCGAGCCAAGACTCATTGTGGGCGAGCGAATTGTCAGCGACGCTGGCTCATCCGGCACGTCTGGATCGTCCGGCACGGCTGGCTCGTCCGGCACGGCTGGCACGTCTGGCTCGTCTGGCTCGTCTGGCTCGTCTGGCACGGCTGGCACGGCTGGCTCGTCTGGCTCGTCTGGCACGGCTGGCTCGTCTGGCACGGCTGGCACCGCTGGCAATCAGTGCGCAGATACTGGAATGCCTCTTCCAGGCCCGACGGACCCGATCGCGGTTCCCTGGTCCACCGGCTTCGAAAACGGATTCTGCGACTATACGCAGCTCGGCGGGCCGGAGCACGGCGGGTTCTGCTTCGGTGAAGGCACGCTCCAGGCCGTGTCCTTTCCCGTTCACGGCGGGAACTTTGCGGCACAATTCAGCGTCGCGTCCGACGACCCGGACCGCAACCAGGCTCGTTGCGTGCGACAAGGCGTGCTGGCCGAGGAGGCCTACTACGGCGCTTGGTACTACGTGCCGGCTGTCGCAACCCTCCAGAACACCATGTCACTCTGGAACTTGTTGCACTTTCAAGGAGGCGACACCTCCGAGGATGGGCTCTGGGATATTTCGTTGATCAACGGACCGAACGGCGATTTACACCTGCTGGTCTACGACTTCTTGAACGGCACCGTGCTGGAACCCGAGAACCCACCCGCGATCCCGATCGAATCCTGGTTTCACATCCAGTTTTATCTCAAGCGAGCCTCCGACGCGACGGGCGCGATCCAGCTCTACCAGGACGACAAGCTACTCCTCGACGTCAAAAACCTGGTCACGGATGATTCGACCTGGGGTCAATGGTACGTCGGCAATATTGCCAAGGGGCTGACGCCTCCCAATTCCACCCTGTACGTCGATGACGTCACCATTGATACGAAGCTGCAAGAATAGCTCGCTCCGAGTCCCACGTTGCCTCGTGAGCAGCTTGCTCGCGTGGTCGGGCTGGCTCGCGTCGAGCACTGCACTCGGACAACCCGCGGCGCCCCTCAGTCTGCACTGGGAAGCGCCCCCTGGTTGCCCGCAGCAGGCGGAGATACGAGAGCGGATCCGCAGGCTCACCGGAGCAACGAGCTCCGCGGCGGCAGTTCTGCAGGCCGACGGCACGATCACTCAGACGGACAGCGCTCACTTTCATTTGAGGCTCGTTACACGCTCGGGCAATCTCGCCGGTGAGCGCAACCTCGACGCGACGTCTTGCGAGAATCTCGCCGGCGCGGCAGCCATTAGTCTGGCGCTGCTGATGAGCTCACAGGAGCCACTGAGTGCGGCAGCACTAGGCGGCGAGCAAACCGGTGGCAGCGCGACCTCGACCTCGACCTCGACCTCGACCTCGACCTCGACCTCGACCTCCACTGCCAGCGCGCAGCCGCCGAGCTCCTCCTCGACCGAAGCTGCAGCCGCAAAGCAGGCTGCCAAAAGCACTCCGGACAGTTCGGCTGAAGTGACTTCCGAGAACGATCCTGCACCGCCCGCGCGTCCTGGGTCGGAACGAAAATGGCTGTTCCTGGCTCAGCTCCCGCTCGCGACGCTGAGCTTTGGACCCTTGCCGAAAGCGAGCTGGGGCGTGGCGTTTGCTGGCGGTGTCGCGTTCGAGAATTGGCGCTTCTCGCTGGGAGGCTCAGCTTGGCTTCAGCAAAGCATGGCGGCCGAACCATTTCCTGGCTACGAAGCGCAAGTCGATCGCATAACGGGGACGCTCAGAGCATGCCGCGCGTTCCGTCGTTCTGCATTCGAGGTCGCGCCTTGCCTAGTGTTGTCCCTCGAGCACATCTCGGCCCGCGGGACCGGAACGGACATCGTCCCTCGCTCGGAGCGAGCAACTTGGCTGGGCGCAGGCGCGGGCGTCCAAGGTCGCCTCTACCTGGCGCGCTGGTTCAGCGTACTGCTTGGGGTCGATGCCCAGATTGAGACGGCCCGGCCCCTGATCTCCATCGGCGGGGTGGGCAATCTGGGACAGCTGGGACCCGCTGCGTTGACTGTAACCATTGGCCCGGAGTGGATTTTGTGACGGACGGCGGTGAGCGGGGATACTGCAATAGAAGTCGACGATGGCAGGCCGCAATTCAGGTGCTCGAGCGCTAGCCGTCCGCGACCGCATCGATCCCGGAACAGCGTCCGCCACCGTGCCGCCCTTTCAAGCCGTTTACGCAAAATATTTCGACTTCGTTTGGACAACTGCTCGGCGGCTGGGAGTGGACACCTCCGCCATCGATGACGTGGTTCAAGAGATTTTCATCGCCATTCACTCGCACCTTCACACCTTGCAGCGGCCGGAGGCTCTGAAGAGCTGGGTCTACAGCGTTGCGCGCCGCACGGTGAGCAATCACCATCGGGCCGTGCGCGCACGAGGCGGCAAAGGCACCACTGGGGTGAGCGATGAGCTCGTGTCACCGCTGCCAACCCCGTTCGAAGTCACGCAAAAGAACTCCGACCTGCAAGTGTTGGCGAACCTCCTGACCGAGCTCGAAGAGACCAAGCGTGAAATATTCGCACTCGTGGAGCTCGAGGAAATGACCGTGCCTGAAGCCGCCGATGCTCTAGATATCCCGATAAACACAGCATACTCACGGCTGCGCGCGGCCAGGCTCGCGTTCGAAGCTGCAGTCGACCGACATGATGCGCGAGACAAAAGGAAATGACGCCCATGTCGGAGCTAGGTCCTAGAGCTCGTGAGATCTTGCGCTCCGGTCGCGGATTGAACCGACCGACGGATGCCGATCGCGAACGAATCGAAACTGCCTTGCGTGAGCGCCTGGGCGGCGCCCTATCGCTCAGCGCAGGCAGTAAAGCCTTGCCCGCTGCACGTCCGCGCTGGCCTTTCGTGACCGGCGGTCTGGTTGGCGCTGGTTTGGCTGGCGGCGCCCTGTTCCTGGCCTTGCGGCAACAGCCGCTCACCACGAGCTCGCCGCTCGCTACCGCCACGGCGGCCGTTTCGCTCAGCGTTGCCTCGCCGCCCGCGTTCTCCGTGGAGCTCCCCTCTCCGGATGCCCCGAAGCCGGCAGTGCTCGTTCCATCCGATCGCCCACCAGCTTCGGCGCGCCCCGCGGAGGATCGCCTCGCGCAAGAAATCGCGCTGCTCGCGCGCGCCACGAGCCATTTGCACGCCGGTCGTCCCGCCGACACGCTGAAGGTCCTCGAGGAGTATCAGCGTCGCTTTCCGAAGGGTCTACTCACGGAAGAGCGTCGAGCTGCTCGGGCACAAGCGTTGTGCTCACTCGGTCGCCAAAGCGAAGCAGCGAGTGAATTGGCGCGCCTCCCGCCACAGTCGCTAGCGGCTGCGCGAGCCAAACAGGTTTGTGACGCGCGCTCCCCGACCAAGAAATAGCATCGAAGCGCGGCATGATCGCGGACCTGATCTGGGCCTCGATGCAAGACAACTGCATCGCGCAATGCTCAGCGAGAGGTGGGCGCCCGCGATCCAGCCACGCACCCCGCATTGCGCCCAGATGCCGCGGCTCATCGGTCCCCAGAGCGGCGATACGCCCTCTCGACTCTGACGCGTGACTACTTCGTCAGGGTCAGCACGCCCGGTCGATACGGGAGTTTGCCGTAGTCCCCGCCGGAGCTAGGCGAACGCCCTTGATAGAGGAATTGCAGGTTGCAGGGATCCACCGGGAAAGTTTCCGCGGGATCGTTGCGCACGATGTCACCATGACTGATGTCATTGGTCCAAGCAGTGCCCCCCTCGAAGGTGACGTTTGCCTTGCCGGCGAAAGGGTTCGCTTCGGTCGCCGCCGCCGGTGTCCAGGTGCCGGCGAGATCGGTCGCGGTGAAAGAGCGAAAGTATCTGCCGTTGGCGCCGATCGCCTCCACGATCATCAGGTACTGGTTCGAGCCCTTGACCGAGTAGACTTGCACCGCCTCGAACAAGTTGTTCGTCGTGTCGGTCATGATCGTCTTGTAGCCCGTGAATGTGCCGGGAAATCCGGCTAAGGCCATGTCCGATCGGTGGATTTTGCCGTCGTCTGTGGCAAAGAACAGGTAGCAATTCTTGCTGTCGCAGATCACCGTTTGATCGATGGGCCCAGTGCTCGAACTTGGTCCTCCATCGTACAGCGTACTTGCCGCCGACCACTTCGACGGATCGCTGGGGTCGGATGACGTCGCGTAGCTGAAGGCCGGTCCGCCCCATTGGTAGGCGAGCACCCAGATCTTCTTGGGAGTGAAATAAAACAGCGTCGGCGCGACTGCCGTTCGCGACAGCGCGACTTGCGTGGCCGTAGCCGCCTGAGCCCAATCACCGAATTTGAACATGGCCGCGCCCCACGTCGTCCCCGTGTCGTGGTTCGTCATGTAGACGAGGATCTGATTGTTATAGACGACACTGGTAAAGTCTTTCAGCGAGACCCAACCGGATTTCGGCTCGGCAACGACTCCCGTCGAGGTCCACTTGAACTTCGTGGGCAAAGGACAGCTTGCCGAGCTCCCAGCCGCGCCGGCTCCAGCATTGCCCGCGCCCGCGCCCCCGCCCATGGCTCCACCCGTGCCGGGCATACCGGCTGCGTTGCTGCCCGAAGCACCACTGCCGCCGGATTGGCCTCCAGGCGCGGCGTTGGCACCACCGCTACCGGCGAACATGCCCCCTTGTCCAACTGCCGCCCCACCGCCACTCGCGTTGGCACCGCTCGTCGCTGCGATAGTCCCGCTGCTCCCAGCGCTGCCCACAGCCGAGCCCGACTGCCCTCCAAGGCCGGGGGTCCCAGACTGAGGCATACCGAGGGGCGATTCAACGGCGCAACCGACCGCACAGAACAACCAACCAAGAACGGGCAGACACAGCTCTGATTTCGATCTCACCTTCAAGCAGTACCGGCGGGGGATCGCATCCAGTAAAAAATCCATTGGCGCGTCGGACAACGACTCCGGCCTCGGCTCGACTCGGCGGCTGCAAGGGCAAGAAGCGGCACAACACGCGAAGCGGTCACGGCAGAGGCCGTTGGCAGTGATTCGCATATTCAACAGGCGAATTTGCAAACCTGAAAATGCCGTTCAGATGCAAATCCGACCCCCATTCAGGGTCGAAAACGAGAAATTCCGACTGATCGACGCTGCCGCGGGCTTGAATAGCGCGGCCACTTTCCTCATGCTTCCGGGGTGCGGCCCGTCAGAAATCCGTCAGAACTGGATGAAGCGGCACTCGCGCGCGCTCTCGGTCAATTGCAGGCGCTGGTCCGCCATCGTGGCTTGAAAGCGTCTGGCGTCCGCGAGTCGATCGCCAAGGCGGCCCTCTCGCATGGGGGTCATTGGACGATCGACGAACTCGCAGCGCGACTGCCCGGCGCGCACTCGACCACGGTGTACCGCACCATCCCGCTGCTAGTGGACGCTGGCTTGTTACAGATTGCGCCTGGTGCGGAGGGCGAAGGACGGCGCTACGAGCGAGCATTCGAGCGCGAACACCACGATCATCTCGTGTGCACCAACTGCCACAAGGTCGTCGAGTTCTGCTTCGAGACCATCGAAATGCTGCAGCGTGACGTCGCCGAGCGCTTCGACTTCAGCTTGACCGGCCATGTGCACGAGCTGTTCGGCACGTGCAGTGACTGCCGCGCGCGCGTTCCCCGCTGAGCCACGGCAACCCACCGTTGCTACTGATTCGCAATTTCAGTAACATGCCCCAGTGCGATTCAATGACCTAGTTTCGGCTATGCGCCGGTTCAAGTGGCTAAAACTCGCTCGGCGAGTCCACTTGTACGCGGGCCTGGTGCTGCTGCCGTGGTCGATGTTCTTCGGCGCCAGCGGGCTGCTCTTCAATCATCCCAATCTGGGCGAGCAAGTGAGCGCCTTCCGCCTCGGCCCGGACAGGGTGCATGCGCTAACCGGACTCGCTCCTTGGGACCTCCAGGCTGTCGCAAGCGAGCTGGTCGTCAAGCTCAACGCCGGAGCAGGTCGGCCCGCGTATACGCTCGACCCGGAGTTCGCGGTGCGCTTGAACGGGCGCGTGATTCTCAAGGCGCCCGCGCCGAATGGCCAACACCTGTTGCTGTTCAATCCGGAACGAGCCGTCGGCATCGTGGCCACGCGCAGTGCACGGCCCGAGGGAGATCCGGCGCCCTTCGCCACCACGCACCTGGAGTTGCCGCAGTATTCGTTGCCTAGGCTCGAGCAGCAACTGAGTGACCTGCTGGTGAAGACTGGCACCCCCGGCCCATCGACGCTGAAAGCCGATCCGAAACTCGCTCCGACGCTCGAGCTAAGAGCGAAAGACGACCGAGGTCAGCTGTGGAACGTGAGCTACGCCGTCGGCACGGGCGAGGTCTCCGGCCGCCTCCGCGATCAGCTTCCGAACCTGGGACTGAGCCAGCTGCTGTCCATGCTGCACACCACCCACCACTTCCCCTTGGGCCTAGGTGTGCGCTGGTTCTGGGCCCTATTTCAAGATCTCTTGGGCGTGGCCATGGTGTTCTGGGGGCTGTCGGGCCTGGTCATGTGGTGGCAGCTCAAAGTCACGCGCGTCGTCGGCGCGATTTCACTGCTCTCGGCGCTCGGGATAGCCGGCGCGGTGGCCTACGGAACCGCCAGCGATCTGTTGTTCGGCGATATCGCCCAGAAACTAGGACCGGGAGATTGAACCAGCCGACGCAGTGCAAGTGACCCGCCGCCGCGCGCTCGAATGAGACCTCCAAGAAGCGCATGCCGGCTCAGCTCTCGAACGCGCCGGCTCGCTGCATGGCGGACAGGCTTTGGGCGGCGGCCGCAATGGCAAAATCGCCTTGCTCTCGGCTGTGCGCACCGTTGATGAAGTTCAGGTCGCGGCGCAGCAACACGCCGCGCTCGGCCATTTGTGCTTGCAATTGCGCATCATCGGCGAATGACGCGCGGGATCCGGGTCGAACGAAAAGAGCGGAATGGAGTCGTAGCCCAGCACGCGAAGCGGCGCCTTGGCTGCGCTCGCGGCAGCGTTGACCCCTTCGCGGAGCGCGCGGCCCAGCGAGGCGATGTGCTCGATGTAATTGGTCGATCGATAGACGTTCAACGCGGCTTGACAGACTACGAGCGACAGTAGCTCACCACCGAAGGTCGTCGAGACTTGCGGAGTTCCGCTGCACGACTTGGCAAGCGCCCAGTGCGGGCGCGACCGAGCCCGAATGGCACACGCCGGCACCGGGCGAGCAGCTGGCATACGTGGTCTTCACCTCGGGCTCGACCGGCGAGGCCAAAGGCGTGACCGTGAGCCACGCCGCCCTTGCTCATTTCGTGCAAGCCGCGCGCTCGAGCTATCGATTCAAGCCCGAAGATCGCGTGCTGCAGTTCGCGCCGCTCGCCTTCGACGCCAGCCTCGAGGAACTACTCGTGACCTGGACGGCCGGCGCGGCACTCGTGCTTCGCGACGATACCTGGCTCGATAGCCTGCGCGGGTTCTGCGCGGCTTCTGAGCGTGCAAGCATCAGCGTGCTCGACCTGCCCACCGCCTTCTGGCACGAACTCACGCTGGCGCTCGAAGCGGGTTCTGCGCGGCTGTGGCCCGGGTTGCGCTTGGTGATCATCGGCGGTGAGGCGGGGTTGCCCGGTCGACTCACGGCCTGGCAACGGCTTGCGCCGCAGGTACGGCTGCTGAATACCTACGGTCCGGCCGAAGCCACGGTCGTCGCGACCTTTGCAGATCTGAGCAACTGGCAGACGAGCAGCGAAGTGCCCATTGGCCTCCCCCTGCCCGGCGTCGACGCACTCTTGGTGGACGATCAGGGACGGCTGCTCGACACGATGGAGGCTACGGGCGAACTCTATCTAGCTGGGCCGACACTGAGCAGCGGCTACTTTCGAAGGCCCGATTTGACGCACCAGCGCTTCGTCTCTCTGCCGGGTTTCGCGCGCACCTACCGCACCGGGGATCGCGTGACGCGCGCCGCCGACGGACAGCTCACCTTCCTGGGTCGCGCCGACGACGAGCTGAAAATCAGCGGCTACCGCGTGGCACCCGCCGAGATCGAGGCCGCGTTGTCCAAGCACCCCCAGGTTCAGACTTGCGCAGTGCTGGCTGAAAGCTCGAGCGCACACGGCGCCAAACATTTGGTTGCACACGTTCGGCGAATGGCTCGAGCGACTGCGCGCGAGTAGCGATGACGAGGACCGCGCGACGTTGGCGTTCTTCGAGCTCAATCGCTCGAACGGCGAAGTCAAGGCGCCGGGCTCGAGTGCGCCGTTGTCGTTCAGCGCGGTGCGGGCGCGAATCCCCGAGCTGAACACCTCTCCGATCAGTGATTCGTTGATCGCCGCCTACTGCCGCAGCGCGATCGAGCTAGGGCTGGTATGCGCGCCTGCTCAGTCGACCGACGAGACCGCACATCTGCGCGCGAATCCATCGTCCGCGAAGGTGAGCTCGTGACCGTCGATCAAGCACTGTTCGAGCTCGTGCGCCATCCGCTGCAAGTGCGCCTACTCGAAGTGGTGCGAACCGAATCGCTCAGCCCTCGCATGCGTCGGATCACCCTGGGCGGCCCCGAGCTTGCGGGTTTCGTATCGCTCGCGCCCGAAGATCACGTGAAGGTATTCTTCCCGCGATCTCGCATCCGGGCCTCGGGCCACTGGAAGCGCGGGGTCGTCGGACACGATCACCACGAGCCAATCCTCGGGTAACATCCGGCCCGGTCTTGCCGCTGGCCGTGGATGCAGGAAATTCGCAGAGTTGCGAGCGCCAGAATTTTCAGCAATGGAATTGACAGACACAAGTCGCGCATGCCATGGCTATTTTAGAATGAAAACGCGAATCACTGGCAACATAGAGCCAGAGACCGCGCCCCGGGGCAGCCATGAACCGACCCAAAAGTGAGACCGTCGCGCAGGTAACGGGCGCTGCTCGAGGCATCGGCTTGGCGGTCAGCCGCGCACTGGCTGGCGAAGGCTTGCGTGTAGCCGCTCTCGATCGCGACGAATTGGTCTTGCGTGATGTGGTCACGGTTCAGCGCAGCGAAGGTCTAGACGTCAGCGCCTTTCCCGTCGATCTGAGCGATTCGAGGGCTGTCGAGCAAACGGTGGCGGCGGTCGAGGCGACGCTCGGACCGATCGCGACGCTGGCGAGCGTCGCGGGGATACTCCGAGTCGGCTCGGTGTGCGAGTTTTCCGACCGGGATTGGGACGACACGTTCGCGAGCAATGTATCGGCCACGTTTTACGTCTGCCGAAGCGTCGCCACACGCATGCTGCCCGAGGGCAGCTGTCGAGCCTGGAGCTACTGCAAGTCGGCGGCGCGAAGCTTCCAGTCGAGCTGGCGCGGCGAGTCAAGGCTGGGCTCGGGTGCGAGCTGCAACAAGTGTACGGCATGGCCGAAGGTCTGGTCTGCTACACCCGCTCCGCCGACAGCGAAGAGACGGTGTTGACCACCCAAGGTCGTCCCATGTGCCCCGACGATGAGCTGAGAGTCGTCGATGCCATGGGCAATGACGTCGAAACAGGTGCCGTGGGTGAGCTCTGGACTCGCGGCCCGTACACGATTCGCGGCTACTACCTGGCCGACGACGCCAATCGCCAGGCCTTCAGTTCGGCGGGCTTTTATCGTACCGGCGTTTTGGTCCGGTTGACGAAGACCGGCCACGTCGTGGTCGAAGGAGCGCTGCGCGGTCACCCTGTCGACGGAGCAAGCTCTGTCCGCCTTCGCATCTCGCCCGCTCGCAAATCGAGAATCGACCATCGAGCTGTTGCGCGACGAAGTGGCAGAGCTACTGGACGAAAGCGACGAGGGACCGATCGCACCCCATGAATCGCTGTTCGATCGCGGCTTGGATTCGATCCGGCTGATGATGCTCGTCGAACGCTTTCAACAGCGCGGCGCACCGATCACTTTCGGAGACTTGGCGGAGCAACCGACGTTGCTGGCTTGGGCCAGGTTGCTCGACACGCATTCGGCAGCGCGCCGCTGGAGGCCTGTATGATCGAGCGCTTCACCCTGCTCATTCACAGCAGACCACGTACGCATGGACGGGGACGGACGGGGACAGCCCTTGGCAACCGACTTTTGCTCCGCTGAGATCGGTATTCAAATTCAGGCTGAAGAGGGGCCTATTGTCGCCGCAATAGCCACCCGCGCTGAGCGCGGTACGGTTGGCGGGGCAATCAACCGATACGGTACCAACACCGTCTTTGCGTTCGGTACGGCACGAACTAAAGTCGAAGTTCATGCTCTCCCAGGCACAAATGGCGTAGGTCTCGACTGCACCGCTGGTGCAGCCAGCCGCCCAGCCTTTCGGCTTGCTCCCGTCCGTGTCCGGGCTCGGACGTGATCGGTAGAGCCTCCCGCCGCCCTCGCAGTCGCCACCTCCGCCGACAGCGACTTTGCCCTCGCCGCACATGACGGTCTTTTCGCCGGTGCTCGAACTCCCGATCAGCTCGAGCCCCAGGGCATTGGAGCACACACCCTCCGCCGTCGTAGTGCCACCCGTGGCCCCCGAATCCACGAAGAGAGACGTTGGAGCCAGGCCGCCCATGGGATCGATGACCTTCAGGGCCGGGCTGGCAGGGGCTTGCGCGCCGGTACCGAGCAACCACGGTTTGTCGCTCGGACACTTGAGCGTTACGGACCCGACAGCGGACAATTGGACGTGTTCGTAGGCGGGGGTCGAGAGCGCTTCTGCGACGCTACCGAGCGAGTTCTCTTCCATCGAATCCAGGTCGCCCGCGGCTCCACAGCCGGAGAGTGACAAACCCAAAACGGCTCCCGAGCACCAATGAATCGCTTTTTTCATGGCTTCCCCGAATCGTACGTGGTTGCTGCGTTCGATAGTAAGTACGAACATTCGCCAAAGTTCGGTCGCTGTTTCGTGCGTGCGCATCGAGAAGCGTCACGGGCTTCTCTCGCTGCCGGGCTGACCCGCCATTGGGTCAGCTTGGTGGAGGCACGCCGGTGGTTCATCGGCACGCCCGGACCTCGCGTAAACTATCTCCCCGTAGAGATCTACGAACGAGGCTTCACCTCCGGTCGCATTTTGTCTGCGGCAAACGTTCGACTTATCGTCCCTCGCACGCCTCGAGCAACTGGCGCAGCTTTCGCGCGTGATCGGCGCGCGTACGTCGGGGGACGCTTGGCTGTAAGTTGGTGACAAGCCCCAGCAGGCGCTGCTGATGGGCCTGGCGCATGACGGCCACCAACACGTCGAAGTGCTGGGCTTGGCGGCCGAGTCTTCGAGATCCATGCGCAAGACCACGCTGCGGCCAGCGTGCATGCGCGCGCACGTCAGCGCCGACCGTCCGGAGACGAAACCGTGCGCGGCGCCGTGCGTGGCTCTGCTCCCGCTACTGGCAGGCGGTCGGGTTGGCGAGGGTTGCCCCTGCGCTCTTTCGCACCAAGGCTTGTACTTCGGAGGCTGGCACCATGAACGATTTGTACTCGTAGGGCGGCTTGAAGGCAGCGCCGCTGCCTTTTTGGTTCCCGGTGCAGCTTTCGAACAGGTTGCCGACGGCTTCTTGAACCGAGCCGGGGCCATCCTCTTTACCCAGGTCGATCGGTTGGCCTTGGCCAATGAAGTGGTTGTTCTCGGTCAGCACGTTGCACGAGTAGCCGTTGGACACGCCAAGGACCGAGGCGCCCACTGAATTGTCGCCGGTGTAGAGGTTGTTGACCACGTGGATCTGACCGTAGCGGCAGCGTGGCTGGCGTTGCGCCACCGCCTTCCACCAGTTGAACATGAACGTAACGTCCAACTTCCCTTCACTCGCAGGCTCGTCGTCGGAAGAAGCGATCAGGTTGGACAGATTGTGGCTGTGACCGGTGAGCGCATAACCGAAGATGTTCCAAGTGAATGTCACGGTGTCAGCGCCCTTGACGACGTCAGCGTTGCCGTCTTGGCCATCCCAGAATTCACAGTGGTCCACCCAGATGTTCTTGGAGCTGCCTTCGATGCTGAGGTTGTCCCAGGCCTGATCTTCGTTGGATCCAGGCCCGCGGATCACGAGGTTACGCAAAATGACGTTACTGGCCCCGCTGATGTGAATCGCCGCCTTGAGCTGGGTGCCCGCACGCAGCCCAATGATTGTCTTGTTCGACTTGATCTCCAGCCGATCGCCGGAGGTGCCTGACCATCCCGCGCCCAAGCTGCCGTCGACGTGGATCACTCGTGGTTGGCCATCGCCCGCGTACTTCGCCAAATCCGCGAAGTTGTTCACGATGGTGGCAGTGACGGTGCCACCGCCAGTGACGCTGGCTGCTCCGCCGGTCCGGCTG
>DATEPG010000589.1:0-3475 GCA_035273265.1 Polyangiaceae bacterium
GACCACGGATGCCAACGGCGTGGCCTCGTTCCTGACCGTCTTTCCGGGCTGGTACAACGGCCGCGATCTGCACATTCACATCGTGTGCTTCAAGAAGGGCTCGATGTCCAAGGGCCGCGCGAACTACAGCAAGAGCAACGAAAAGGCCTGGATCTTCACCACCCAGTTCTACTTCGATCCGGCCTTCAGCAAGTCCATTCACGAAACGGTCGAACCGTACAAGCGGCGTACCACGCTGTCCGCTTACACCGACGCGATGGCAGCCAACGAGGGCGGCAACAGCGGCCGTCACGCCACCGCGACCAAGGTGGGCAACAAGGTCGTCGCCCAGATTCAGATGGTCGTCGACCCGACCTGACGCCGATCCTGCTCGACCCCTCAAGCGTGAGACAAAATATGCGATCAAAGACAACTCTTCGGGCGACCAAGCCAATCACCGCAGTCGCGGTCCTCGTTCTCAGCGCTGCCTGTGGCGGAACTGAACCGTCTAATGGCGCTGGCGGCGCGGGCTCCATGAACGGTCCGTCGGGCGCCGGGGCAGCCGGTATCGGCGTTCCAAATACGTCGGCCGGCGCTGGAAGCATTCCCGGTGCTGGCGGCGGCGCTCCCGCGTCCGGCGCCGGAGCGGGTGGTGTTCTTTCCGGTTCCGCCGGTTCCATCAGCTCCTCTGGAGCGGGTGGGCTTTCTTCCGCGTCCGGCGCAGGGGGCGGCGGGTTCGTGCTCCCCCCGATGACCAACTCGGATCACTGCCTCTATGGCTATAGCAAGCTGCCCTCGGACGAGACGATGGCGCATGGCCCACTCAAGTTCACCACGTCGATGGGGCAAACCGACACCTCGCTGCAACCGGAGGTCTTGCAGTGGATGGCGGACAACAAGTGGACAGGCGCCCACGTCATCTGGCACGCGGTGCGCGGTTGCACGGACGGGACCGCGGGCGGCCTCTTGAATCCGCTCAAGCTGCCCAATCTTTGTAAGGACTACCCGGTCCTCATTCCCGCCGATCAGAACTGCAAGACCGCTGGTGACGGCTACCAGTTCTTGCTGTTTCACCGCCACATGCTGCAGACCTTGAAGGAGCTCTGGCCCAAGCACGCGGCGGACTTTGCCGGCTTCCCGACTTTCCCCAAGACCAAGGCTGAAGTGCCGGACGCATTCGATGCGCCGACTTGGAACGCAACGATCCTCGCGGCCGCCGAGATCGGCGACAATATCGCCAAGCCAGAAAATCTGGCTAGGTTCCCGAACGAGGGAGCCTTGGGCCACTGGCTCCAATGCAATGTCGGCGCGGCCAAGCTCGCGACTGCACCCGACGTACCTTACATTGGCCTGCACTTCGACCTCCACGGTAAGTGGGCGCGGGTTGGCAGCAAGCACGGGCTAAACGATGGCCAGGTGAACATCACGAACTACATGTTCTGGAAGCTCCACGGCTGGATCGACAACGTGTGGGAGAAGTACCGCGTCGCCAAGGGCCTCACGACGGACCCGATGGCGATGCAGAAGTACAAGCAGGACCTGAAGCAGTCCTGCAACGAAATGGACCTCGAGATCGAGATCCTCAAGAGCAATGGCGGCGGTGCGCTGGTGCTGGATTGCCCGCCAGATGTCGACGAAGCCGGGGATTTCCACACCAAGGTGCGGCCGATCTTCGAGTCTGCCACGAACCGTTGCGCAAGCTGCCACGGACCCTCACAGGCCTCGCCGTATGCGGACCTCACGCTGGGCGGCGCCGTGTCGAGCAAGTGCCTCGTCCAGAGGCTCAAGCGCGCTTCGAACAACGGTGGGCAGTTCAAGTTGGTCGAGCCCGGGGAGCCCGAGAAGAGCTACCTCTATCTGAAGGCTGCCGGCACAGCAGCGGCCGCGGGCTGCGTTTCGTCGGATCCGAACAAGCCGTGCAACACCGCCGCCATGCCCCCCGGTGGAAAAACCGTCACCGATGCAGAGCTCAAGATCATTTACGATTGGATCAAGGCCGGCGCGGCGGGTCCTACCTGATTCGCGGATCGTCGTGAGGGGTCATCGCTGACTCCTCACGACGAGTCGCAGTGCTCATCCTCGGCGCGGCGATCCCTCCGGGGTCGGCTTTTTGCTGCTCACGCGATCTCTCAGCAACCGTCAGGCCCGCACACGGCACCTTCCGTGGGCTCGGTCGCTGGCGCTGAGACGCGTTCCGACCACGCTTGCTGCAATGCGCTGAGCATGACCTCCGTGGATTGTGCGCCGCTCACCGCGAACTGCCGGTCGAAAACGAAGCATGGAACGCCGGTGATTCCGAGTTCGCGCGCCTGTGCCTCATCCGCGCGCACGGCGCTTGCGTACGTGTCTCCCGCGAGCACGTCCGTGGCCTCCGCTGGGTCGAGACCCGCTTCGCTGGCCAAGCGCACCAGGGTTCCGTGATCGCTCATCAGCTGCGCCTGCTCGAAGTAGGCTTTCATCATCCGTTCTGTGACGGCGTTTTGCACGCCGCGCTCGTGACCGAGGTGCACGAGTCGATGGGCGTCGAACGTGTTGCCCGAGCGGATGTTCACGAAGTCGAATGACAGCCCCTCGGCGCGCGCGAGCTGGATCAGATGATCGGTCGACTTTTGCGCTTGCGCGACCGACATGCCGTACTTGCGAGCGATGAACTCCACATGGGAAACGTTGCGCTGGCGCTCCGCCGGTGCCGCTGGATCGAGCTCGAAGGCGCGCCAAACGAGCTCGACCTCCGGCGCGTGTGGAAACTGCTTCAGGGCAGCCTCCAGCCGCCGTTTGCCGACGTAGCACCAGGGGCAGGCGATGTCCGACCAGACTTCCAGCTTCAGCGAAGGCATGTCGTGTCAACATAAGCCTGATATGCACGGGCGCAATCGGGCCCCGCGCTAGCCGGGCTAGAGCAGCGTTTCGCGCCTCGCGAGGCTACTCGGTCGAGGACTCGAACCGATAACCGGCCGAGCGATGCTATTTTTCGACCCGAGTGATCGAAATCCGCGAGCAGCGCATTACCCGGAGTGAAGTTTCGTCGCGCCCGTTCGGGCCTTGTCCGGTTGATTTGGCTAAATTTCGTGGTTCCGGCCTTGAGTTTGGGCGCGCTCGCCTGCTCGTCGGACGGCGGGTCGGGCGGAGGACCGTCCGGCTCTGGCGGGCAGACGGCCGGGGCCACCGGTGGTCGTGTCGGCAGCGGGGGCTCCGGCATGAGCGGTACTGGCAATAGCAACGGCGGAACGAGCAACGGCGGAACGAGCAACGGCGGAACGAGCAGCGGCGGAACGAGCAGCGGCGGAACGAGCAGCGCTGGAATGAGCACCTCGGCCGCGGGCAACCCCGCTGGCGGCAGCGCAGGAGCTGCTGGCGGCTCGACGGCCAGCGGCGGTACGGCCGGCGGTGCCAACAACGATACGGTCGATGCGAAAGCGTTGGTAAAGGCGTTGGGCTTCGGCACCAACATCGGCAACACGCTCGAGAACACGATTACTTGGGAGACCGGTTGGGG
>DATEPG010000590.1:0-5791 GCA_035273265.1 Polyangiaceae bacterium
GGCGCCGCCTCCGCCGCCAACTGCAGAGCGCTCGGTGTTTCCGACTGCGGCGCAGCCGGCGCCCACGTACGCGGCGCCCACGTACGCGGCACCCGCACCCGCACCCGCACCCGCAGCAGCCACGTACGCGGCAGCCACGTACGCGGCACCTGCACCTGCGCCCGCAGCGATCGATACCGGCAGTGTCGCGGCTGCGCGTAGCGCCGCAACCTTGGTACGGCCGAGGCCGTCGCTCGGCCCCCAAGCTTTACCCTCGTTTGCCGGCGCGCTCGCGCAGCGCGTGCGCTTCGCCGGCGGCGAAGTGCCGCTATGGAGCCTGGTCACGCCATTGGTCTTGCTCGTCGCCTTGGGCGCGGCGTTCGCGGCGGCGGCGGTCACCTCCCCGACCGATCCAGGCGCAGCGCTGAAGGTCGTTCCCGAGCCATCCGCGTCGGTGGTCGCCGCCGCTCCAACGCCCTTGCCATCGCCGCCGCCGCCAGCCGTCAGCGCCAGCCCGGACGAGGCGCCGAAGCCACTCACGCTGCTCCAGCGGGTCTCGCTGGGCGAGGACGTTGCTGTCAAGGAACTGAGCGCAAAACCCGTGGCCGACCTGCGGGTGGAAGAGGCGCTCGCCTTGTCGCTCGGGCAAAGCGCGCAAGCCGTCCGCACCGCGCGCGCGCTCCGCGATCGCCTGGCTCACGATCCGGGGCTGATCAAAGATCCGGAGGTGCTCGCGCAGCTACGTCGCAATCTCGACGCGCCGGAGACCGCGCGCGACGCGTTGGCCGCCATGGCCGGCGTCCCGGGCCCAATCAGCGCCGACTTGATCTACGAGGCGTGGACCGCAACCGCCTCCCGTAGCGCCGCCACCGATCTGGCCCGCTCACTCATGTACAGCAAGGAGGTGCGGGCCAAGGCCTCCAAAGCACTGGCCGTCGCGCTCGACCTGCGCGACGCGGAGACCTGTGAAAAGAACCGCGACTTGTTGGAGCGCGTGAGCCAGGACGGCGATCGCCGCTCCTTTCACTTGCTGAACAAACTGACTCGCAAATATGGTTGCGGGCCAAACAAGCGCCAAGATTGTTACGCTTGTTTGCGCGACGGAAAGGATCTGGACGCTGCGTTGAAGGTCGTGAAGACCCGCCGCGAACCGCATCCACTCGGCGGCTAGCTAGTCAGCTGGAGGGCTTGGGCAGCGAGCGCGACGCTTTGTATTCCTCGAGCTCCTCGAGGCTTTTCGGCCAATCGGTTTTGAGCAGACGGGAGAGACCGCGATCGGCCAAGAGCTTGTCGTTTGTTTGACACTTGGGACAATAGTTCAGCTCGTTGGCCGCATAGGCGATGCGCTGGACGGGGGTGCCGCACACGGGACACGGCTTTTGAAAACGCCCGTGCACCGCCATTTCTGGCCTGAATGCGGTCACTTTCTCCGGAAAACCGGCGCCCGCCTCGAGCCGCAGTCGGGCAATCCAGACGCGCAGCACCTCGTCTGTCGCGCGGTGCAGCTCGGCGATCTCCGATTCCGACAAGCTGCGCGTGAGCTTCACGGGCGAGAGGCGTGCGGCGTGCAAGATCTCATCCGAGTACGCGTTGCCGATGCCGCTGAACAGCCGCGGGTCGGTCAGGGCGCGTTTCAGCGTGCGGTTTTCGAGCACCAGCGCTTGCCGGAAATCGAACAGGCTCGAGCCGAGTACTTCGAGCCCGCCGCGCGAGAACTCGCTCAGATTTTCAGCGCCACGCACCACGTGCAGGCTGGCCCTGCGCTTGCTACCGGCTTCGGTCAAGGCCAGCGTGTGCGCAGCGAAATCCAGGCCCAAGAGCGAGTGCTTGCCCGCAAGCTTGTCGCCCTTGTTCTTCAGATGGAAGCGACCAGCAATCATCAGGTGAAAAACCAAGAATAGATCGTCCGATAGTTCGAACACGATGCGCTTGCCGATGCGTTGAAAGCCGGTGATGCGCTGGCCGTGCGTCGCCGACAGTGGTGGCTCGAAGCTGCGTACCAGGAACGGACTCTTGAGCCGCGTCTGTTCCAAGACTTGACCGTTGAAGAGCGCGCTCAGGCGTTCGATGTAGATCGCCACGTCCGGTAGTTCGGGCATCTCGGGGCCAGGTTAGCGAAGCTCGGGGCGCCGCACACCTACCTACGCCTACCCTGCGATAATCTCCGCGAGATCAGCTAGTTTCAGAAAAATCAGCAAATCAATTGCCGGGCTTGTGCGTATCCACTGAAAGCTCGCAGCGCCGGATCGCGTTCCGAGAGCACGGGATCTGCCATGAATCACTGCCCCAGCGCCTTCGCTCGCCTGTCAGCCTTCGTCTCCAGCGCGGTCCTCGCGCTCGCGCTCGGCGGCTGCCACACCAAACCCAAGACCCTGGAGGCGACGGCCCAACGCGGCAGCGTCGTCCGCTTGGTCGTGCCCAATACCGGGATTGGCTTACAGATTTGCGATCCGCGAGGCGCGGCGTGCGCGCAGGCCGCCGTTGGATCCAGCGTACCCGCGGGTTCGTTGCTGCGTACCGGTTCGCGCAGCAGCGCCCAAATCAGCCTCGCCGATGGCGGCACGCTTTCACTCGACCATGATACGGAGCTGCAATTGGCCGGAGCCTCGCGCCGAGCGCGGCTCAGTCACGGCGCGCTCGTGCTCGACGTGGGTAGCAAGAGCACCGCGCGCGCGCAGCTCGATGTGAACGAGGGCGCGCTAGAGATCAAGGCGGGCAAAATCGCCCTACGCGCAGGTACTGATTTCGCAATTTTGGACGTCGTTCGCGGCAGAGCCACGCTGACCAAGAGCGGCTCCAGCCCGCTGCAGGTGAGCGCCGGTGAAGAGGCTCGGCTCTACCGAGGCGCGGAGCCATACGTGAGCGCCGGCGCAACTCTCTCGGAAGCAGTCGCATTCACCGACAGCTTGCTCGACGCGAGCGAGTCGGCATCCAGCGCTCGCGGCCTCGGCGAGCTGACTGCGCGCAAACCCGGCGGCACGGAGGAATTGCGCGGCGCCGTGACGCTCGCGACGCATCGCGTGCGGGTACGCATCGCGGGTGCCATGGCGCGCACCGAGGTGGACGAAGTCTTCGAAAACAATAGCGATCAAGTTTTGGAAGGCATTTATCGCTTTCCGATCCCGGCCGACGCCAAGATCGAGCGACTCGCGCTGGAGGTCGACGGCAAACTCGAGGAAGGCGCCTTCGTGGACCGTGACCGCGCGGCCGCCATTTGGCGCGGAGCCATCGTCAACGCAGCGCCCAACCTACGCCCGCAAATCAAAGACGAAATCGTATGGATACCCGGCCCGTGGCGCGACCCAGCGTTGCTCGAATGGCAGCGCGGCGGGCGCTTCGAGCTCAAGATATTTCCCATCCCCAAGCACGGGCAACGCCGGATCGTACTCGCCTACACCGAGGCGGTGCGCCCGGTCGGCGGTGTCCGCCACTTTAGCTACCCGTTGCCCGTCGATCCGGGTGGCACGACCAAGATTCGCCATTTCGACGTGGACGTCGAAGTCCGTGGTCACGATCCGAAGTTTGCAGTGCGTACGCTCGGCTACCCGCTATCTGCCACTGACCGCGACGGCGCCCGGGCGTTTTCGTTCAGCGCCGATGACTTCACACCGAATGGCGACCTGAGTATCGAATGGGCGCTGCCCGAAAGGCAGAGCGAGTTGTCCGCGTTCGGCTACCGCACGGCGGGCGAACGCTATGCGCTGCTCACGCTGAGACCCAAGCTACCGCGTGCAACCGTCGATCAGACACACGCCACGGTGCTCGTAGTCGACACCAGCCGTTCGATGTTCGGCGAAGGCTTGGAACGCGCCAAGCGCTTGGCGGTGCGGCTAGCACGCGAACTCGATCCCGCCGGGCCAGTCACTGTACTTGGCTGCGACAGCACGTGCCGAGACTTACCCGCCGGCTTTCTCAGCCCGGGGCCGCAGGCGGCCCAAGCGATCGAGCGCTTCTTGAGCGCAATTCCGGCCGAAGGCGCCTCCGACCCGACACAAGCGATCGCGACCGCCAAGCGCGCCTTTTCGGCTGTAGCGGGCGATCATGTGCAAGACATCGTCTACATCGGCGACGGCACGCCCACGGTCGGGCCGATTCGTTCCGCCACGGTGACGTCGGCGGTGCGAGACATTCTTGGCGGTTCTCGAGCGCGCATCACGGCCGTCGCGGTCGGCAGTGCCTCCGACACGGACACCCTCGGAGCGCTGGCGCGCGCGGGCGGCGGACTGGTCTTACCGTACGTCCCCGGACAAACTCTGAGTCAAGCGACCATGGGGGTGTTGAACGCCACCTACGGCAGCGCCTTGCGTGATGTGGAAGTGGTCTTGCCCGAGGGGCTGCGCGCGGTCGCACCGCACAAGCTCGACACGATCTTGGCCGGCAGCGAAGCCAACATCAGCGCGCGCATGGACGCGGACACCGTCGACGGCTCGCTGATTGTGCGCGGCAAGCTGGGCGATACACCGTTCGAGCAGCGCTACGATCTGCACGTGGCAGCCACGGACAGTCAGGGCAACGCTTTCGTGCCGCGCATGTACGCCGCGGCGCGGATCGCCGATCTAGAGCGAAATGGCGGCGCAGACGCCAAAAAGGAAGCGCTCGCGCTGTCGACGCAGTTCTCGGTCGCCAGCCGTTACAGCTCGCTTTTGGTACTGGAAAGCGAGGCCATGCTTCGCGCCTTCGGCTTGCAGGCGGCGACCCCCGGGACTCGCTTCACGGGCGAGGATGTGGCCGAGCAGAGCGAAGCCAAGGCAGAGTTGCCGATCGAGGACGCCGAAGAGACCAGGGACCAGGGCTTGGGTTCGCTCGGTCGGGCGGACAAGAAGAGCGACGGAGCGTTCAACGGTCCCGGAGCGTTTGCACCCAGCCCCACTTCGATGGCTTCGCGCGGTGCCCAGGACGCCGCGCCGGCCAAGGCCAAAGCGCCTTCGGCCGCCCGCGCAGCCGCGGAACCGATGATGGACGACGCATTCGCACAACCCCCTCCCCAAGCCCCTCCCGCGCCCGCCATGAAGCCGCGCCCCCGTGAACTCCTCGAAGAACCGGAGCTGCCGCCCTCCCGTCCACCGCGACGCATGATCCCGATGCGCCGCGTCTGGGACCGCAAGGGCCAGATTAGCACCGGTGAACGCATGCCGCGCAGCGCCAGCATCACCGCCGTGGCCGACGCCGAACGTGCCCTCTCTGCCCAGCCCGATCGACGATCCAACGTCAAAAAGGCCTATTCGCTGTACGCGATCAGTGGAGATCTGGGACGCGCCTCGAACTTGGTGGAGCGTTGGGTCAGCAAAGAGCCGCTCGACCCAGATGCGCTGACCGCTCGCGCGGACCTCGCTGCGCGGCGTGGTGATCGTGAGCTCGCCGTGCGCATGCTCGGGAGTGTGGTGGACATGCGTCCCGACGATGTCGCCAGCCAGAAGCGGCTATCACGTCTGTATCGCTGGTCGGGTCGAACCGATCTCGGTTGCCGGCACGCGATGGCCATCGCCGAGCTGCGCGCCGCAGACCCCAAGCTGCTCGCGGATGCCTTGCGCTGCGCGCGGACGGGCAACGGAGCCCGTTGGGCCAGCGATGCGCTCGCCCTCGTGGATGAAAAGACCGCCCGCCAAGCAAGCAGCTTGGCAGCGGCAGCAGGTCCCGACGAGACGCTTTTGCTCGGCGATCTGCGCGTCGAAGCGACGTGGTCAGACGACGCGGATTTGGATCTCGCGATCTTGCACCCCGACGGGCAGCGTGTGTCGTGGCTCGGGGCACCCACCCGCGAGCTGATCAGCGCGCGCAACGTGCTCGATCGGGGTCGTGAAGGCCTGGCGCT
>DATEPG010000591.1:0-11095 GCA_035273265.1 Polyangiaceae bacterium
CGCCGTTTGGTCAAACCACGACCTTGCTTGTCGCTGCCTCCGACAAAATGTTGAGCCGAGCCACCGACCCGGAAGGTGGAGTGCATCAATTCGAATACTTCAGCGGCGACGGGCTGCTCCAGCTGATGTGGGATCCGAAAGGCTCCGCTCAACAGGCGCTTCCGTATCAGTTCAACTTCACGAACGGATTCCTTTCCTCGGATACCGACCCCCTCGGATATAGCCAGGGTTTGAGTCGATCGACAATCGCAAACGGCTGGCGCGTTGCGCGTACCGATCAACTGATGCGGACGACCACTTACGACACGCAATCGTTGGATCCGCTGCACACTGCCAGCGTTGTCACCGGCCCCGATTCGTTGCCAGTAACGCGACTCGTCTATCTGGATGGGCGCCGAATGGATCCCGCTCCCGATGGCAACAAATACAGCGCACACCAACGGAGCCCTGACGGTTCATCGACGTTCTCTTTGAGCGCTAGCGACCCGGCTCTGGGTCTCCGTGCGCATGTCGCTTCTTCCACCGTCGAGTTCATGGGTGGTGCCGCTGACGCGAAGAGGACCACGGCGCAATCCCGTGCCATCGTGCTTTCAAATCCGAACGACCTCACATCTGCCGTTCAGTCCTTTACAGAAACGCAAAATGTGAACGGTCGCGACCAGCCCCAAAAGATCGAATACAGCGCCGCCAATCGTAAGTTCACTACGACCTCGTCCGCGGGCCGCCAGACCTTCCGCACCATTGACGCCATCGGTCGTACCGCTTCGTTCCAGATCGGCACGCTGACACCGACGACTTTCAGCTACGACGATGTCTTGACGAACACAGGAAAGGTGAGCAGCGAGATTCGCAACAACGGCACTATCGAGCTAAAAAAGACGTACTCCTATTTCGGCAGTGGCGTCCCAAAGATGGCAGGCTACCTCAACACGGTGTCGTTCTTTCGCAACTCCGTGGTCGCCCAGTCGACAACCTACTCAACGGATGCCTTCGGCCGCGTCCTGCTGGAAGAGACAAACAACGACGCAGCCAACTTCTCTTGGGACGAAAACGGCAATCTCAGCTCCGTCGTGCCGCCAGGCGCCACACAGCACACTCAGACCCACACCGTGTTGGATCAATTGCTAAGCTACGTTCCGCCCGTGCTGCCGTCAACGCTGACGGAGACCAGCTACACGTACACTCCGGATCGAAAACTCGAATACAAGACGGACCCCGATGGCGTGACGACTCATTGGATATATGATCCGACGACGGGCAATCTGACTGACGTCAACCACCCGGCCGGCAACGCCCATTTCGACTATTTCGGAGCACTCGAGACGGCCGCAGGGCAGGCTCCAGGCCGGCTGAAATCCATCAGCGGTCCCTATGGAGTGGATCTATCCTTCAACTACCTCGGTCGCCTGACCACATTGAACAAATGGACAAAGTCCGCAGATAACGCGCTCATCGGCGCCGTAGGCTGGAGCTACAACAACGACTTCGCCCGTGTTGTGGAGACGATCACGGATAGTGCGGGCACGAGCAAGGCCATCAAGTTCGGTTATGCAGACGCGGATGGTTTTCTTACCTGCGCCTCGCTGAACAATTGCTCTCCCCCGAGTACCGATTCACTGGCCATCTCGCGCGATAGCGTGAATGGTCTACTGACGAACGTCAATTTCGGCTCGCTCACCGAGGTCTACGGCTACGACACCTTCGGCCAGCTCGCTAGCAAGACCGCGAAATTTGGCATTTCGCCGCTCCTACGCAGCGAATATGACGACCTGAGCACGAACTTGCCGGGTCGACGCGACGCGCTTGGTCGCATTCTCCGCCGCAAGCAAACCCTTGGCAACGCCGCGGCGATCACCTTCGACTACACGTACAGCCCCGAAGGCCGACTGACTGATGTCCTGAGAAACGGCGTCACGTACGAGCACTACGACTACAGCAGCCAAAACGGCAACCGCAGCGCAGCAACCACTCCATTCCTCTCCGTCATCTCTTCCGAAGTCAGTTACGACGCCCAAGATCGCCTCAAGACCTACGGCCCGTATACGTACACCTACACCAACAACGGTAGCCTGCTAACCAAAACGGACACGCGCACAACGCCCGCTAGCGTCACCACTTACGCCTATGACGCGCAGGGAAACCTCCTCTCGGTTACCCCGTCGAGTGGCCTCGCTATTTCTTACATCGTCGATGGCCAAAACCGCCGCATTGCCGAAAAGGTCGGTACCACGACCATGAAACAGTGGCTCTACCGAGATGGCCTCAAGCCCGTTGCCGAGTTGGACGGATCGGGTAATCTCCTGTCCATCTTCGTGTACGGCTCGAACCCCAACACCCCCGATTTGGTCGTTCGCAACAATGTAACGTACCGTTTGCTGACGGATCACGTGGGCAGTGTGCTGCGCGCGATCAACGTGTCGAATGTCAGCGATGTCGCGTTTGCTGCGGAGTACACGGCGTTTGGTGAGCAGGCAGTGACGACGGGAAGCGCTGATTTTGTGCCATTTGGGTTTGCGGGCGGGTTGTATGACGCACAGACGGGGCTCGTGCGGTTTGGCGCAAGGGATTATGACCCGGTCGTGGGGAGGTGGGTGAGCAAGGATCCGATCCTTTTCGACGGCGGGCAGGCGAACTTATACGTGTACGTTGGGAACGACCCGATCAATGGTATTGATCCGACGGGCCTTCTTAATGAAGACGTGGAATGTCTTTCGAGGGTAAGGTCGCAATGCGAGGCAGGCTGCCGCAACACTTGTGGCGGTGTATTGGACCAGGCCTGTTTTGACCTGTGCTTCAGCATTTCAAAGTCGTTCTGTAGAGACAAGAAAAAGGAGAAGCCCGATTGCGAAGCCTGGGCAGCAAAGGTGTTCGCGTGGTGTGTTGAAGACGGACACAGCCAGGCGACTTGTGCCGGCGTCGCTGCGGCCGCGTACCAAGATTGCATGAGCCGCGGAACGGGCCGATGACTGCGACTTGCCGCATTTGTGGGTCAGCACTGGGATCCAGGTTGGAGTCATTCACTTGCATTGGTTGTGGTCGTCGAGCAGCGGCGTACGTGTTGCGTGCTACAGCGAAAAACGTTCGAATGTTTTGGGATATCGGCGATCCGTTCGTTGACCGGCGGGCGTACTTCTTGTCCATTGCAAGGGTGCGCGAGAGTCACGAGGATGCGTGCGCGATCGGCGCAGGCCTTGCCGTCGGCTACCTGACAATGGGCCTTCGCGAAGACTCACTGCTAAGTGCGGCACTGAGCCTGAGTTCGTCAGATGCGGCTGCAGAGTGCTGCTGCGCGGCACTAGACGTTTTGTTCGACGAACGCCTGATGCGGCGAGAGTTGCTGGCAGAGTTGACTCAGGCACTGGGACGGGATGACTCGAACCGACGGTAGTCCCAAGTGAGAAGCGCTTGCGTTCATACGATCGGGCGCGGGGACTACGACCCGGTGCTGGTATCCGTCGGCTGCGCGTGGACGGAGCTTCGCTCGCGAGATCAGCGTGATCTCCGCGAACCGCTGAAGATCGCCCGCGTTAAGCGACGTGCTCACGCGCCTCAAAACGATGAATCGACGAACGCTGATCGAGGCGACCAACTTTGGCCGCAAATCTGGGCATATTGCGGCCCTAGGTCAACACGCCGTCGATATTCCCGAGCCATTTGATCATTCGGTCGGTATTGCGCTCGTCCGCTCGTCCGACCACCCATTCCGGGCATTCCACCGGGGCGGGCCGGGGCGGCTGAAGCGGAAGGCAGGCTAGTCGGCCGTGAGGCCGCTGCCCATGCGTCCGTGCGAGGATTCGAGAGGTTCTTCGTCTTTACGACGAGTGCGGCTGCCAGCACCGTCATATCGCGCTGGCATGCGGCTTGAGCTTCCCCGGATTTCCCAAATGTGACGTGTCGGGCGTGTGAGCGTGCGCTAATTCGCAAACTCAGAGCGACACGGCTCGCAATCAGGCCATTTACGCGCCGCGGAGACATGAAAGCGCCGCTCAACGGCTCAATGAAAGTCGTTTGCGAAGACGCCGGTCACGCTCATTATCTTACTATTGCCGTTGTTGAGCTGGCGCTGCCAGCCGGCCAGGACGGTTCCGTCCGCGAGCGTGACCGCCTGCGGGTAAAGATACGCGGCAACGGCGCTGCTCACCCGCCCGTAGTCCGACCATTTGCCGGTCGCCCCAAGAAAGCGGGCAAATGCGACGTCCTGAGGGAACGTACTTCCTGACGCGGGCGAATCGCTCACTTGGTGCCATACGGCGAGCGCGTTGCCGCCGCCGTCAGCCGTCAGCCACGGGACGAACGAGCTGTGATTGCCATCCGAGATGATCGCGGTAGTGCCCCAAGCTGTGCCTTTGTACTCGGTGGCATAGATATGGTTCGGCGTGCCACCGCTCTGCGCCCACGCCACCAAGAAACTCGCACCGGTCCACGTTGCCGTGGCCAATGTCGGGCCCGGAACAAATTTTGTCTTGGCGGTGCTAATCACGACCGGGACGTTCCAAGCCTTGTTGTAGCTACTGGCCATTAGGTCGTAATTGGTGTTGGTGGCGTCGATCGCCGTAGCGCGTGCCCAGCTTGCCACGGCGTCACCAGCCGCATTAATCCCGAGTCCAACGGGGGCTGCGATGCCGTCACCCGCACCGCTGGCCACGGCGCTACTTCCCCATTTGGTCGTGAAGCGGAACACATGGGTGTTTGTTTTGGAGGGCGATCCGGTGGTGAGTTGATAGGCGGCAAAGCCGTTGCTCTCTCCATCGAACGCCAGCGCTGGGGCGCTCGCGCCGGAGGCCGCTTGCATATTGCTCAACGGGGTCACCGAAGCGTCCCAGGTGCCGACTGCGTCCGCATGGCGAGCGAACACCCCATATTCGATCACCGATGGCGTAGTGGTCGTGTTGTTGACAGAGGACGACCAAGCAACGTGAGAATGACCATTGGCTGCCAGCGCAACAGCGACATTCTTCGGCTCGATTTGATAAGCAGCCGTTGAGGCGACGTCGATCCTCGTGGAGGTCTTGTCCCATGTTCCACCGATGAGGCGTCGAGCTTGCAGGCTGTAGGGCTGGGTGGTGGTGGTCAAGTTGGTCTCCTCGATCCAGCCAATGATCACATTGCCGCTCGCGTTCATCGAGACGCTTGGCCTCGCGCACGTCACTGCGTTGGTGTTGACTTTCAGCGGCGTACCCCAGCCCTTGCCCTGGTTGAACAAAGACGCAAAGATTTCGACTGGCGGTCCGGCATCGGAGGCTTGTGCCCAGACGGCCACGGCGCGCCCACCGCCATCACTCGCCAATACCAGCATACCGCGATCGAAGCCCCCCGTGCCCGTCGTTAGCGAGCTCTCGCCTCGTCCCCACACGCCGTCCCTAACGGAGAACGAGGACTTGAACGGTTGCTCCATCGGCGTTTTGTCCGCGTCGGTCACGGCCTGAGCCACGTTCACGGTGTAGCTGCCGAGTAGCTGCATGCGCCCCTTGGGCCTGAACGTCGCCACCGCGTCCGCATAGGTCAGCAGGCCGTCGAGCGGCGTGCCGGCGCTATCCTTGATCTGAACGCTGGCAGCCGTGACCGAGGCAGGGTCGAGCGGCTCGGAGAAGCTGACCCGAATCACGCCCAGAGGTTCGCCATCGGTGGCTTGGTCCTTGGGCGAAACGGAGATCACCGTGGGCGGCCCGGGCATGGGATCGGGAACGGTTATTTGGCCGCCTTCGCCACCGTCGCCGCCGCTCGCATCGTCGCCGGCGGCACCGGCCGTGCCGACCACGCCCGCCGCGCCGCTATCACCGGACGAATCTCCGCCGCTCGGCTTTGCGCCTCCGGTGCCGCTCGAGCCGTCACCACCGCTCGAATTACCGCCGTTGCCCGCTTGATCCGTGATCACGACCTTCACATCGCTGAGTCCGCCGCAGGCCGATGCGATCGCCAGCGTAGAACCGATGAGTAACCCGCAAAGCACCGTGCGATTTCGATAAGACATGCCCACTCCGATTGGCCAAAAGTTGCGGCGCGCGCAGCGCCTGGCGTTGTACGTCATGTTTAGAAGCGACCGCTCACTCCAGCCGAACCCAGGCCGAGCCAGGGATGTACGCCAGCTCGCGCGGGTTCATTCTGCTTCTTTCCTGACAGGATGAAGAGGGTCGTGCCTGCGGCCAAGCCGACGCCGCCAGCGACGAAGCTGATGATGGAAATGGTTTTGGCGCTGTCGCCGTCTTTGCCCAGCTGTTCGCGTTGCGCGGCTTCGGCCGAAGACAACTGGCAGGGGTCTTGGTTTTGGCAGAGGTCGTTGCCGTCACTGTAGTTGCTCTTGGCTTTGAGCGCGAACACCGTGCCCAGCGCGACGCCCGCGACGCCGACACCAAAAGCGATATAGGAACCGGTCCTGAGCCCATTGCCCGATTCAGTCGCGCTGTTCGCGTCGACCGCAGCGCTGGTCATCGGCGGCGAAGTCACTGGTTGAGCGGGGGCTAGGGGCACGACCGGAGCGCCGCCGGGGATCGGCTCGAGCAGCAGCGTGATCGTGGCCGTACCGCCCTCCTTGAGAGTAACGGTTTGGGGATTGGCAGCGGCGCCATTGGCCGAAGCTTGCAGCGTGTGCTGACCCGGATCCGCGGGACGCGCGACTCCGACCAACGCGATCGGCACCCTCACGCCGTCCATTTCCACGCTCGCTTCTGTTGCCCCTGGACCTTCGACTTTGACCGTCAGGCTAGCCAGGCGCGGCTCAATCTGCGACAGCTCTTTCGCGGCATCTTCCCGGGCCTTCAAGACCGCGGGAGCCGTACTGGCGGAATCGTCGCGAGTGATGCTCAGGTAAGCTTCGCGAGCCTTCACCAATTGGCCGAGCTGGACCAACGAGCGCGCCTTGTACAGCAAGTGCACCGGCGAGTGCACGAGTGACTCCGCGCGCGTGAACAGATCGAGGGACTCGGCCCACCGCTGGTGCTCATAGGCGGCTTGGCCTTGGGTAGCGGCTGCGCGGGCGCCTGCCTTCTCTTCGTCACTGGCGGCGGAGGCGGGACTCGAGCTGAGCAGGCAAACAGCAAGAGCGGTACACAGGCAAGTGGCGCTCGGCAAAGTCACGACAAAGCGAAAAGCTCCCATGACCTCCCAGCCTATCACCACGACTGTCCTCGCTTCAAACGAGCGCTCCGGCTCCGCTTGCGCGCTCGCGCGGCTGCTGCGGGCAAACGGTGTATGCTGAGGTCGCGCGGACGCTTACATCGGCCGCGCGCGCCTCACTTCGAAGAGATGATCCGATGAGCAAACTTCGCGTTTTTCACTATCCGCAATGCACCACTTGCAAAAAAGCACTCAAATGGCTGGCGGCTCACGACGTCTCGGTGGAGCTGATCGACATCGTCGAACATCCTCCGGCCAAGCGTGAACTGCGCGAGGCATTGAGCAGCAGCGGCCTGCCGCTGAAGAAGCTGTTCAATACGTCTGGCGCGTCTTACCGGGAGGGCAAATTTGGCGAACGATTGGCCACCATGAGCGAAGCAGAAGCGCTCGATGCGCTGGCGGCCGACGGCAAGCTGATCAAGCGCCCACTGGTCCTGGGCAAGGGGCTGGCCTTGGTCGGCTTCGACGAAGCAGCCTACCGCTCCAAGCTGGGTTGAAGCGCAGATCCGTCACATGCGACGAATCGCATCGGCGGTCCGGCGCTTCTGACCCCGAGTGACCGCTGCTTTGCAAGTGTGCCGCGGCCGGTACGGTTTCTGCAAAGCTCGGCGGTATGGGCATCGTACATGAAGTCAGCGTGGCCGCTGGTCACGCCATGCAAGGGATCCGCGCGGGCAACGACAAGCTCGCGTCACATAAACTGGCGGCAGCTCTGGCTCCGGAGATCGAAGTGCACAGCGTGGCCTTCGAGCCAGGCCTTGCGCTCCCCATTTCTTGCACGATCGACGGCGTGGGCGCGCCGCCTGCGCTCGGCTTCACCAATATCCCAGCTGCCGCTCGCTCGCTGGTCGTGCTGTGTGAGGATCCGGACGCGCCGCAACTCGAGCCGTTTTTGCATTGGTCGGTGTACGGGATCCCGAGCAGCGCGAGCGATGTGGATGCTCAGACGCAGCATGACTACCGCATCGGCGAAAACAGCAGATCCGAGCTCGGCTATACGCCCGCTGCCCCACCCCCGGGACACGGGCTGCACCACTACCACTTCCAAGTGTTCGCCCTGGACGTGCCCCTGGAACTCGCTCCCGGCGCCGAGCGCGATGCGCTGCTCGAGGCGATGACGGGACACGTGCTGGCATGGGGTGAGATCGTCGGCACGTACGAGCGAGAGTGACGCGCGGGTGACGCTGCTGAGCCGCTACCCAATGAGAAACATCGCATCGGGTAGCGGGCGTTTTTTGTAGCGCGCTAGCGCGTGGCCGCGCTTCCGCGCGTCCCCTCGCAACCCAGAAGCCCCTTGTCTCCACAGTGGGCAGCCATGCATTCCACCATACTGGCGCGTCCGAAGTCCGTCATGCCGGACAGCGTCTGCCGGCAATCCGCCAACGTGGGCAAGAGCGCCTGCCCCGCGCAGCCCTTGACGATGCTCTCGCACGCGCTCGTAACCGCGGAGATGACGGCGCCGTTGGCATCGGTCTGCGTGGGATCTGGAGTGGGTTCTGGGCAAGCAGCCATCAGCGCGCTGTGACCACACAGGTTCACGCGCGAAGGATCGCAGGCGGCATTGCCTTTGAGAGTTTTCACACAAGCCACTGCCGCTTGCGCGACCTTGGGTTTGAAAGCGGATTTGAACTCCGAGCAACGCTTGGCCGCGAAGTTGGTACAGACGCCCTCGTCTGCTGGGCCCATCGCGGGGCAATCCTCGACCGTGCCCTGGTTGTCGTCGCAAGCGGGCAGAGCTGGCGCCAATTGGGCAACGAGCGCTGCTGAAGGGAGCGCTGAAGGCGCCGACGCGACCACGGGCACGGCCGTGGTCGGCGGTTCGGCGAATCGCATGCGCTCGCGATTCGACTTGGCGTCGTGCGCCAGCCAGCCGCCAACCCCGCCCGCGGCGAGCGTTCCAGCCATCAGAAGAAAACCCGACTTTTCGATGATCATGGGCGAAACTCCTGAAAGAGTCGCATCCCAGGTTGGGGCGCGATTGCCCAATCACGGAGCACGAGCCATGCCAGCCCGCGCGCACACACAAACCAGCTAGTTGCGCGCTCGGGACCGCGCTGCAGGCCGTGTCAGATCTGCACACTTTGCACGATCGCCTCATCCGAAAAGGCGATCTGCACGCCCGCGCTCTCTTGCTCGCGCTCGTGCCCCTTACCAGCGATCACGAGCCAATCCGCCGGGGCAGCGGCGCGGACCGCGAGCTCGATGGCGCGTGCGCGATCGACTTCGCGCAGCACGTCGGCGTGATCGCCGAGGCCTTCTGCGATCTGCTCCATGATCGCCTGCGGATCTTCGTGTCTGGGATTGTCCGAGGTGAGCAGCACGCGATCGGCCCCGCGCGCTGCCGCGCCCAGCAGCGGGCGCTTGCTGCGATCGCGCTGTCCGCCAGCGCCGAACACGACGCATAATCGGCCCTGACACAGTGTGCGCGCGGTAGCCAGCGTGCGACTCAATGCGTCCGGCGTGTGCGCGTAGTCGACCACCACATGGGGCCGTTCGCGGACGATCTGAAAGCGACCCGGTGGCGGCTCCACTCGCGACAGAGCGCTCACGGCTGCGCTCGCGGGCACCCCCGAAGCCAGCGCGGCCGCCAGTGCGGCCAGCGCATTCTCGACGAAGATTTCACCCACGGCGCGAATGCGCAGACTCGAGGGAAGCTCGGGAAAGCGGGCGCACGGTTCGAGCTCGAAATGCGTGCCATCCACGGCCACGTGCAACGAGTGTGCGGCCAGATCGAGCGACGTCCAGGCTTCGCCCCGCGAGGGCACGCCGTAAGTAAGCACGTTGATCCCCGCGGGAATCACTTCCGACAGCAGCTGCGCGGCCGAGTCTCGCCCGTTGAGGACCGCGCTGCCGCCGGCTGCGAGCGCCATGAAAAGCTGGGCTTTGCTGGCCAAGTAGTGCTCCGGCGAGCCGTGCGCGTCGGAGTGGTCCAAGCTGAGATTCGTGAACGCCGCCACGCGGCACGGCCAAGCCTTGGCAAAGCCGAGTGCTAGCGCTTCACTCGTGAACTCCAAAGCCGCGTAGCGACCCCCGCGCTGCAGGCAGCGCTGAAGCGTTTCTAGGAAGCCCGCATAGTGCGCGGGTACGTCCTGCCGCTCTTCGTCGAGAAAGGCGCCCACCGTGGTCACTCGGGCGACCGGACGCGCAAGCTCGCCCAACAGTGCAGCGATCATGGCAGTGGTCGAGGTTTTGCCGTTGGTGCCCGTGACACCGACACTGAACAAGGAGCTCGCCCAGGGCGGCGCGGGAGGGGGTGGACGAACCGCCGTCATGGGTATCGATAGTAGACGACCCTGGCGATGCCCGCAGCCTTTGGCTAGCCCCGATAGTGCCGCACGTCAGTCACCTTGCGCAGATTGGCGGCGTGCTGCTCAAGGCCGCGCTGACGCACGCCAAAACGATTCGCGAGCCCAAACAAGCGTGGCAAGTGCTTCCAAAAAGGGCCCTTCCAGCCGAGAGCCTTGAAAGCGCCCTTCATCATCGTATTCATCGCGGGGCTGACCACGGTCTCGGCGTTGGTCATCCAATTCGGGTGCACTGCGGCCGCCGCCATCAGCGTTCGATACAGCTCATTGAGATCGAGCTCGGGCGACAAGAACCAGGAGGGCAAAAACAGCGGGTCGTCCTCGGCGAACCAGCCCATGTCTTTGCATTGTCGCTCGAGCGGCGTCCCGGAGTACACGCGAATACCCGTCGAAAATAGCACCATATCGCTGGGCGCGATGTGCTCCTCGCAAAAGGCGAGCGTCTCCCGCACCGTGTCCATGGTTTCACCGGGCGCGCCCAGCATGAAGAACCAATACGTCGGCAGACCGCCCTCACGGAGCGCGTGAGCCGCGCGAATAACGGCGTGCTTTTGGAAGCCTTTGCGCAGGGTCTTGAGGGTGACCTCGGAAGCGCTCTCGGGCGTGCACATCACGCTCTTGAAGCCCGCGCGCTTCATGGCCTGGACCAACTCGGGCGTGACGCCAGCGGGGTTCAG